>CAZJTP010000029.1:0-29000 GCA_964548955.1 uncultured Phycisphaeraceae bacterium
ATCGAAACGAAAGGAAGGCGATGAAAAGGGATACTTTCCTAGCACGAAACCAGCCGCGTCTAGGGTATGCCTGGGCCGTGTTCATGGTTGCTGCCGCCGGCGTCCCCGCAAGCGCCCTCGGGGCTGACCGGGTAGTGCTGTGCGAGGAGTTTACGCAGATAACGGGCGTGTACTGCGAATACGCCCGTAGAGCGTTGGACATGTTGTTGGACGACTATCCGGATACCTTTGCCTTAGTGCAGGTCCACGTCCTCGGCCAGTACGCGACCACTTGGGGATACAAATAGGTTTTTCGATTTCTATGACTTTTGGGGCACACCATCCGCCACCTTTGATGGTGTCGACACAACCGTGGGTGCGTCTTCCGTCCCCTACATATACAACTTGTACTGCGTTAAGTACATGGCGCGACTGGCCGTCGCCACCGACGTCACCATCGTGCTAAGCGCCGTGCACGTGAGTGGTTCAACCTATGAGATCACCGCCACGGTCTGTGTGGAATCCGAAGGCATTGGCAAAACCATGCGTATTTATATTGCGCAGGTGTTGGACCACTGGCCGCCGTCTCCCACGTATCATCGTAACGGGCTCAAGCAGATTGCCGGCACTGCGGACGTTACCGTGGCTCCGGGTAACTGCCAGGATGTCGTCAGGACCTTCACGTTCGACAGCGACAGTTGGACGGCCAAGCCGGACATCAGGATCGTCGCATGGGCCCAGGAGCCGCTGAGCACCTTCCCCGCCGAAGTCTACCAAGCTGCCTGGATCCTGGTGCCGGTCTTCGGCGACATAGATGATGATAGGGATGTCGACCTTGAGGACTACGCAGGCTTTGCCGATTGTATGAGCGATCCGGGCGAGGCACCGAGCCCGACGCCGCCCACTACGGCGCAAGAGTGCCTCGAGGCTTTTGATGTCGACGCCGACGCCGACGTGGATCTGACGGACTTCGCCGGGTTCCGGATAAGCAGTTGACCTTGTCCTTCCGCAAAAGCTCATCCGGAGCACTTGGTATGGCGTCGCTAGTGCTTGGTTACACCCAAAATTGTGGGTTGCCGATCAGGCCTGCAAAACAGAACCACGACCGTTAGGGAGTGGAGATGCGCCGTGCGGCGTCCCGGTGGGTGACCGCTTCCTGACGGGCGCGGTTCGGATAACCCACAAAAACAGGTGTGACGGTGCACTAGTCGCAAGGCTTCCAAGACAGGATACTAGAGGTGGGGGGAAAGGATCTTCGCCGTCCCGTCACGCAAGCGCCGCCACCTTGGACGCGAATCCATCTCCTCAAGCGTAACCGGTTTCGCCACCGCGATGCGCTCGTCCAACCAGGCGCTCAGGTCACGCGCCAGCTTCACATCATAGACCTCGATGTTGAACTCAAAGTGTAGTCGAAAGCTTCGTCGGTCAAGGTTGGCCGATCCGACCAAAACCCACCGCTCATCGACGATCATGAGTTTGGTGTGCACGAAGGGCGGCGGTTGCCGGTAAACCCGTACCCCATGCTCGAGCAACTGCCACAGATAGGCATCGGCTGCCCATCGCATATACGGCAGATCGACCACTGAAGGCAGCATAAGCGTGATCTCAACCCCGCGAAGGGCACGCATCGCCATGGCGGAAATCAACGGCCACGTCGGCACGAAGTAGGGCGTGACGATCCGCACGCTGTGCTGGGCTGCGGCAAACGCTGCTTGGAGAATCCAGTGAATCTTCTCGAAATCCTCGTCCGGACCGCTGGAAATACCGCGGCAAAGAGACGGACCCGACGCGAGGAGCTTGGGGAAATACGCGTCGCCTTGCAGAAGCTCATTGGTGCTCAGCGTCCAATCCTCGACGAATGTATGTTGCATTTCGGCGACAAGCGGTCCGGTGATCTCGAAGTGCAAGTCCTCGACGCGGCCCGGCGCCGGACGCTCCACCATGTATCGCTCGGAAATGTTCATCCCGCCGGTAAAGCCCGTGTGCCCGTCAACCACGAGAATCTTCCGGTGGTTGCGGAGATTGAGCCGGAGGCGGCCCAGCGGAAATCGAAGGGGAAAAAAGGCCGCTACCTCAGCCCCGGATTTTAGAAGGAGCCGACCCATCCGCGAGAAAGACTTCAGCGCCCCGATGCCGTCGACCAGTACGTGGACCCGCACGCCGCGCCCAGCGGCTTCACCAAGCGCTCGGGCGAAATCATGCCCCACCTCATCCCAGTCGAAAATGTAGCTTGCCAGCGTGACCGACCGTTCGGCCTTTGCGATCGCGCCGAGCATCCGTGGATAGGCCTGCTCTCCGGTGTGCAGCGGTACGATCGTGTTACCCGGCAGTATGGGCCGGCGCGTCACCCTATCGGCGACGGTCCGCAGACTGACGAGATGGCCGACGCCCTCACGGTGCACGTCCGGACTGTCGTGAGCATCTGCAAGGTGCGGATAGTCAAAAGGTCGGCTACGCCGCCCAAGACGCCGGATCACCCGACGCTCGATCCGGTTGATGCCCAATCCCCAGTAGAGCCAGGGCCCGATGATCGGCAAAGTGAAACTGATCATCACCCAGATGGCTGCGCTTCGCGGATCACGCTTGTACATGATCGCGTGACCGGCGGCGATTGCGGCGAGGATCAACCAAGCTGCAACAAGACCACCGAGAATCAACCATCCGGAAAGCGATAGCATGGCGATCAAGTGTACAATCCGCAGGCCTATCCCGTCCACCGGACCGCGCAACCACTATTTCGGATGCGAGTCAGTCTGACTCCAGGACCACGCGGAAGCCGATGTTGCTAAGCCGGCTGCCTTCCGTGTCCCTGACGCGGTTTGCACAGCGGCAGTACCTCGGCTTGCTGCGCCACGAGCCGCCTCTAAGAACGCGCCCCTCAATCGGCGCCGCCTCGGGTGCTCTTCTCACCGGGCTTGGAGGATAGTCCTTGTAGGCGTCCGGGCACCACTCCCACACGTTTCCATGCATGTCATACAGGCCCAGCGCGTTCGCCGGGAAGCTGGCCACCGGGACTGTCTCGTTGCGGAAAACCCCCTTGGCGCCACTCCCATATGCATAGTCGCCGTCATAGTTCGCCTGATCCGTGGAGATCGTCTCGCCATACGAAAACGGGGTTGTGGTCCCCGCACGACATGCGTACTCCCACTCCGCCTCCGTCGGCAGTCGATACAACCTCCCCTCACTGAGGCTTAGTTTGCTGCAGAACTCCAAGACGTCCTCCCACGAAATCTGCTCCACCGGAAGATCGTCGCCCTGCCATTTGCTCGGATTGTCCCCCATCACGGCGAACCATTGTGATTGCATCACCTCCGTTGTGCCCATATAGAATCCCGCGGCGATCTTCGTGAGGCGTTGACGTTCGTCCTCATCACGGCCCAGTTCGTTTGACGGGCTACCCATCATAAACTCCCCCGGCGGAATGAAGACCAGTTCCATCCCGATCGAATTGGTCATTCGATAGGCAAGGATCGTCGAGCGCAGCGTTTGACCTTCAGCGTGGCTCGGATCCAGCGCGAGAAGCTCATCTAATGCAATCACAGCAGCCGTTGGTTTCCCGTCGTTGTCGAATGACCGGGCCCGCGACAACAGGCCCGTTGCGGCTTGGACCTTCACGTCCGCCAGGTGTTCGCGTGCCGATTCATAAAGCGTAATCGCCTCCAACACACGGCCTTCGCCCAGCTCTTCATCGCCCAGTGCCATTTGCGCTGCAGCATCATCAAGCGCCGATTGAACTCCCGTAACTTCCAGCGCCATCGGGCCGAGTGCGGAGCGGAGTTGCTCAATCTCACCCGACAATACCATTTGTCCACGCAACGCCGACTCGGCCTGATCGGGCCAGGATAGCAGCCCCTCGAGCCGGGCCATTGTTTCCACATACGATGACAATGCCTCCCGGTAGTCTCCGCCCTCGAATTGTCGATCCGCCTGAATCAACCCATCTTTGATCTCCGTGCGAAGCGACGGGCTGAACACCTTCGTCTGAATCAACGACTTCAAACGGTTCATCAGGTTCAGCTCAGCCTCGGCTGTGCGCCGGCGAGTTTCGATCACTTCCCGCTCCTCGTCGGTCCGAGCGTTGCGAAGGTTCTGCTCGCAGGCGTCCAGATGTCTTATTGATTCAGCCACGCGGACGTAAAACTCCCGTTCCAGTGTGCTTAGCCTTTCAAAAAGATCCCTGGCGACTCCGGCCACCCTCGACGGTTCATCTTGAAGCATCTGTGTCGCTGCCGTCATCTGCGACTCGTACAGTTTACAAACCTGCCGAAAGGACTCCTCGGCCTTGCCGTAGGCCATCGCCTCGAGATGTTCGTCGCCTGCTGACAAGGCCTCATTCGCCTGCATGATTTCGTCCGGTACTTGATCATCAGGCAGCACCCTGGCAAATGTTTGCCATCTGGATGCCCATGCCAGGGCCTGTGTCCGGGCTGCCTCGGCCGCCGTCTGCGCCTCGGGGTCGCGTAGGATGCTTCGGATCATTGAGCGGGCAGGGCCGCGCCACCTCGGGAATGTCGCGCCCGCAGCCACCACGAAAAGGATCACCGCCGCGACGACCCATAACCTTGCGCCGCGTGGGGGGGAAGTGGAACGGCCGGCCAATGCAGCGGCGAACGCTGCCATATCGGCGAATCTATCATCCCTGTCCGATTCGAGCGCCTGGCCTATGGCGCGCGAGAGCTGCCGCGTGGTATCGTGTCGCTTCTCCTTCGCCGGCTTGACACGACCTGCCGGTGGCTCGCCCGTGAGCATTTCGTACAGGACGGCGGCCGTCGCATACTGGTCCGCCCGGTGGTCGATGTCCTTCGAACCTTTCAACTGCTCCGGCGCCATGTAGGAGGCTGTGCCCATCGAGACGCCGATCATCGTCAACTGACTGACGTGGACGTGCAGGATGCGGTCGATGCCGAAATCCGTCAGCTTCACCGTACCGTCATCGCACAGGAAAATATTCTCCGGCTTAACTCTGCGGTGGACCATGCGTTGATGGGCGTAGCCCAGGGCATCGCAGAGCGTTATGCCGAGACGAACCACCTCGTCCACGGAGAAACGCTGACCAGCCGCCGACAGCGCCTCCATCCTTTGGCGCAACGTCGTGCCTTCCAGAAGCTCCATTGTGATGAAATGCAGCTCCCCATCCCTTCGCGTCTCGAAGACGTTGACGATGCCGGGGTGACTCAGATTCCGGGCGAGCTCCACCCCCAAAGACAGGCCTTCCTTGGCGCGGTCGTCCGTGAGAAGACCGGGCAGGAGCACCTTGATCGTGATCTCCTTGCCTTGCTCACGATCGAACGCGACGAAGACCGCACCCATCCCGCCGACGCCGATCCGGCGGCGAATCTCGAAGCGATTCGCCAACACCCGGCCTTTGGGGAGTTCAAACGGTTTGTCACAATCCATCGGACGGCTGCCCTCTTGTGCCGCTACCTCGTCTGGCTAAGGATCGGCGATCCGCTCGGTCGGCAGTCAGTAAACCCGTGCAGCAGGTTACTCGTGGCGTTGATTCACATCAATGAAGGCCGAGGCGGTCGATATGCAGGGGTGAGCGGTGCGATTATGGGCAGATTTTTGAACTGAGCCTGGAGCGCGAGCGACTTATCATCAGGGCGTTACAGACCCATCTGCGCTGGTCCTTGACATTTCGCCACTCGCGGAGCGAGTCCATGCGGGCGATCGCCCGCGCGAAATGTCAAGGAGGGCTCGGATTCACGATCGTGACACCATTTCTCCACAGTGCGACGCTGAGGAATCGCCTGTTGGAGACATCCGCCTCGCGAATGGCCGATTAGATCCATTGGAGAAAGTTGAAGCGGCGCGCCGCAATCGGGCGCATTGCCTGGATCAAGAGTGGCCGTAACGTGTTACTCGTGAGGATACCAAGAACCTCGAATTCTAAGGGCATCGACCAAACGGCTTGGATCCGGTACCGTCGGGTTTCGTCGATGAATCGTCGTTACGTATTATATGCGGTTCTCTCGTCGCTGCCGGCCGTGCTGTCTGCGGCGGCGCAAGTGCCGGTCGAGCAGCCTGCTGGTCCGGTCGAGGGGCCACCCGCACCTATCGAGCGGCCGACCGGTCCGGTCGAATCGTGCATTACAACTCAATGCCACACGAAAGAAATATCGGGCCGGTTTCTCCACGGTCCGACGGCGCAGAGGCAATGTGACGCGTGCCACGTCGACGCCGATGTGCAGAAGCACACCTACAATCTGATCGTTCCGAAGGCGGAGTTGTGCAGCTACTGCCACACCCAATCAGAGCGCAGCGTCGTTCACAAACCCGTGACCGACAAGGAGTGCGACAAGTGCCACGATCCGCACGGCAGCAACTATCCACTGCAGTTGCTTGGCGACCCGTCCGGAACACTCTGTTTCCCGTGCCACAAGCCGGAAGAGTACGGAGGCATACGGTACATCGACGACCGTGTGGAGGTCGTCGGTACCTGTGACGTGTGTCACGAATCCCACTCGTCGTGGATGCCGAAGCTCCTACCAAAGGAGGTACAGCAACTGTGCCTGTACTGCCATGAGGACCTCCGGTCTCGTATGGAACTGATAGGCCGCTCGCACGCGCCGGTCATGGAAGGGCGCTGCCTGGACTGCCACGATGCACACACCACGGAGCACCCCGGGCAACTGCGTGAGAACCCACCACAGCTTTGCTATTTGTGCCACGATCATGACAATATCAAGAAGCTCATCGAAACCTCGCCGCTCGTTCACGGCGCGATCACAACGGAAGAGTCCTGCAACGCCTGCCACGCCGGGCACGGCAGCGTGATGCCTGATCTGCTCGCCGGGCCGGAGAAGGACCTCTGTCTTTCGTGCCACAACGAGCCGCAGGTCGCGAGGAATGGTCGCGTGATCACCGATATGGCTTGCCTGCTCAAGGAGAACCCGCGGCACCACGGCCAGATCCGCGACGCGGAGTGCACGCCGTGCCACAACTCACACGCATCGACGCGATTCGCCCTGTTGACCAAGGAATACCCGGAGTCCTTCTATGCTCCGTTTGATGTGAAGGCGTATGCTCTGTGTTTCGAGTGTCACATTGAAAACCTCGTCGTATTGGAGAAGGGGATCGGCGTTACGGAGTTTCGTGACAAGGAGCGGAACCTGCATTTCGTTCACGTGAACAAGGAGTACCGAGGTCGTACGTGCCGTGCGTGTCACGAGGTCCACGCATCCGCCAAACCCTTTTACATACGCGAGACAGTGCCCTTCGGCCCGCTCGGGTGGGAGATTGAGGTCAATCACACGACGTTGCCCCGTGGTGGACGCTGTTCCCCGGGATGTCATGAGACGCGATCCTACGACCGAGGTGAAGGTGAGATGCCCAAAGCGCCGCGGGCGGGCTTAAGACCTGAGAAGCTCGAGTGATATCAGCCCGCATACTGCAGTGCACCGTGCAAAGGCGTGAACCTTCAGTGGGTGAGATTCCCACCCGGCAACTGGTCGCTCCAGCCGGTAGCAATCGGAGCAACTGAGGAGGTGACGAATTGGTTGAAACCTTCGGAGTAGAGGGTCGCAAAAGGCGACTCGGTGAGCGTGCAGCTACAACCTTACCGGGAACGTCAGCGGAATCTGCCCCGAGTGCGATAGGCCGATCCCAGAAGTGAGACGGCACGGTGAAAACGCTGTTTGACTCACTACCTCAAGGCCTGGCCCGCCACCCCGGCCGCTCCGCCACCGCCGTTGACCAACCCTTCGCCCGCGCCTTGAGCTTTGATAGGCCGTGCGGACTGACGGACGATGATTCGGATGTACCTCGCCGCAATGGATGTGGCGCTGAGTAATGGCGTTGTGACATGGAGACAATACCCAACAACTTCCTTGGCCTCGACGAAAAGTACTGTCGTTACAATAACGCCCGCTTCATCGTGCTGCCGATTCCCTATGACGCGACGGCGAGCTGGCTGCCCGGCGCCCGCAACGGTCCCGCTGCGATCATCTCTGCGTCGCAGCATCTGGAATGGTTCGATGAGGAGCTGGAAACGGAGTGTTACAGGTGCGGCATTGCCACGATGGATGCGGTCGAGCCCAACCTGGCCGGTCCGGAGGCCATGCACGAGGATCTGTTCAAACTGGCTAGGCACGTCGTGCGGGACGGTAAGTTTCTCTTCGGCTTGGGGGGTGATCACAGCGTCAGCGCCGCGCTCGTTCGAGCGGTGATCACCAGGCATAAGAAGCTGTCGGTTCTGCAGATCGACGCTCACTCCGATCTACGAGACAGCTATCAGGGCAGCCGCTACTCGCACGCCGCCGTCATGCGGCGCGTTTTCGATCTTGGCGCGTCGATCGTGCCGGTCGGTGTTCGCGCGATATCTCCGGGAAACCACCGCTTCATGAAACGCGCGAGAATCAAGCCGATCACCGCTCGTGACTGTCACACGGATGACGGTTGGCTGAACCGGGCACTCGACGCACTGGGTGAGACGGTCTATGTCACCATCGACATCGACGGTTTTGATCCAGCCTATGCACCGGGGACCGGCACGCCCGAACCCGGCGGTCTCGACTGGTATCAGGTCACGGAGTTGCTGCGGCGCGTCGCGGCTGATAAGGAGATCGTCGGCGCCGATATCGTCGAGGTGATACCCATTCCTGGCCAGGTCGTCACCGAGTTTCTGGCCGCACGCCTGGCGTACAAGCTCATGTCGTACGTCCAGCAAAGACCTTAGACAGCCTCGGTCAGCGTCAGCGATAAGCCCTGTAACAACGACCTTCCTGAGTTCCCTTGACGGCTACGCTCCGCTTAGTCTGACCTCACTTTTTGCCCAGGTGCAAATCGGTCGTAATAAGCGTTGTTCCTTGAATAGATCCACACATTCCCTCATCCTCTTTAACAGCACTTCGTGGCATGGATCACATCAGGAGCAAAGATTCAAGCCTTGCATTTTACCGTCGCCTGCGAAGGACGATGATGGACGCGCAGAGCCCTGGGTGCAGAAACGGCAACCGGAAAGCCCGACGTGGGATTGGCTTTGAGCAGGAAACTTGATAAAATGGCTGATGTATTGAATCGCCCGAGCGACGAAAGTGTCACCGGCGTGCCCGATAACGTGCGTAGGCGGTCTGTTCTGGGCCCGAGCAGGTTCACGGTGACATGCTTGCTGCCGACGGAGTTGGGGAAGACTGTTGGTTACGGAGAGGATTATGAAGCCCATTTCGACACACCGTTACATGCTTGTATTGGCTTGTGTTCTTGGTGCCTGTGCCGGTCGGGTGCTGGCCGACGCGCCGAACGTGCTGCTGCTTGGAGACGCCGGCAGCGAGGGACAGGTTATGCAGGCCTTGCGATCGGCCGACCATAACGTCATCTACGGCGGCTTGTACTATGAATGGGACGGTGTTGATCCCGACATCGACGCGTTTGACGTAGTCGTTTACCTCGACGGCTATGAATACGGCAACGAAATGCTGCCGGCTGCTGAGGCCGCTTTATCAACGTTCGTGGCTGCCGGAGGCGGCCTTGTTATCACGGAATGGTCAGCATACGACGACTATTCCGAATCGTTGAGTCCCGGGGTAAGCGCCCTTATGCCTGTAACATCACCGGAGGGAGACTACGATTACGGCAACGACTGGATCGTCACAGTTGATCCAGCCCATCTGCTGTCCGCCTGGCTTCCAGATCAATGGTGGGATGCCGCCGGATTCAGTTATGTAGTTGCCCATGAGAGTGCTACCGTTGCCATTGAAGATACCGGCGGCAATCCGATGCTGACCTATCGTACCGATACCGGTGGGACGGTTATCCACGTAAATCATGAATTGACTTACACGACGGAGAGGATCAGCCGGAATGCGCTTCAGGTCTTGGTGAACGCCGTTGAGTTTGCATACTCTCCCACACCGCCTGACTGCAATATCAATGAAGTGGCTGATCACCTGGATGTGGCAAACGGGGATTCAACCGATGTCAACAACAACCACGTCCCCGACGAGTGCGATCCGGATTGCAACGGGAACAACCTGCCGGATGATCTGGACGTTCGTCCGGGATCGGGCTTCAGCCAGGTGCCCTTCGAGTTCGATGTCACTACTCCGGCGGAGTGGAACTACGTAAACTCATGTGACGACTGCACGACGGACGAGATTGCGCTTCCGTTTCCGGTAACGCTTGGAGGGGAAACGCTCACGCAGTTCGCTCTGAGGTCGGACGGATACGTGGAGCTGTTTCGCGCGGGTGAAACGAAGCATAATCCCGGCTATAGTTCGGTGAGAGACTTGATCAACTATAGCACGCCGCCCCATACATACCTGATGGCTGCTTATGATGACCTTGATTCTGGTTACGTGGGCGGGTACGGCTACCGAACGGAGCCCAGTCGCATCACCTTCTACTGGGAAACACAGACCAACGAAGACGCCGATGGCGTTTATATGGGCGTGAGCATATTCCAGATTGTTCTTGATTCCGACGGGACGATTCAGTGGAACTTCGCGTCCGAAGGCATCGGAGCATACGGGTACGATCTTTTCACCGGTGTCTACTTCGGATACGGCGCGAATCAACTCTACGAACTCATCTCCGGTGTCATTCCTGAGGTGCAGAGCTGGCAGTACGTCGGGCCGATCCCGCCCTACAGTGAAGACGTTAACTACAACGGCGTCCCGGACGAGTGTGACCCGGACTGCAACGGAAATGATCTCCCCGATGATCTGGACATAGCTCCTCCTATTGATCCAGGTATTACACAGGTGACATTCCGATTCATTCCGCCAGGATTTCTGGCGTGGTCGGATACTTGCGATACATGCGAAAGTGGCCCCGTGAGCCTCCCATTCCCTGTGACGCTGGGCAGTGATACTTATGTTGCCTTTCAGCAGACTTCCGATGGATACGTCGAGCTACTGCGCGAGGGCGAGTCGCCGTATGGGTTCAGCTACGGATACATGGCGGATCTGATCGCGTATACTGGCGGTGACCCTGACAGCCCACGACATACATTCCTCATGACTGCATTTGATGATCTTGATTCAGAGTACAACGGTGTATTCGGATACGAGCTTGAGGACGCACAAGTCGTCTTCTACTGGTACACCGAGACTTATGAGGACGACGACGACGGTCGACACAATGAGTTTGAGATGATTCTCTCGGATGATTTCTCAGTTCGCTGGAATTTTAACTCAGCCTATTACAGCGGTTACGACTACGATCTGTTTACCGGCGTTTACCTTGGTCACAACGATCAGACACTCTACGAGGTTATGCGCGAAGTGATCCCAAACCAGGAAAGCTGGGTGTTTACCGAAACCGGATTGCCCGGCGGTGACAGTGAGGACGCCGATGAGAACGGCATCCCGGACGAGTGCGAAGGCCGGGGGGATATGAACGACGACGGTCTAGTGAACGTTGCCGATCTGAGTGGCTTTGTCACCTGTCTTCAGGGGCCGGATATTGTCGTCGGACTCGAGTGCCAACGCGCTGACTTCGACTACGATTCAGACGTCGATCTCGAAGACGTTGCCGCATTCTGTGAGAGTTTTTGATACTGATCCCAGTTAGATATTGCTGATTACCGGGGCAGAATTCAACGACGTCTGTGAGTCCGCACGCTAAGGCCCGCGGCTCGCTGCACAGAAAACGAGAATGCTCTAGAACGGCAGATCCGGTGCTGCCGTAGGTCTGACGCGGCGTCACAGCTCGATGTGCAGTCGGCGCACCTCCGCGATCTGATAGAAGGAACTCATCACCGTCGGCACCAGCAGGATGAAGGGCACCACGATTGCGCTCCCGGTGGCCATTGCCAGCACTGTCCCGTAGAGGATCGGCATGTTCATGGCCCAGATGGCCAGGCCGGAAACGACCAGCACCGCACCAAGAAAAGCGGTCACGACGATCACCACGTGCTGGCGATTCAGGAAGGCAATGCCGGTGCATGCGACGGCCGCAATCCCTCCGCATGTCCACAGCAGAATCCCCGAAACACCGAAGCCCGACATGGAGTACATTACAATCACGGCGCCAATGAGGCCTCCCAGAAGCGACACCGCGCACTTGACCGGCCAGTAGCTCGCCAAGGCGAGTGCGGCGCCACCAGCGGTTGCGTAAAGCCATTGATCGCTGCAGGGGCCGACAAACCACGCCACCAGCGTGGCGCCGATCAACCCGAATGAAATCATCACGCAGATTTTCCACAGGCGCCAGCCGAACAACATTAATCCTAGCCCGCCCAATATCAAAGGAAGGCCCATCGCGCTGGGCGACTGCTTCAGAAAGAGCAACCAATCATCAACGGAGGTTATCACGGTAACTGATCCCCAACGGTTGAGCGGCAAAAGGCATTGCGCTTTGGACAGGCCGCCCCGGCTCGATCGAGCGCATGGAGAGCCCGCCGGCACATCGGCCCCGCATAGGGCGCACGCCAGCCAACATTGCAGCTAATGTACGATATCCGTGTGGCGTTAGGACTTGGCGGCGGATTCCGCCTTGACTTCGGGCGCTTTGCGGGTCAGCAGGGTCTGAAGGACCAGCGAGAAAACCAGAAACGCACCGATCCCGATGCCGATCAGGCTGGGATTGTGCTGGAACGCTTCATAAGATCGCGGTACGGAATGCGTCAGCAGCGTGGCAATGGCCGTCGTCACCAACGCCGTGCCCAGCAGCGACGTCGAAAGGATCAGCGCCCACCGCATGGCCAGAACCCCCAGACACAGCCCGGTAACCATCGCCGCCAGTACGACCGCCCGCCCGTTCCGCTCGACGTTCGCGTCCTTCTGGGTGACAAAGTTCCAAAATTCCTTGGCCCACTGACTTGGCGATCGCTCACGGTAGACCTGTTGTTGCTCGGGGCTTGGGAGCATGAATGATCCAGGGGCCTCAACCACGGACACGGTGGCGGTCTGCTCGAACTCATCATAATGAGGGGCGACTCGCTGATATCCGAAAATCCCAAGCGCAGCCGATGAAAGCACCAACGCTGCTACCAGACCGACCCACAACTTGAATGTCTGGTACCCGATAACGCCGATCATCACCGCACCGATCGGAGCGCAAACAAGCGCTGGGAATCCCGTCTCCCGAGCGAAAAAGACGCCGATATATGCGCCCAGCACCGCAAATCCACCGGTCATCCCGAAGCGGGAAAGCTTCGCCCCTAGCACGCTCAGTCCGATCCCGGCTAATAGGCAGACGATGCCAAAAGGCACAGCCTCTTTGAGCAGATCAGCCGGCGCATGCTGAAGCACAAGAATACGTGCTTGTTCCAGAATTGAGGCAATATCTTCAGTCATCGTAGCACCCGTTTCACTAGGTCACATTCTATCACCTATTCGGTATCGGCCGCGGAATATTCGACGCCTTCGCAGCCCCTGCGTGATGCTTGGACCGGCTCGAACGCCGGAGACCGCAGCCGAAATCGCGCCCTGATCCGAACTACCCTGGAGTCGTGAACCGGTCCGGGAACGTGGAAACGTCGACGACCGGGTGACGGGCGTCGGCGCGACCCGTCCGGCGGTGGTTTTCGCGAAGAATCGCCAGCTTTTGTTCGACGGTATTCTCCTCTAGTTCAAAACCGGGCGCCGATCCCCAGCGGATACGTCCCCCGGCACGATCGGTGGCCAGCTCGATGTGGCTGCGCCGTAGATCGCGGCGACCGCCGATGTTCTCCACGAGGACCGCCGTGATCTGATCGCTGAATGGCTCCTGCGCAAGATGCGCAATGATTGCCAAGGCAGCTCGCAAGTCATCGCCCTCCCAGTGATTCCCAGCCGCAGGCGCGATCCTGCTGACGCCCTGAATGAGTTTCCAGGCTGGATCGTATAGATACGTACCAGGCAGTCGAATCCCGCTATCGCCAACGAGCATAAAATCGCTTTTTTGTTGAACCATCGCCACGGGCACCCGGTATCGGGCACTGACCTCGAATCGCGCGTCGCCCGTCCGGCGTACGAAGTTGACGTTCGCGATCCACCCGACGGTCGCCAGCCTTGCAGCCATGTCCCGACAGAGCCGGTCATCCGTCCAGTCGCGCGTCAGCAGATTGGCGACGCCGTCGTCCAGGTCGCCAAGGGCGAGTTGGGTGAGCGACTCCGGCAGATCGATGAACGCGACAATCGGCTGGCCGAAGCGGTCAAGCAACTGCCGGTTGACGTGCGCCTCCAGGCGGGCCTTTGCGATCGAACCGCCGAGCACAACAGCCAGGACGAGACATAATAGAGCCGCGCGACGCAGCAGACGGCGGCGGCGCTCGTCGTCCAAGGACCTCCACCATCCCAGGTGATGGGTCTTGTTTTTGCGTCTTTTGTGTTTCGTCCGTCGTGCCATGCTATGTCGGATGTCCCTGTTTCAACGACAGTTCAACGATCCGCTGACAAAGCCTGTCGAAACTCAGCCCGATCCTCGCCGCCGATTTGGGCAGTAACGAGTGACTCGTGAAACCCGGGATCGTGTTGACCTCCAGTACGCACGGCTCGAGCGATTCGGCGTCGACCATCCAGTCCACTCGCGAAAAGATTCTGCATCCCAAAGCACTGTGCGCCGCGAGACTGAGCGCTTGGACACGTTTGAGCAACGCGGGTGCAAGATCGAGATCAAAAAGGTACTGCGTGTCATTGTCGACGTATTTCGCCTCGTAGTCGTAAAACTCACGCCTGGTGCGAATCTCGCAGACCGGTAGGGCTTCGTCGCCCAGGATACCCACGGTCAACTCCGGGCCTATGATGTATTGCTCGACAAGCGCCTGCCCATATCTTTTGACCAATTCCGCAGTGGCGGCTCGAAGATCCTCGGGATCGCGAACGATCGTCGTATCAACACTGCTGCCCGATCCTATGGGTTTTACGACGGCCGGGATGGCAAAGCGCGAAGTCAGCCCGGAGAGGTTACGCCGGTCGACGATCTCGTACGGCGGAGTCGCAATGCCATGCCGCTCGAACCGGCGCTTCGCCTCCGCCTTGTCCATCGCGTCCCGCGAGGCGGCTGCACCGGATCCGCAGTATGGCAGGCCTCGAGCGTCAAGCTCGGCCTGAAGCCGCCCGTCTTCGCCGAACTCGCCGTGCAGTGCGATGAAGACGATGTCCGCAGACAAATCCAGCGCGGACAGATCATCAGGGTTGATGTCGCACAGCGAGACTCGATGGCCGAGTCGCGACAACGCTTCGTAGACCGCCCTGCCGCTGTCCAGACTCACCTCCCGTTCCACCCCCGGTCCGCCCGCCAGTACGGTGATGTCCAACGCCTGGATTGCAGAGGAGGAGGATTTGCCGGCAATCGGTGTTGTTTGGGTCGTGGTCATGCGCCCGGCTTTGAGTTCCTTAAAGGTTTCCAGATATCGATTTCAAGTTCGAGCTCGGTACCGAATACTCTGCGTACCCGCTCACGGATAGTGTCGATCAACCGGATTACATCGGACGCAGTGGCCCCTTCGTGGGCTATGATGAAGTTTGCGTGCCGCCCAGAGACCTGTACCTTGCCGCAGCGGGTGCCCTTCAGACCGGCTTGGTCGATCAGCGCACCAGCCGATTGCCCTGGCGGGTTCTTAAAAATGCATCCCGCGCTTTTGTCCGCCAGCGGTTGGGAGCGTTCCTTGAACTCAGAGTACTCATCGAACGTGCGTTTCACGCGCCGTGGATCATCTTCGACCAGCTCAACCAGGGCGGCAAGCACAATGGAATCGCCGAGATCGGTGCGGCGGTAGCCAAAACCGATTCGATCATGCGACCAGGTCTCCCGGTTGCCGTCCGATCGAAGGACCTCAACCTGTCTCACGACGCTACCGAACTCGCCGAACCGCCCACCGGCGTTCATTCGCACCGCACCACCGACGGTCGCCGGAATCCCGGCCATGCACTCCAGGCCGGAAAGACCCAGCCCACTGCACCGACGCGCCAAGGGCATTAGATCGACGCCGGCACCGACGTCCAGGGATGAACTGCGCCGATTGATCGCTCGAAATGCGTCATCGTCCAACCGCACCACGACACCGTCGAACCCATCGTCGCTGATCAGCACGTTGGCCCCGCCGCCTAGCACTTTGAGGGGCACATCCTCGTTCTTCGCACGGATCATCAGTAATGCCAGATCTTTGTCATCCCGTGGGCGATACAGGTAGCGTGCCCGCCCGCCCAGACGTAACCAGGTCTGACGACCGATGGGCGCGTCACGCTCGATGCGGCTCGCAAATTCGCTCCACCAGCTCATCGGCCACCTTCCAGATGTCGCCGGCCCCCATTGTCAACACCAGATCACCCTCCATCACATTCTGCAGGAGGTGATCCGCCACGTCATCGAGGCCCGGAAAGTACCTGGCCCTTCCGCCGCCTTGGCAGATCCGCGACACCAGCTCCTTCGAACCCATCACGCCGTCCGCCGCACGGGCGTCGCCGGGTGCATCAGCCGCACCGTTCATCTCACGCGCGGCATAGATGTCGGGCACGATGATCTCATCAGCCTCGCCAAACGAGTCGGCGAACTCAGCCATAAAATGGCGCGTCCGCGCGTACTGATGGGGTTGAAAGATCGCCCACGTGCGCTTGGGACGATACCGATCCCGCGCCGCTTTGATCGTCGCTCGAATTTCCGTTGGATGGTGCGCGTAGTCGTCGATAATAGTAACACCGCGCCCTTCGCCGCGCCAGCTCAAACGGCGACTGACCCCGGCAAACGTCGGCAGCGTACGCCCGATGCAGCTAAGATCGACGCCGGCGTGAACAGCCAGCGCTACGGCGGCGAGCGCGTTTGCGACGTTGTGCCGACCGGGGATCGAGAGTCTCGTCGATAGCAGAGCCTGACCGTCCAGGCGGATATCGAAGGTGTAACACCCCCGCTCACGTCGCAAACCAGCCGCCCGCCAGTCCGCGCCGTCTTCGAATCCGAATGTTTGTACGGGTGCCTTGGCCGCGTCGGCGGCAATGCTTGCACAATGATCCTCGGCATTGCAGATCAACAATCCATCGGGATCGACATTCCGGGCAAACATGGCGAATGCTTCCACGATTTCGTCGAGGTCACGGTAGCAATCCAGGTGATCCGGTTCGATGTTGAGGATGGCTGCCGACTCCGGGGCGAAATTCAGGAAGGAGCGGTCGAACTCACACGCCTCTACAACGAGCAGCGGTCCCGTACCGATGCCGCTGCTTCCACCCAACTGCGACGACGGCGCACCGGCCAAGAATGAAGGTGAAAGCCCACCCTCGCGGCACAAGTAGGCGCACATCGCCGTTGTAGTGGTCTTGCCGTGCGTGCCGGCGATGGCCATACCCTTTCGCGGTGCGCGCATCAGGGCGGCAAGCAGCTCCGCGTACTTGACAACCGGCACGTCGAGGGCTCTGGCCGCCGTAAGCTCCGGGTTCGTCTCTGGAATAGCCGCACTGATCACCACGAGGTTGGTGCTCGCGTCGAGTTGCTCCTTGCGATGACCGATCGCCACCCGCGCGCCACGGCTGACCAGCTCCCCCATCCCGTCGAACGGGACCAGATCGGAACCGGAGACGTCAGCGCCAAGTTGCAGCATAAGCGCCGCGGCGCCGCTCATTCCGCTCCCACCAACGCCAATGAAATGGACGAGGCTCCCGGCAAAGCCTAGGGGCAAGCCCTGCCGACGTCCGGCGGTCCGTATCGCGTCGGTGCGCATCTAATTCCCTCAACCTGTCTGTGAATGTCGCGGTGTGCCCGCGCTCAAGACGACAGACTTTCGCGCCGAGTCTATCGCCTGCGCCGACTTATGCCCTTACCGATTGTATCGGGCACGCTTCCGTGATGCCTCCAACGATTCGCCTTTGGCGCACGGGCGGCGCCTTGCGTCGTTGGTACACAGTTTCCCTTCTCGTACATTGGAGGAATACAACGGGATTCGGACTCCTTCCCTCAACTGCCCCCATCCTCTTCTCATTGAAAAGAGCAGGCCGCATTTCACCGATCGTCCGTATACTCGACACGTCGCGTCGCCGATGTCGGAGGCTCAACGAGCAATGGCCGTGCAGCTCGACATAGATGGCAGTGTGCCCCGCGCCTCAGCCATGCCGACAATGCGATCGGCGATCTGAGACGCAGCCTGGCCGCGTCCCATGCGCCGCGCCGCCGAGGCCATCGCGCTGCGGGCCTCGTCGTCGACCAACAGCTGCTCCAGAACCTGACGCAACTCCGGTCCGTTCTGTATCGGGTCCACCTTATCGTGGATGATTCGCGCCGCCGACGCCCGCACCAGACAACGCGCGTTGGCGAGCTGGTGGTTGTCCTTGTGATACGGGTAGGGCATCAGGATCGACGCGCGACCCACGGCAGTGATTTCCGCCAACGTCGACGCGCCCGCCCGGGCAATGACCAGGTCGGCAGCGCCCAGCGCCTCAGCCACGTGATCCGTGAACGAAAGCACCGAGCTTCGAATGGATCGTGCCTCGTACGCCTCGCACACGTCTCTGTAATCCAGATCACCAGTCAGGTGCAAGACTTGCCAGTTACCGTGCGATTCCAGAAACGCCAGGTTGGCGATTACCGCCTCGTTGACCGTTCGGGCTCCCTGGGACGCCCCGGTTATCAACAGGGTTTTCCGACTCGCGTCAAGCCCGAATCGCTCAATGCCCGCCTCGCGGCTTGCGTGATTGAATTCGGGGCGAACCGCGCAGCCCGATACGACCACGTGAGCCGACCGCGGCAATTGGCTGGCCGCCTCTTCCCACTGCGCAAAGACCACATCGACGGAATCGGCCAGGTACCGGTTCGCGCGACCCGGTATAGCGTCGGGATTGAGTAGGGCGGTCGGAATGCCCGCGTGAATAGCCTCTCGAACAGCCGGTACCGACCCGAGACCTCCCGTTCCGACAACCATTGCGGGCGGATCATCCCGGAAACGGGAACGGCAAAGCTGACTCGACCGGCGGAAATCAAGGTACATCCGCAGCCAGCGCCACGGGGCGCGACGAATCGCAGGCAGAGTCTGTTGAACCAGATCACACCCGGTCCGGGCTAGGATGCGGGCATCGATCGGCCGCTGCGTCGCGAAGAACACAAAGCGTACGCCGGGCAGCCGGTTGCGCAATGCCCCGGAGATCGCCAGCGCCGGGAAGAGGTGGCCGCCCGTTCCACCTCCGGCGAATACGATCAGTGGTGATTCAGATCGCTCAAGTGGGCACGTCACCATGCAGCCGCCTCCCTCCGATCAGCCAGATCGACCGCGCGTTGACCGGTGTCACAGACGTCCACGGACACGGTTGCACGATCACCACCGCGTGCTGCGATCGCGGCAAGAACGCCCGTCGCCAGACAGAACGTCAGCAGGTTGCTACCGCCGGCCGAGATCAACGGCAACGAGATGCCCGTTGTGGGAGTCACAACCGTAACGACGGCTATGTTCATAGCCGCTTGCAACCCGATCGTCGCGCCCAAACCGAATGCCAGCAGACGCTCGAAACGCGACCGTGCCGCCAGCATGGTACGCATGCTCAGCCAGACGAAAACACACAATAGCGCGATCACAAGGACCGCACCAAACATACCGAGCTCCTCGCAGATCACCGCGAAGATGAAGTCCGTACGACTCTCGGGCAGGTAGCCGTACTTTTGCACGCCCGATCCGAGACCGGTGCCGAACCAGCCGCCGGAGGCAATCGTTGTCAACGATTGAAGCGGTTGATACCCGGTCCCGCGCGGATCCTCCCAGAAACCCGTATAGGCTGCGATCCGCGCCAGCCGATATGGAGCCGCGTACAGCAAGGCTGTCAGAGCACCGGCGCCAAGTGTACCCAGGATGGCCAGGTGACGTAACCGGCAGCCGGCCACGAACAACATCACCACGCCAATCCCCGCCAGCAGGACGGAGGTCCCGAAATCCTCCTTGCCGACCAGCAAGACGCATACACCGATCGCTATCGAAGCCGGCAGGAAGCACCGCCTGAACGATCGCGGGTTCGCATTATTCTCGGTCAGGAGTGAAGCGAGCAGCGCCACCATCGCCAGCTTCGCCAGTTCGGATGGTTGAACGCCTATCTCCATCCCCCCGAACACAAACCGTAGCCAGCGCTGAGAACCACGGTGAGCAGATGCCAGAGACGGGATAAGTGCCGCAATCAGGCAACCCACCGCGATCACGAACGCCGCTTGAGAAATCCGCCGTCGCACAACCGGTGACGCCAGCAGTGGTACGGCCGCCCGGCTGGCAATCAGCATCACAACAAACCCGGCCAGCATGAAGATCGCCTGCCGGCCAACGGTGCTACGCAAAAACGGCGACGCAAAAAGCGGTCGATTCAACGAGGCCGACGTCGACGCGACCATCACCAGTCCGATCGTCATCAAAACGGTCGCCACCACGATCATCGCACCGGGGCGCACCGCGTTGTCGCGCTGTGACACAGTCATCCTATATCATCTATGACACTAAACCGTCACGTAGCTCGTGGCCCTGATTCCATCCCTGTGGGATCGACCCTACGCCTGTGGGACCGACTTTCCAGTCGGTCCTCTCCAATCCGCCGCAACACACCGCCCGCGTCGCTCGTCAACGGAGCTTGGTCGTCGCGAGCGCGAAGGCGGCGAACATGGCTGCGATCAGCCAGAACCGCACGACGGTCTGTGGCTCGCTCCAGCCGCCCAGGTGAAAGTGATGGTGGATCGGGGCACAGCGAAACAACCGCCGCCCGCCCGTCCACTTGTAATAACTCACCTGGGAGATCACCGAGATCGCCTCGATGACAAACACGCCGCCTGCAATCAGCAGCATCAACTCCTGCCGCGTAACCACGGCCACGTATCCGATCAGGCCGCCCAACGGCAGAGATCCGGTGTCGCCCATAAACACACGGGCCGGATGACAGTTGTACCACAAAAAGCCCAGACACGAGCCAAGCACGGCGCCGCACACGATCACCAACTCACCACTTTGGGGCACGTGGGGAAACAGCAGCTTGTCCGCAAGCGCCGGCGTCCCCACGATATAGGTCAGGGTGAGAAAGACCAACGCGCACATGCCCACGCAACCCGCCGCCAGCCCGTCCATCCCGTCCGTCAGGTTCACGGCGTTCGACGTCCCGGTCATCACCAGGACGGTGACGAGCATGAAGGCAAGCGTCCCGAGCTGCACACCGGACTTGTAGAACGGGACGCTGAGAATCTTGTACGCCGGCAGCTCGCCAGGCTCGACCAGCGAGCTGAGCACCGCAAAGTTGCCTTGCCCGAACTTGTAGACGTAAAATCCGAGCACGACACCCAAGCCGAGCTGAAACAACAGTTTCTCGTACATCTTGAGCCCGTCGCGGGAGCGGGACCGGCGCCGGGCGGTCAGCTTGAGCCAATCGTCCACCGCTCCCAACGCGCCCAGCCAAATCAGACAGACCAGCCCCATCTGGATGTAGAAGTTGGTTGGATCGGCAAGTAATAGGATTGTCAGGGCAATTGACAGGACAATCATCGCGCCGCCCATGGTGGGCACGTTGCTCTTGTCGCGCGTCAGCTCATTGAGCGGAGCATGGTCGAACTCTGGCCGGTCCCCAAGTTTCCACTTCATGAGCTGCCGGATCACGCGCGGCAGGAACACCAGTGTCAGCACGAAGCACAGCAAGGCTGCGCAGGTGCCGCGGAACAGCGTGTTCTCGTATGCGTAATGCCGACCCTGAAGTAGTTCGCGAGCAAGAAGGTATAGCACGTAACAACACTTCCCGTCTCAGCCTAACCGTAACCGCCGCCCGGTCCACATCGCCTCACGCCGCCGCAATCTTCCAGCGAGACGCGGGCTCAAAGCCTGCGCGGATCTTCATTTTCCAGAACACGCCCACAACTCGCGAGAGTCCGCACAGACCAAAGCCTGCGGCTTACGGTCTCTTAGGCGAATCCGCAAATCGCTTACGACACGGTCAAGTTCGACAGCCCGTGATCCCTTGATCCACACCGTGTCACCGGCGGCCAGGATTGTCATGAGGGCGTCACTGGCTGCCTCTGCATTCTCGCAGACGACTACGCGCGTACGGTCGTAACAGCCTTCCATCGACTGAACCGCGTCCCTCATCGCCGCCCCGACAGCCACCAGCACGTCGATACCGGCCTCCAGGGCAGCCGCGACGGCTTGACGATGGAACGATGCGTTTCCGGGCCCCAGCTCCAGCATGTCTCCCATCACGAGCACCCGGCGACCGGACGCCCCGCGACGCAGCGTTTCAATCGCCGATGCCATGCTGGCCGGGTTGGCGTTGTACGCGTCGTCGATCACGGTCACACCACCCATCTCCAGACGCCGAGTCCTTCCGTCCGGCGGCACATAGGATCTGAGCCGTTCGATGATCTCCGCCGGCGCGATTCCAAACCATCGCGCAATGGCAAACGTGGCTGCGGCGTTGGTCGCGTGGTGCATGCCGGGCATCGGCAGCTCGACGCGAAAACGACCGTCGAGTTCAAACGTCGTACTGCGCATGTCGCCATGCGCATCCGCCACACGCAGGCTCGCGTTTTGGTCGGTACCGACGGTTACGAGTCTCGGACGCGACGCAGTGGCCAGATGCGGTCGAATCTCCGGCCGATCGATGTTGACAACCGCCAGACCATCCGGCCGTACATGACGCAGAAGCGACACTTTTTCCGCCGCCACGCCGTCCATACCACCGAGTCCCTGCAGGTGCGCCTCCCCGATCGACGTAATGACGGCTGCATGAGGAAAGGCGATGGTTGACAGCGCCGCCACCTCGCCCGGCGCGTTTGTGCCGATCTCGACGACCAAATAGCGATCGTCCACCTCGGCTGACAACAAAGTCAACGGCACACCGAGGCGATTGTTGAAGTTTTTGGGTGCGGCGCGACCCGTGAACGATCCGCATAGCACGTGGTCGATCATTCCCTTGGCCGTCGTCTTTCCGTTGCTGCCCGTAATGGCCACGACGACCGTGGCCACGTGCATGACACGGCGTCGATAGTACGCCGCCAATCGGCCCAGCGCCTCGATCGTATCTTCGACGACAAGATGCGGTATTGGGAATGACGCACCGCCCGCGCCGCCGGCGTGCCAATCACGATTGCACACACACGCAACCACGCCTTTGGAGGCTGCCTCGGCGATGAACTCGTGGCCGTCGAAGCGTTCGCCCGGAATCGCGAAGAAAAGGTCTCCCGGTTGCACGTCGCGCGAGTCCGTCGTCACCCGGCGAATCCGAAGACAATCGTCACCCGCCTCATGCGTCGCTCCGACGGCCGACGCCACATCTTTCAGCGTCATCGGGATCATGCGACTTCCTCCGCAACGGCTGTCGCCTCCAGACACTCGTGTGACACCAATACGTCATCAAAGGGCAAGACCGCGTCACCCACGAGCTGATATGTCTCATGGCCCTTGCCCGCAATCAACACGGTATCGCCGGGTTCGGCCTCGGCGATGGCCGCCCGGATCGCACGGCGCCGATCAGGCTCCACCTCGACGCGACACGCCGGCGACAAACCGAACCCGGACAGGATATCTTCGATGATCTGCCGCGGGTCCTCAGTTCGCGGGTTGTCACTGGTTACATACGCGACGTCCGCAAACCGATCGACCGCCGCCGCCATCCGGGGACGCTTGCTCCGATCACGATCGCCGCCGCAACCGAAGACGCAAATCAACCGCCGATGCGCGAGCGGACGAAGCGATTGAAGCACGCTTGACAGCGCCGCGTCCGTGTGGGCGTAGTCGACGAGCACGGAGAACGGCCAACCCTGCGGCCCGGCATGCTCCAATCGACCCGGTACGCCGGAGAGGGTCTGAAGCCCTGAACGAATCGCGTCAGGTGTTATGCCGATGGCCTCAGCGGTCGCCGCGGCTGCGAGAGCGTTCGAGGCGTTGTGCCATCCAAGCAGAGGCAGGTGCACCGCCGTCTCGAACGAACGACCCCGCAGCAGTATGTCGCTTCCGTGGAGATTTACGTTGTCAATGCGCGCGGTTACATCGACGTTCGACGCCTTGAGGCCGAAGGACACAACCCGCACGTCCAAGCTCCCGGCAAGCGACACTCCCATCGGATCGTCGCGATTGACAACCGCCACCCCGTCATCGTCGAGCAGGTCGAACAGGCGGCGTTTGGCTGCACCGTACGATTTCATCGTTTCGTGATAGTCGAGATGATCGCCGGACAAGTTCGTGAATACGCCGGCCGTCAGGGGAAGCCCGTCACATCGCCGTTGATCCAACGCATGCGACGAAACCTCCAACACACCGTACACGGCACCGGCGTCGCGGGCGGCAGCCAAATGACGACAGAGGTCGATTGGTCCCGGTGTCGTCAGCGGAGCCACAAGACGCTCACCCACGAGGTCGTACTCGATCGTGCCCATCAGCGCCGTGGGATAATTCGCCGCCTTGAGGATCGAACGTAGCAGCCAGGCAACGGTAGTCTTACCATTCGTACCCGTTACCCCGATCAGACGCGGGATTCGCCTTAAGCCGCCGCGCAATCCGTAGAATGCGGTTGCAAGCTTTCCCAACGCCATCCGCGTATCGTCAACGAGGACCCGCGCCGTCCTTGGGGGAACCGGGATGTTTTGATCCAGGACGACCGCAACCGCTCCAGCCGCGGCGGCGTCGGCGATGAAATCGTGACCGTCGAACCCCGTTCCGTGAACGGCGACAAAACAACTTCCCCGCTCTGACTTCCGTGAGTCGTCAGTCAGCGATGTTATCTCGACGTGCGGAAGCGCGGCGCAATCCGCCACTCGTACCCCGGCACGAGCGAACAACTCCGGTAAGGTCCGGCAGCAAGAGACTGTGGTTTGATCGGGTATGCTCATCCTGGGAACCGAATTCTATCAGCCAGCGCCGGTATGTCATCCCGTCAGCGGTCGAGGCACGAGCATGAACGCGACGATCTCGCGGCTGCCCTGTGATATCATAAGACTTCACAGACTACTGAGCGCTACTTGTCCCTCGGGCGGTACTCCCAAGTATGCCAGTGTCTCAGTGAGAATCTTACCGACGACCGGGGCCGCCACCGTCCCTCCGTAGTAGCCTATCTGTGGATTGGGCCGGCGAACCATAACGAGCGCGATCGCCCGTGGTTCCATAACCGGCGCCGCACCGACAAACACGCTCAAGTAAGCGCCGGGTTCGTAGCCGCTTCGGTCGGTGTAGGCCAGCTTTGCCGTGCCGGTTTTGCCGAGTACCCGGTATGGTCCGGTCTTCGCTCGGTGCCCGCCGCCGTTTTCCACGACGGACACGAGCAAGTCGCGGACCATGTACCGGGCGACCTGCGGTGACACGACGCGCCGAATGATCCGGGGTGACTCGAACGATTCGACGACTTCTCCGTCCGGGCTGAGACGTCTTTTCACAAGCCGCGGCCTGAGCAGAACGCCGTCGTTGACGATCGCGGCGAAGGCATTGATGAGCTGCAGCGGCGTAACCAGCACCTCATAGCCCATCGTAACCGAGGTGGTCGAATAACTCGTCCAGCGGTGCAGCGGATAAACCACTCCAGCGCTTTCGCCCGGACACCCGACGCCGGCGCGCTCACCCAAACCGAAACGGCGTATGATATCGTGCAACGCTTCGTTGCCCATCCGTTCGCCGATGATTCCCATTCCGATGTTGCTGCTGCGTGTGATGATGCCCCGGATATCCATCAGCCCGTGCGGCGATGTATCCGTGATCAGTCGCCGGCCGAAGTGGTGCGACCCCATGCAGCAATCGATCTTCTCCGTCGGCGAGACGAAACCGCCCTCCAGCGCTCCGCACGCGATGATGGGCTTGAACGAGCTGCCGGGCTCCACGGGATCGGTCACGGCGCGGTTGCGCCGAATCGCGGCCGTTTCCGGCGTCACCGGGTCGTTGGGATCGAACGTTGGCAGGGATGTCATGGCGAAGATCGCCCCGTCCTTGGGTGACATGACGATGGCAACGCCGCTCTCAGCCTGAAACCGGTCGATGGCTCGAGCAAGCGCCTCTTCAGATATCCGTTGAATCTCGGCGTCGATCGTCAGGACCAGATGGCCGCCGTCGACCGGCGGTATCGGTGACGATTCCGATCGCCGAATCACACGGCGTGCGGCGTCGCGGATCGTAGTGCGTCGACCGCTACGACCGCGCAGATGATCGTCGTAAGCCAGCTCGAGTCCTTCCATGCCGTGACCGTCACGACCGACCCATCCAAGCACGTGGGCCATTAAACCGCCGAGCGGGTAGCTGCGCAACGCCCGATCCGCCAGACCCACTGCGGGACATCGCATCGCCCAAACCGCCTCGGCGGTCACCGCATCCACACGCTGCGCAATCACCACGAAACGCGAATTCGCCCGGGCGCGGATTCTGTCCGCGATCTCTGCGGACGGCAGGTTCACACGCGCACCGAGCTCGGCGGCAAGCTCGTCGACGTCGTCCACCAGCACGGGATCAATGAACACGTCAGGCGTCTGACGGCTAAGCGCAACCACCCGCCCACGAGCGTCGAAGATCATCCCGCGTCGCGCGGGGATCACCGAGCTGCCGTGCTGCTGTCGATCGGCGATGGCCACAAGACGCGGTCTCAGTGCCATGTTGATATAGTGGAGGCGTACTGCCAACGCCGCTAAAAGGGCGATGATGCCGACCAACAGAAGCACGCCCGATCGTCGCTGCACCTGATCGAGCGGTGTGGTCGGGAAAGACATGTTTGCGTTACTCTTGTGACCGGTCGGATGCAAATCTAACCACCGCGTCGGGCCGCGTCGTCACCGTCGGCGCGACGATAGAGGTCTGCAAAGTCGTCACCCTTTCACGGAGGCGCTGCGGGGTTTTGAGCCGCGCTGCCCGAGTCTGCAGCGCCCACCACTCTCGCCGAAGTTGAATCCACTGTGATTCCAGCGACAGAATCCCGGCGGCACAGCGCGTCTGCTCCGCACGGAGGTGGACAACCGTAAGCGCTACGCCCATCAGCACGGCTACCAGTAGACATGCACGACCGGTACTCAACGCCGCGTCCCCCGGGCGGCCGCGACCGCCGTCACCGGCAGCTTGATGCGCACGCCCTCGCGAATCTGCTGTGGATCGGGGAACTTGTCCTTGTTCAGTTCGTAGATCTCGCGCCAGCGAGACGCGCTGCCTAGCTGCTCCCGGGCGATACTGATATAGCGGTCGTTCTTCTTGATCTGGTACCACTGAAACGGAGACCGGTTCGTCTGCACGGCCGTCGGACCGCCGCGCGACGGCGACGATGTCGTGCGCACAGCGTATGTCGCTCCTCCACCGGAACGAAGATCGAACCCGTTGATAACGGGCAGTGTCAACTCAACACCTACGCGCAGCACGTCCGGGCTGGAAAGCACCGAACGATTGGTATCGAAAATGGCACTGATGACGGTTGCGGATCGGCTGCCGTAATGCGTGGCTGCGATTTTCGAGAGCGTGTCGCCCGAGACAACGGTGTGGCGGACCGATCGTGTCTGTCTTGATGTGGAATCCGGTGTAGCCCTCGGCGGCGATGGTACCGCACCGGGTTGTTCCCGGTGGGTTGTCGCACCATTGTCCGGGCGGTACTGATCCCTTCGATTCGATTGGCTAACATCCCCCCGGCGCTCGCCGAGCGAATCGAGATGCTCCTGAAGGATGCGCTGCTGCTGTGCCCGGTCTCGTGGGGGTGAGGTAAGCGAAGGGCCTCCTGTCGCCGTGGTCAGCGAAGCCAGCGTGGGTGTGTCAAGGCCCGGCATTACCACCGACGCCCTCGACATTGAGCGTTCAAGTGTGGTCCCTTCGGCTGCGTTTGGCGTCAACGCCTGCGAGTCCTGTGTCTCGTAAGAAGGCAACAGCACGTCCGCGCCGCTGCTCGCCAGGTGGGTCGGCGCCGCGTCGTCAGTGGCGCGATTCGCCCGAACGGGACTGGAGCGATACGTCAACGTGTCGGTGTGATGTGGTGAAACGGGATCTGTCCGCTCCCTGGCGCTAGGCGTTTGCTGAGGTGCTTGTTGCGAGCCGGGTGTCTGAGCCACCCGTGGCACATTGCCCCCATTGTCGACGAGATAGGGCAAGTGAGTCGTGGTCGGCTCGTGTCGGCCCCGGTTCGCGAGAATGATGGCAAAGCAAATGATAAACGCCAACCCAGCGAGCAACCCGACCTTTGTCTCCCTCACCATGCCGTAACTGCCTCCCCAGGTTCCTTGCGTCGCCGATGCAATCACGCACCGCGCTTTGGCGTCCTCCCTACTCGGGCAGCCGAACCGCGACCCGAAGCTTCGCGCTGCGCGAGCGTGGATTCACTCGCCGCTCCTCAGCATCTGCGGTTACTGGTTTTTTCGTCACGATCCGGTAGACGTTCTCACCCTTTCGCCGCCGAAAATCGGTCTTAACCGGTTTGTCCTCCACGCTGTGAAACGCGATGATCCCGATCCGGCCTTTGGGCCTTAGTACCTCAGGCGCCGACGTGAGCAGTGCTTCCAGACATCGGATTTCATCATTAACCGCGATGCGCAATGCTAAAAACGCACGCGTCGCGGGGTGGATCCTGGCCTTTCGCGAACGAGGGTCGACCCCGACAGCACCGGCGATGATCTCGGCCAATCGACCGGTGGTCGTTATGCGTCCGTCACGTCTTTTCTCGCAGATTCGCTTTGCGATTCTTCGGGCCGCAAACTCCTGCGCGTTGTGGTAAAGAAGATCGCCAAGCTCCCGCTCCTTGAGGCGGTTCACCAGGTCCGCAGCCGTGACGGTAAGCCGCGGATCCATCCGCATGTCAAGCGGTCCGTCGCGCTGGAACGAAAAACCACGGCTTGCGTTGTCAAGCTGCGTGGAGCTAACACCCAGATCAACGAATAACACGTCGACCTGTGTGATCCCGACGGACCCAAGGGCCTCGCGAAACTCCGCGAAGTTCGCGTGCACCAGTTCCACCCGGCACGCGACCCCCGAAAGCGTTTCCCGGGCGAGGGTCAGATTGTCCGGGTCGACGTCGAGGCCGATGAGAGTCCCTTCCGGCCCAAGCGTTTCTGTGAACAGGCGCGCATGCCCACCGAGTCCGACGGTGGCGTCCAAGACCGTCTCGCCCTTTTGAACATCGAGTATCTCACACACCTCGCGCGTCAGAACGGGCGTGTGACCGGGCGGTCTATCCACCACCGTAACGGTCCGATATCACCAAAGTCAGGGGGCCGTCACACTTCCGTGG
>CAZJTP010000030.1:0-28840 GCA_964548955.1 uncultured Phycisphaeraceae bacterium
AGATCATTTGTCGGGTTTGCTGACCGACTTATGGCTTCCTCGACGAACCCGCGCGAAATGTCAAGGAGGGCTCGAATCAGCGATCCGAACGCCGTTCGTGTGGTGGAAACACGCCGAATCCGCGCTTACCCCTCAAATTGACGCGGTCCCGGTGTGGGTGGAGGGCCTGGCATCCGTTGTGCTGAGGTCGCAGATATCGCTATCGTCGGCGAGAGATTTGCCGAATTTGGACCGGACGAGATTTTTTGGCACTTGGAGCGTTCGGGCGCTTGCCAACGTGGGCAAGAGCATTAGAATGGTTGGTTTTCGGCAGCACGGTTGTTGCATTCACTCTGCTTGGTGCCTGGGTGCTCACGGGGGTGCCGTGGCATCGTAGGCTCTCAGTTAAGATATTCAGGCGTGTGAGCTTTATCGCACGTAAGGGAGCGAGATGAACTCGCTGGCCCCCCGAGCAAGCGAGTAGGGTTTTCGTTTATGATACCTGCGCTACTGGGCACTAAGATCGGCATGACCCAGGTCCTGGGCGAGGGCGGCATGGTTGAGCCAGCCACGGTCGTCAAGGCCGGTCCCTGCGTCGTTCTTCAGGTGAGGTCGAAGGACCCCGACGGGTACGACGCCGTCCAGCTCGGTTATGAAGAGGTCAAACCTCATCGCTCCACGAAGCCGATGATCGGCCATGCTGCCAAGGCCGGGACCGGTCCCAAGCGAGTGATTCGCGAAATCCGGCTCAGCGAGCCGACAACCCTAACTCGCGGCGCGGTCCTGACAGTCGAGCAGTTCGCGAGCGGCTCGGTGAGCTACGTGGATGTCACCGGCGTCAGCAAGGGAAAAGGGTTTGCCGGTGTCATGAAGCGGCACGGATTCGGCGGGAAGGAGGCCTCGCACGGTGTCGAGCGCAAGCACCGCTCAGCCGGTGGGATTGGCGGCAGCGCGACCGGCGGAACCGGACGCAGTGTCAAAAAGGGCAAGCGCATGGCCGGGCATATGGGCCATGTCCGCCGGACCATTAGCAGCTTGCGACTCCTCAACATCGATCCCCAAAGCGATCTAATGGTGATCAAGGGGAGCGTCCCGGGGCCGAACGGATCGGTTGTCCTCGTGCGGCAGTCGGTAAAGGACAAGAAACAGGAATAGGAATCAGGGTCGATGCTGGCAGTTCCCGTTTTCACCATGCAAGGCGAGCAGACCGGGGAGATGGAGATCGACCCGGCGCTTTTGGGTGGACGCGTCAGACCTCAACTGATGAAGCAGGCGATTGTGGCCTTTTTGGATCACCAGCGTCATCACAGCGCCCGTACGAAGGGGCGGTCGGACGTGGTGGGCTCGACCCGCAAGTTATACCGCCAGAAGGGCAGCGGTAACGCTCGGGCGGGCAACATCCGGACGCCGATCCGCCGCGGCGGCGGGCGGGCGTTCGCCAAGCGTGGTCCGCGGGCGACCAAGGTGTTGCCGAAGAAGATGCGGCGGCTGGCAAGGAACAGCGCGATTCTCGCTAAGATCCAGTCCAACGACGTGATGGTCGTTGACGAGCTTGACGTCCCGGCAATCAAAACGAAAACGGTCGCAGTCATGCTATCAGCCCTGGGCGTTGATCGGGGGTGTATGCTGACGATGCACGAGCGGGACAGAAACGTGTATTTGTCTAGCAGGAACATCCCCAACACGAACGTTCGCCTGGTTGATGAGCTCAACGCGTACGAGGTGTTGCGTGGGCGGAAGTTGGTCTTTACGAAACCGGCGTTTGAGCGCTTGGTTCGTGATCCGGTGGCCCTGCGGGCCGATGCGTCGGATGTGTAGGTAGGTACCATGGACATTTACCACGTAGTCAAACGTCCGTTGGTGACCGAGAAGGGCACGCACCAGTCTCAACAGTCGCACGAGGCCTCCAGGCACATGCGCGCTCGCGGCGGTGCCTACGCCTTTGAGGTGCATTCCGAGGCATCGAAGCCGATGATCAAGCAGGCGATCGAGAAGATTTACAACGTGAGAATTCAGTCTGTCCGCACGGCGCGGCGAGTGGGCAAGAGACGTCGGGTGAGATACAAGACCGGTAAGACCGCCGATTGGAAGAAGGCCGTTGTGGTGCTTGAGGCGGATTACCATATTGACTTGTTCTAAGGGGCTTTGGCTGCCGCCGGATGCTTGACCGGTTCGCGTGAGTCATAACTGCGATGGGAATTGTGATCTACAAGCCAACTTCACCTGGGCGGCGGGCGTCCACGGTGAACGATTTCTCCGAGTTGACAGACAAGAAGAAGCGTCCGGAGAAGTCATTGTGCGAGCGGATCACGAGATGTGGCGGGCGTAATCATCATGGCCGGATTACCGCGCGGCACCGCGGCGGCGGAGCGCGGCGTATCTATCGGCGAATCGACTTCAAGCGGAACAAGGACGGTGTGTCGGCGACGGTGAAGGCCATCGAGTACGATCCGAATCGGTCGTGCCACATAGCCCTTGTTCAATATGAGGATGGGGAGAAGCGATACATTCTGGCACCGCTGGGACTAAAGGCCGGTGACGTGGTGGAAAGCGGCCCCGGTGCCGAACCGAAGGTCGGCAACTCCATGCCGCTGAAGCTCATGCCGCCCGGCATGGACGTTCACAATATCGAGCTGAACACCGGACAGGGCGGCAAGCTGGCCCGCAGTGCAGGTACGTCTGCACGGCTGACATCTCGCGACTCCAAGTGGGCGATTATCATACTGCCCTCCGGGGAGATGCGCGAGGTCCGATCGGAGTGCCGTGCGACTTTGGGTCAGCTTGGCAACGTGGACCATCAGAACCTGCGGTGGGGCAAGGCCGGACGAATGCGGCACCGCGGGCGACGCCCCCGCGTACGCGGAACGGCCAAGAATCCCGTCTCGCACCCGCTTGGCGGCGGCGAGGGACGTAGCGGCGGCGGACGTCATCCGTGCAGCCCGACCGGGGTGTTGGCGAAGGGTACCCGGACGCGGTCGCCGAACAAGGTGTCGAACCGTCGCATACTGCGCCGGCGCAAGAGCAAGCGGTACGGGCAGCTCCCGTCACCGAAACGGTAGGTTGTGGAATAGATTGGTGAGGTGATGGGCTATTGCGGTACGGCAGTCGAGGCGGGCGGGCGATGGTTCGCATGAGATTCTCTGGATAGCTTGTTATGGCGCGATCGCAGAAAAAAGGTCCGTACGTCGACGAGAAGCTTTTCCGGAAGGTGATGAACCTGAAAGCCTCCGGTGTGACCACACCAATCCGCACATGGGCTCGACGTTGCACGGTCGTTCCGGAGTTCGTCGGGCATCGCTTTGAAGTCCATAACGGGAAGATGTTTCACCCCGTATACATCACGGAGGACATGGTCGGTCATAAGCTCGGTGAGTTCAGCCCGACACGGATGTTCCGTGGGCATAGCTCGGGCAAGAAGAGGGGTTAATAGATCGACGTCCGGCTCAACGGCCGGATGTCTTTGGCTCGGATGTAATCGCCGGTGAACGGACAGAAGTCAACATGGATTGCGAAACATCGATTCGCCCAGGTTGCGCCTCGCAAGGCCAGGCTCATCGTTGACGTGATCCGTGGCCAGCAGTGCAGCGACGCGGTCGAGCAGCTCCGGTTCAACCACCGCCGCAGTGCGCGGTTCGTGGAAGCGGTGTTGAAGGCGGCGATGGTCAGCGCGGATGAGCAAGAGGCCGACATGCACCGCCTGTATGTCAAGGAGGCGCGCATTGATGGCGGGCCCTACCTTCGCCGATGGAGGCCGAAGGACCGTGGACGGGCCCATCCGATCGCCAAACGGACGAGCCACATTATCGTTACGGTGGCGGAGGCATAAACCAAGCCGCCCGCAGGCTCGTTTCCGGCAGCGGCAGGAGCAGAACGTGGGACAGAAGATCCATCCAACGGGTTTTCGGATCGGTATTACCGAGGACTGGCGATCGCGCTGGTTTGCGCCCAAGGCGGCGTTCGCAGAGTTTTTGATCGAAGACTACAAGATCCGTGACTATGTCGATCAAAAGCTCAACAAGCAGCCGCCCTACGCCGCCGTCGCCAGAGTGGAGATCGAACGAACCCGCAACGAGGTGAAGGTGCTTCTGCACACAGCCCGCCCCGGTCTGGTGATCGGTCCCAAAGGGGCCGAGGTGGACAAGCTGAAGGAAGAACTGGAGGATCTGGTCGATCGGAAGATCAATGTCAACATCGTCGAGATCAAGGTGCCCGACGGGAACGCCAAGCTCATCGCCGAGTCTATCTCCGAGCAGCTTAAGAAACGGGCGGGCTTTCGGCGTGTGATGAAGATGCGGGCTGACGCGGCCATGGCGTGCGGCGCGAAGGGCGTCAAGATCATGTGCAAGGGTCGTCTCGGTGGTGCGGAGATGGCCCGACGAGAAACGCAGATACGCGGCTCCATCCCACTGCACACGCTTCAGGCACACATTGACTACGGCGAGGCTACGTGCCGCACGACATATGGTACGATTGGCGTGAAGGTGTGGCTTTATCACGGACGATACGGCGAAGAGGCGACGCTCGACGACAGTCACATGCGTAGTCGCGGGCGCGAGCGGCGAGGGAAGCGAGGATAGATCGGTTGGGCCCGGCGGCTGTACCGGGCGACCAACGGAGGCGGTTCCATGGCGTTGATGCCCAGACGAGTCAAATGGCGTAAAAGCCAGCGTGGAAAGCTCCGCGGTGTGGCCGCCAAGGGCAATACAGTGTCGTTCGGGGAATACGCCCTGCAGACGTTGGGAAGTGGCTGGATCACCGCCCGGCAGATCGAGGCCGGTCGTGTTGCGGCGACGCACTATCTACATCGCGAAGGGCGGGTCTACGTGCGGATATTCCCGCACAAGCCGGTGTCGTCGAAGCCGCTGGAGACGCGGATGGGAAAAGGCAAGGGCGATCCGGCGTACTGGGTTGCGCGTGTAAGACCGGGTATGATGCTGTTCGAGATTGGTGGTGTCGAGGAGGATGTCGCGCGGGCTGCGCTGATGCGTGTGGCCCACAAGATGCCCTACCCGTGTCGGTTTGTAAGGCGGCGCCACGGTTTGTAGTGACGGAGGGTTGGTTGGCGCTATGAAGGTGGGTGAGCTTAGAGAGATGAAGACTTTGGAGCTCTATGCCGAATTGGATCGGCTCCGCCGGCATCTTTTTGACTTGCGTTCCCAGGCCGTCACCGAAAAGCTGGAGAATCCCCACCAGCTCAAGGAAACGCGAAAGGACATTGCCCGGGTCTCGACGATTCTGTGTGAGCGGGGCGAGATCGGCATCGAAGAGAAGCAGTACCATTTGGAGGCAGTCGCGACACACCGCAAGGGCGGTTAAGCGCGATCGCGGTCGCAGCCGTCCCGTAAGGGTGCGGCGAGGGAATCATGATTGGATGGTAAGCAAGGTGGGCGAAACGGGTGTGGTGTCGAAGCGGCGCGGTTCCCGCGAATGTCGTGTCGGCACGGTCGTATCGGACAAGAGCGGCAAGACGATCCAGGTGCGGTGTGACTACCTGGTCAAACACCCGAAGTACGGCAAGTACTACAAGCGCTCGACGACCCTCCACACGCACGACGAGAGGAATGAAGCCAAGGTCGGTGATGTGGTCGAGGTAATGGCATGCCGCCGGATGTCCAAGACGAAGTGCTGGCGGCTAACCCGGATCGTCCGCCCGGCCTCGTGAGCAGGTTCGTGCGCACATGATGATGACGTACCGGCTGTTGGTTGCTCAAGGTATATAGGGTTTGCACGATGATTCAGAGGCAGACGATGGTGGACGTGTGCGACAACACCGGCGCGAAGGCCGCGATGGTGGTGAATGTCTACAAGGGCAGCACGTCCCGTCATGGCAAGAAGCGTCTGAAGACCGCGAGGATTGGTGACATCGTGCTGGTGACGGTCAAGAAATCCTTGCCCAACAGCGAGTTCTCCGGCGGAGCGGACCGGAAGGAGCGGTCCAAACGCCGAAAGGCAAAGGCGGTGGTGGTCCGCATGCGGGCCCCGACGCGCCGGCATGACGGCAGTTACGTCCGGTTCGACAGCAACGCCGTGGTGCTCTTGGACGAAAGAGACGAGCCTCGCGGTACGCGCATTTTCGGCGCGGTTGCGCGCGAGCTTCGTGAGAAGAACTTCATGAAAATCGTGTCGCTGGCGGAGGAAGTCGTTTGATGGATCGGGCGCGCGTCCGCCGCGGGTGCGTGTTGCTGGAAGAGCGCGAGAGATGGCAGTGCATATTCGGAAAAACGACATGGTGGAGGTGATCTCCGGCGACCACCGTGGTGAGCGCGGGAAGGTCCTTCGAATCGACCCGAAGCACGGGGTGGTGCTCGTGGAGGGCGTGAATATGGTCTTCCGCCACGTCCGGCCCACTCAGAGGAATCCACAGGGCGGTCGCGTGCAAAAGGAGGCGCCGATTCATGTTTCCAACGTGCTACCCTACGATTCGAGTGCAGGCAAGGGTCGCCGCGTCCATTTCGAGATCGAGCGCGATGAGGCGGGTAAGGTGACGGCGAAGCGCAGGGTCAGTACGGGCGGTACGGTGTTACATACGTTGTCGCGTGCGGAGCGCACCGTCGGCAGACGAGGGTAACCTGTTTGTTGGAGTAACGGCCAATGGCGAGGTTGTTAGAACGCTACAAACAGGAGGTTGTCTCCGAACTCATGCAGGTTCTGAGTATCCGGAACCCGATGGCGGTTCCGCGTTTGGTGAAGGTTGTGGTCTCGATGGGAACGGGTTCGCCGATGCAGGACAAGAATCGGTTGCCGGCCGTCATCGAGGATCTGGCGAGGATCACCGGGCAAAGGCCCCAGATCCGGCGGGCCCGCCGTGCCGTGTCGAACTTCAAAACCCGTCGGGGCCACGAGATTGGTTGTCGGGTGACGTTGCGGGGGCAGCGCATGTACGAGTTTGTGGATCGGCTGGTGAATGCGGCCATCCCGCGTCTCCGTGACTTTCGCGGTTTGAACCCCAGAAGCTTCGACGGTCGAGGCAATTACTCACTGGGGATACCGGATCAGTCGATCTTCGCGGAGATTGACCTCGCGAACATCACCTATAACCAGGGGATGAACATCACGTTCGTCACGAGCGCGAGCAATGATACGGATGCACGGGAACTTTTGACGCGGCTTGGCATGCCGCTTAGAAAAACCGAAGAACAGGCAGCTTAATGGCAACGAAAGCTTGGATTGAGAAGGCGCGCAAGGAGCCGAAGTTCATGACGCGGCGCGTGCGCCGGTGCGAGATATGCGGCCGGCAGCGGGCGGTATACCGTAAGTTCCGGATTTGCCGGATCTGCTTCAGACATTTGGCCCATGAGGGGTTGATCCCCGGCGTGCGAAAGGCGAGCTGGTAGAAGGCTGTCAGCCGCGGAGGCGCGCGGCGTGGAGTGTTGGTACGATGTGGTCTGATCCGATTGCCGATTTGCTGACTCGTATTCGCAACGCCGCGCGCGTTCGACACAAACAGGTCAGCATCCCGTTATCCAGGATGAAAGTCGGAATCGCGCGGGTGCTTCGGGATGAGGGGTATGTCAACGGGTTTGACGTTATCGCCGACAAGCGTCAGGGTATCCTTCGGGTCGATCTGAAGTACGGCCCGCAGGGCGAAGACATCATCCACGCAATCGACCGCGTGTCGAAGGGTGGACGGCGCGTTTACACCGGCGTGGCCGATCTGCCGCGCGTGTTCAATGGGCTGGGAATAGCGATCGTTTCGACGAACAAGGGTGTTCTCAGCGATCGGGCCTGTCGCGAACAGAATGTTGGTGGGGAATTGCTCTGTACTGTGTACTAGAGCTTGCGGCGTGAAGCACGTCGCGTGCGTGTCGGCTGGCCGTCCTGGATGGCCATGAGGATCGTTTGATGTCGCGAATCGGCGAGAAACCTGTTCCGGTGCCGTCCGGCGTCACCGTGAAAATGACGGGCCGGGAGATTTCCGTATCGGGACCGAAAGGCGCTTCCACATGGGCGCATCCCCTAACGGCGGAGGTCGCGTATGACGAGGCGTCCAGGTTGGTGACGGTGCGCCGCAAGGACGACTCCAAGCAGAGTCGCGCCAACCATGGTTTAACCCGGGCGTTGATCAACAACATGGTGAGGGGGGTTTCCGAGGGATTTCAGAAGCGGTTGTTGATCTACGGCACGGGGTACAACTGCAAGCTTCAAGGGCGGACGTTTCACCTGAACGTCGGGTTCTCCGGTCGTCGACGCGGGAAGGGATCTCAGTTTGAGGTTCCCGTGCCCGACGGGGTGGAGGTTGACGTGGAGCGCGATACGGCTCGCGGTGACAGCGATCCGGCCTCTGTGGTGATTCGTGGCTTTGACAAGCAGAAGGTCGGACAGTTTGCGGCCGAGATTCGGGCGTTGCGCAAGACGGAACCCTACAAGGGCAAGGGCATCCGGTACCAGGAAGAGCACGTCCGGCGTAAGCAGGGCAAGACACTGACCGGGGCTGCGTAGTCCCGGAACGTTGCGTACTTCGGATCCGTGTGCCAGGGTTTACGGACGATGAGATCGGACAAGCTGAAAGTTATGCGGCGACTCCGGCGGAGACGCGGGATCCGCAAGCATGTCCGCGGTACGAGCGAGCGACCGCGGCTGACCGTGTTTCGCAGCCTGAAGCACATTTACGCCCAGATCATCGATGACGACCGAGGCGTGACGCTCTGTGAGGCGGACTCACAAAACAAGGACCTGCGGGACCGGGTCAAAAGCGGCGGGAACATCGAGGGGGCCAAGATCGTCGGCGCCGCTCTTGCGGAGCGGGCCAAGGCCAACGGCATCGAGCGGGTATGCTTCGACCGCAACGGCTTTCGGTTCCACGGTCGGGTTAAGGGCCTCGCCGACGCGGTACGCGAAGGAGGACTGACGTTCTAGCGGTTCGAAGTAAGCGCTGGGACGCGCCTGGTGGGTGAAACGAGACGTAATGATGACGCAATCGGGACCATTGGTCGGAACCGAAGAGCAGCCGTTCGATGAGGTCGTGGTGAAGATCAACCGCTGTGCGGCCGTGGTTAAGGGAGGTCGGCGGTTCAGCTTCAGCGCACTGGTTGTTGTCGGGGACCGGAACGGTCATGTCGGTGTCGGATACGGCAAGGCAGCCGAGGTGCCCGCCGCCGTGGAGAAGGGACGCAAGGACGCGAACAGAAACTTAAGGCCGGTAAAGATTGTCAATGGCACGTTGCCGCACCGAGTCGTGGGACGGCGCGGGGCGAGTCGTGTCGTGATGGTTCCGGCGCGTCCCGGAACGGGTGTGATCGCCGGTGCCAGTGTCCGAGCCGTGCTGGAGTTGGCCGGCGTCCATGATGTGCTCACGAAGAGTTACGGATCGAATACGCCACTGAACCTGGTGTATGCCACCCTGTACGGATTGTTGCAGATGGTCACCCGCGAGGACGTGGGGCGCCTGCGGGGTGTCACGGTGGGCAGCGTGCGATAATGAAGATCGCGGAAATAACCAAACTTGCTGGAGCCCACAGGCGTCGCAAACGCGTGGGCTGCGGTCATGGCTCCGGTCACGGCAAGACCTGCGGCCGCGGCCACAAAGGCTTCGGGCAGCGGTCGGGATGGAAACGGCGCGGAATGCAAGAGGGCGGGCAGATGCCGACGTTCCGGCGACTGCCCAAACGCGGTTTCAGCAACGCCAGGTTTAAGACGCGATATAGCATCGTGAACGTGGGATCACTGGAGTCGCGCTTTGACGTCGACGCACATGTAACACCCCAATCGCTGCTGGAAATGGGACTGATTCGACATTTGCGTGATCGGGTGAAGGTGCTTGGCGACGGGGAGTTGACGAAGAAGCTGACGGTGGATGCGGCCAAGTTCACAAGGTCTGCGATCGAGAAGATTGAGGCGGCCGGTGGTGAGGCGAGAATTGCTCAGTGATGAGCATGCCATGATCCGGGTCGAACGACCGCACCCGGCGTGATGCGAGCTGATACGAACGCATGTTTTCTACCTTCTTGAACATTTTCAAGATTCCGGAGTTGCGGAACAAGATCCTGTTTACGATCGGGATGCTGTGTATCTACCGGATCGGCTTTGCCGTTCCCGTTCCCGGTGTCGATCAGGAGACGATGAACCGCGGTTTTGCCCCCGGTGGCGCCGGCGGTCTTGGCGACCTGTTCGATTATTTCCAGCTCTTTACCGGTGGAAACCTGCGCCAGAGCACGATCTTCGGGCTGGGAATCATGCCGTATATTTCGGCCTCGATCATCTTCCAGTTGCTTGTCACCGTTGTTCCCGCGTTGGAGAAGCTTCAGCAGGAGGGAGAGTCGGGCCGCAAGAAGATTCAGGAGTACACCCGCTATCTCACAGTCGGATTGTGCGTGATCAATGCCGCGGTCTGGATGAAGTATATCGCGAGTCAGGGATTTATTTTCCCGAACTATGAGGGCCGGTTTCTGGGCATGTCGTTCTTGTACATGCTGCTATCACTGACGGTGCTCACCACGGGCACTGTGTTTTTGATGTGGTTGGGCGAGCAGATCGACGAGTATGGGATCGGCAACGGAATCTCGCTGATCATCATGGCCGGGATCGTGGTGCGCATGCCGGCGGCGGCCATTTATGTCGGGCGGAATCTCAGTCTGAAGGGCACGGCCGGTCCGGGCGAGATGGATATCCCAAAGGTCGTTCTACTGATCGTGTTGTTCGTGGCCGTGGTCGCCGGTGCAATCCTGATTACGCAGGCCCAGCGGCGGATTCCGATCCAACAGGCAAAGCAGACCCGTGGACGGCGTGTGTACGGTGGGCAGCGCCACTACCTGCCGTTGCGTGTGAATCACGGCGGCGTGATGCCGATCATCTTCGCCCAGTCGATGCTGATCTTCCCCGGACTGATTTTCGGCGCTATATACAACGCATGGCCGAACCAGTTTTGGAGTTTCTGGCGGGATGCGTATGGCTCGGGCGCGTATATTTACGTAGTCACGTACATCGTTGCTATCTATTTCTTCGCGTACTTCTGGACGACCGTGCAATTCCGTCCCAAGGAGATGGCGAATAACCTGAGAGATTACGGTAGCTTCATTCCGGGTCTGCGGCCGGGCAAGAGGACCGCGGATTACCTGGAAAAGGTGATGGGGCGCATCACTTACGTCGGCGGGGCGTTTCTGGCGATCATCGCGATCATTCCGACACTGGTCGCGCAATCCTTGCACATTCCGTTTATGGTATCCGCCTTTCTGGGCGGAACCGGACTGCTGATCGTGGTCAGTGTGACGTTGGATTTGGTCCAGCGGATCGAGGCGAACCTGATCATGCGTAATTACAAGGGTTTCCTCGGGACCGAAGGACCCATCAAAGGGTCACGGTCCTGACATAAGTTATGTTGCGGCAAAGCGTTGAGTGTATGTTGCGGTCGAAGCGACAAAGTGATCGAGGCGAAGTATTACGTGGGACGCGGGTGCGCGGGATCATTCTGAAAAGTGAACGCGAGATCGAGCTGATCCGTGCAGCCGGGTCGGTCGTGTATCGTGTGCTTGCAAGAATGCGAGAACTCGCCCGACCGGGCGTCACCACGGGCGAGCTGAACGCGGTGGCCGAGGGAATGATCGCCAAGGCCGGCGGAATCGCCCTGTTCAAGGGTGTGAGAAACCCGCAGGCGAAGTTCCCGTTTCCGGCCGCGCTGTGTACGAGTGTCAACGAGCAGTTGGTTCACGGGATCCCCGGCGATCGACGCTTGATGGAAGGGGATATTCTGAGTGTCGACTGCGGTGTTCGCCTGGCGGGCTACTGCGGTGACTCGGCCACAACGATCCCGATCGGACGTGTTTCGGCGGGAACACAGCACCTGCTTGATGTGACGCGGCGGGCGCTGGCTGTGGCGATTGAGGAGATACGCCCAGGGCGCATGTGGAGCGAAGTGGCGAGGAAGATACAGGCGTTCGTTGAGGGTGAGAAGCTCGCGGTTGTGCGTGACTTCGTCGGTCACGGGATCGGACGGGAGATGCACGAGGAGCCGAAGGTTCCGAATTATTGGAGCGAGAAACAGCAGCCGTTGGATTTCGAGCTTACGCCTGGGATGGCGCTGGCCGTCGAACCGATGGTGAATATCGGTACCCATCGCGTGGAGTACGGAGATGACACGGGCTGGGTCGTTGTCACGCAGGACCGCAAGTACGCCGCGCATTTCGAGCACACCATGGTGGTGACCGCTATGGGCGTGGACGTGCTGACAAAAGGATAATGCGACGGGTAAGGGCCTGGTGCCCGAGCCCATCAGTGGGAGTTGGCAGACGATGAAAGTCAGAACAAGCGTACGGCGTATTTGTGAGAACTGCAAGATTGTCAAGCGTAAGGGGGTCGTTCGCGTTATCTGCACGAATCCTCGACACAAACAACGTCAGGGGTAAGGAGAACTCACGTGCCACGTGTTGCTGGTGTTGATATTCCGGCCAACAAGCGGATCGAGTTTGCGCTGCGATACATCCACGGGATTGGTCCGAAGCTTTCCCAGGATGTTTTGAAGGAAGCGCAGGTTGAGGTAGGCGTCAAGGCCAATGACCTTACCGAAGAGGAAGTTGCCCTGATCGGTAGCGTTATCGATCGGAACTACCAGGTGGAGGGCCAGCTTCGCCGGATGGTCCAGTCGAACATCGCACGGCTAAAAGACATCAGATGCTACCGGGGCATCCGTCACCGCGTACACCTTCCCGTGCGGGGCCAGCGGACGCGGACCAACGCCCGAACGCGCAAGGGACCCAAGAAGACCGTCGCCGGGAAGAAGGGTGTCAAGGAGGTGCGTTAATGGGAGTATCCCGTGGCTAAGCGAAGTGGTAAACGTCGCGTCCGCCGGAATGTTGCGCGGGGTATCGCGCACGTCAAGGCGAGCTTTAACAACATATTGGTCACGATTACGGATCTGAACGGTGACGTGCTCTGTCGGGCGTCCGCGGGGACGGTTGGCTTTAAGGGCACGCGAAAAAGTACACCGTTTGCAGCCCAGCGGGCTGTTGAGCAGGTGGCGCACACGGCAAAAAGGTTCGGACTTGTCGAGGTGGAGGTGAGGGTGAAAGGGCCCGGCAGCGGGCGCGACGCCGCGATCACGGCGCTACAGAGTTCGGGATTGCGGATTCATTCGATAGAAGATGTAACGCCACTTCCGCATAACGGGTGTCGTCCGAAGAAAAAGCGGCGCGTGTGAAAGGCGTAGTGCTGGAGGACATCATGGGCTGGACGGAGCGTCGCAGTCGCGGCAGTGTGCGGCCCGCTTTGGGAATTGCATCTGGATAAGAATATGGGACGTTATCTAGGACCAGTTTGTCGGCTTTGCCGTCGCGAAGGTGTGAAGTTGATGCTGAAGGGGGCACGGTGTGAGACGGCGAAGTGTGCAATGGAGCGCCAATGGCGCAGTCACCCGCCGGGTATGCACTCCGCGTGGCGCCGGCGGAAGGCGAGTAACTACGGCGTGCGTCTGCGTGAGAAGCAGAAGGTCAAACGGTACTACGGCGTGTTTGAGCACCAATTTATGATTTACTTCCACAAGGCCGAACGTATGAAGGGCAACACGGGTGAGGCCCTGTTGAGCTTGCTCGAGCGCCGGCTTGACAACGTTGTCTGGAAGCTCGGTTTCGCTCCGTCTCATCGTGCGGCGAGGACCATGACGGCTCACGGGCACGTCTACGTCAACGGCCGTCGGCTGAATCGCCCAGGCTATCTCGTGCGGAAGAGCGACCGGATCAGCGTGAAACCGTCGGAACGTAGCCAGAATTTCGTTCGGCAGGCTCTTGGGGAAGGCGGTCCGTCGGTGCAGCCGTGGCTGCAACTGGATGCTCAACACCTTGAGGGGATTGTCACGGCCCTGCCGACACGCGAGGACGTGCAGATTCCGGTGGAAGAGCAGTTGATTATCGAGATGTGTAGTCGCTAGCGTTAAGCCCTTGCGGCTGGTCCGGTGCGGAGTGGTATAGGTTACGTTCCGGATAGACTCGGTTGGAGGTTATCCCGATGCGTATGAGGTGGCGAGGATTCGAGTTGCCAAGCCGCGTTATTCGCGATGAGGCTGTCAGCACCGATTCGTATGGGCGGTTTATGATCGAGCCGTTTGAACAGGGCTTCGGAGCGACGATTGGCAATTCGCTCCGACGTGTTCTGTTGTCGAGCCTCGACGGCGCTGCCATTACGACGGTGAAGATTGACGGTGTCTCGCACGAGTTCACAAGCATTGACGGTGTGGTCGAGGATGTCACCGATATCCTGCTGAACATCAAGGGAATTGTGCTCAAACTTGATGGCGATGGGTCCAAGAAGATCTCGGTTCAGCGTGAGACTACAGGCGAGGTCCAAGCCGGCGACATCGTCGCGGACCCGTCCGTTACTATTGTGAACATGGATCATGTGATTGCGACACTAACGGCCGACGTGAACTTCCGTGCGGAAATGACGGTGGACAAGGCGCGCGGATACAGAACCGGTAGCGACAACCGATCCCCGGATCAAGAACTCGGTGTGATTCCGGTGGACTCGATCTTTTCGCCGGTTCTTCGTGTCCGCTTTCGAACGGAGGACATGCGCGTTGGGCAACGGACCAACTACGATCGGTTGATCCTGGAGATTTGGACGAATGGGACAGTGGCACCGGAGGATGCACTCGTCGAGGCGGGATTGATTCTGCGAAAGCATCTCAACCCGTTCGTGAACTATTACGAACTTGGCGATGAGCTGGTTTCTTCGCAGGCGCCGCCGATCGAGATGCCTCGCCCTGAAGACTCCGCCATGGCGGAACTCTTGGATAAACCGGTCTCGATCCTGAATCTCTCCGTTCGCGCAAGCAATTGCTTGGAGGCGGCGAAGATCGCAACGCTTCGTCAGCTTATAGATTGCAGCGAATCGGATTTGCTTCGTTTCCGCAGTTTCGGCAAGACTTCGTTGCACGAGGTGCAGCGCAAGCTTGCGGGGATCGGTCTGTCGCTCGGTCTGAATCCCGACGAGGGTACAGGTTCGACCAATGGCGATGCAACGCCGGAAACAACAACGCCGGAACCAACAGGCAAGAACAAGGAAGCACCGGATTCGGCCGACGGATCCTCAGTCCCCACGTGTGCCGGGCCGATGGAAGCCTACACGATGGAGGACTAATGAGACGGAAGGTCGGCCGGGCATTCTGCGGCGCGGTCGGTGCGAACCCGTGAAGGACAATCATGAGACATCGCATTCACCATCGAAAACTCAACCGAACGTCCGAGCATCGCAAGGCGCTGCTGCGGAACATGGCCCAGAATTTGATTGAACACGGGCAGATCACTACGACCCTACCCAAAGCCAAGACCCTCCGTCCGTTCTTCGAAAAACTGCTCACATTGGCGGTGAGAGCGAGAAAGTACACCGCAGCCGATGATGCCGCGGGCGCCCTTCGGGCCCGCCGCGCCCTTCACAAGGTGCTTGGTGACCGGAGCCTGATCCCCAAGGAGCATCGCGACGCTTACGACGGCATGTCAATGGCACACCGGAACAAGAGCGTGCGGATGCCAAACAGCCGACGGTACCGTACAGGCCAACCGAAGGGTCGCCTGTCATTTACGGCTGAATCAGTCACGCACCGGTTGATAGAAACCATCGCGCCGCGATTCGAGGATCATCCCGGCGGCTATACGCGACTGGTGCGGCTTCCGAAACGCCGGATTGGGGACTGCGCACCGCTGGCTGTGCTTCAGTTGATCGGCGAGGAGGAAGCGCCTGTATCGCTGACCAAGCCTGGGAAATCGGCTCGTCGCCGGCGGGCTGACGCTCGATACGCTATGGCGGGAAGGACCGCGAAGAGTTGGGCGGACAAGGGCCGCGCCGCTGACGAGCAGGCTGCCGCCAAACCCGAACCGCAAGACGTCGATGAGGCCGAATCTCACACCGACAGCGGTGCTGACGCTGAAAACAACGGGGCGTCTGAGGGCTAGACCGATTTGTCGGTCGTGCTCCGTCTTCTCGATACGGAGGATGTCATGCCACGCGATCCCGATTGCATTTTCTGTAAGATTGTCTCAGTGGAGCTTTCGGCCGCCGTCGTCTACGAGAATGAATCCATAGTTGCCTTTCTCGATGTCAATCCGTTAGCTGAGGGACATATTCTCGTCATCCCGCGGGAGCACTACTCCGGTGTCGTGGACATGCCGTCGGCTGTGTGCGGCGCGTTTCTCTCATCGCTGCCCGTACTCGGCCGGGCCCTTGTCGAGGTGACCGGTGCGGAGGGTTTCAATGTCCTTCTGAACAACGGACGAGTTGCCGGACAGGTAGTGCCGCACGTGCACTGTCACATCGTTCCCAGAAAGCAAGGTGACGGCCTCGGGTATCGCTGGAATGCGGGCACGTATGCCGAGGGTCGCGATGCCGAGCTTGCGTCCGCGCTGCAGAAGGTGCTGAGTCGGCAGAGATAGCCTTTCCGCCTGCCACACCCTTTGCCTCTGTAAACACTTCGTGGCCTGGGATCCACCGTGATCGGCCGGCGATCAATGAACGGCGTCACTCGCCCATCACCTGCACGATGATCCGCCGGGATCGGGAACGAGTGTCGAAATCAATCAGCACGATCTGCTGCCAGGTTCCAAGTTGCAGACGTCGATCGATGAAAGGAATCGTCAGGCTCGGGCCCAGCAGTGATGCCCGGACGTGCGAATGGCCGTTGTCGTCATGCCAGGTCTGTTCGTGCAGGTAGGTTGCGCCCTCCGGTGCGATGCTCTCGAAGGCGGCCTTGAGATCCCGGTTGACCAGCCCGGGCTCGAATTCGGTTGTCGTCAGGCCTGCGGTCGAGCCGATCACGAACACCGTGGCGGTACCGTTTGCGATTTTGCCAGACTCGATCGACCGGGCTACCTGATCGGTAATGTTGACGACCTGGCTGTTGCCCTGAGTCTTGACCTCGACCTGATGAGATTGCACAGCCATGAGAGGCAGTTTACCGACGGTGAGCTACGGAGCAACCACTCGTTCACCTCTTCCGCACCGCGGGCACGGGAAGCCTTGAAAGTTGACGGCTTTGCAGGTCGACGAATCAGCAAAGCCCCTACCACGATGGCACGACACGCCGTAGGATGGTGTCATTATGGCTGCGCTTGACTATAGAACAGCCGGTGAATCCCATGGGCGGGCGCTGATTGCACTCGTCGAAGGGATGCCTGCGGGCGTCACGATCGATGTTGATTCCATCAACGCTGAGCTTGCAAGGCGGCAGGGTGGCTACGGTCGTGGCGGTCGAATGAAGATCGAGCACGATGCCGTCAACATCATTTCCGGTGTTCGCCGGGGTGTCACGATCGGCTCACCCATCGCGATCGAGATTGCCAACAAGGACCATCGGATCGACGACGCACCGCCGGTTCATTGTCCCCGACCAGGGCACGCCGATCTCGCCGGCAGTCTCAAATGGCTTACGACCAATTGTCGGGAGACGCTCGAGCGAGCATCGGCGCGCGAGACGGCCTCACGCGTCGCTGCAGGAGCCTTGACACGATGTTTGCTCCGTGAGTTTGGCATTGACGTTATCGGCTACGTCGTGGTGATTCGAGATGTCCTTGCTTCCGTGAGTCCGGATGCGACTGTCGATGAGCTTCGTAAAGCTCGTGACGAAAGCGAGGTCTACTGTCCCGACGCGCCGGCGGCAAAGCGCATGGTCGAGGCGATTCGGCAAGCCCAGGTGGACAGGGACACGGTGGGGGGTGTGGTGGAGGTGCAGGTTCGCGGCCAGCCACCCGGTTTGGGCAGTTGCATGCGCTGGCAAGATAAGCTCGACGGCCGGATCGTGCGGGTGCTCAGCTCGATCCAGACGTGCAAGGGCGTAGAAATCGGCCTGGGATTCGAAGCGGCCCGGCGATCAGGCAGTGAGGTTCACGACGAGATTGATTTCGATCCCACGCACCGCGAGAAACCGGGTCTGGGATTTGTGAGGCGGTCCAACAACGCCGGGGGTCTTGAGGGCGGGATGACCAATGGTGAGCCAATCGTGCTGCGCGCCGCGATGAAGCCGATCAGCACGCTCCTTCGAGGGCTAGACAGCGTAAACCTCAGGACCAAGGCGTCGGAGCGATCGGACTATGAACGCAGTGACATCTGCTCAGTGCCGGCGGTGAGCGTTGTGGCTGAAAACGTGGTGGCGTTTGAGATCGCCAGGTCGTTCCTGGAGAAGTTCACCGGCGATACATTGCATGAGGTCCGTGCCGCGTACGAATCCTACCTCAACATGGCGCGATCGTTGCGTTGACGACTCCAACGTTTGTGACACGTGCGAGGTGCAAGACTCCGACGTTTATGCATCACTGTGAACTCGGCGATAATACTGATCCGAGCAGGGAAACATGTAGCGGCTGTGGCGGAATTGGCAGACGCGCTAGATTTAGGATCTAGTGGGAGGAATCCCGTGGAGGTTCAAATCCTCTCAGCCGCAGTGCCTTCTTGATATACACGAAGTCGCTTGCCGCCATCGACGGTCCGTTGTCACCGGAATACCTACAGTTCGCGCAGATGGAACCCGCCGTCCGTGTGGATGACCATTCCAGTGCTGAAGGGGAAGTGGCCTTTGGCGATGGCGGCAACAGCCAGACCAACCTCCTGCGGCGTACCCCAGCGGTTGATGGGGGCCATGCCTCTGGCGAGCTTGGCATTGTAGTAGTCGCGGACGGACTCGACCATCGTCATGTCCGTTTCGATTAAACCGGGGCTGATCTCGTAGACGTTGATGCCGTACTCGGCCAGCCGAACCGCGAAAAGCTTGGTCACCATCGAGAGGCCGGCTTTGCTGACGCAGTATTCGCCGTAGTTTTTCGCGGTGGTGTAGGATCTCAGTGACGAGATGTTGACAATGGCGGCACGCTCGATCTGATCTGTTTCGATCAGCGCGATCATATCCCGCGCCACGCGCTGAGTCAGGAAGTAAGGCGCCCGGAGGTTCGCGCTCAGTATCCGGTCGAAGCTCTCCTCCTCGGTCTTGAGGATATCCGTGCGGACCTTCGGCGCGATGCCGGCGTTGTTGACCAGCATGTCGATTCGCCCGAATCGCTCCATGGTGAATTGGACCAGCAGGTCGCGGTGGGATCTTGCAGTGACGTCAGCCTGGCAACTGTCGACCGGGACGCCAATCTTTTCGATCTTCTGTCGGGTTTCGTCCGCAGCGCCGAGGTTCTCATTGAAATTGATGAGGACGGCGTAACCGGCCTTGGCGAGTTCGATGCAGATGCCTCGCCCGATTCCGCGTGATCCGCCCGTCACCAGGGCGACCTTCTGTTCAATCATGCTCGGGTTTCTCCTCGCGGGGTGTTTCGCTTGAAGGCGATACTATAACGGGGAAGGATCACATAGTCACGTTGCGGACGGATTGCTGCGGATGCCCGGCAAGATCGAGATCGTAGGGATTCGGCAATCGTGCGTGTTGATTTGGCGGGGAATAGGCTCACGACGCGTGAAGGAAAACCGGACAGCGTGAATTACGGCTGGCCGGTTGCTGAACACTGGTGGAGCTACTTGCCGTTTAGCTCCCGGTCTTTTTCGACTTTTCGGACAGACTTGCGCAGTTGCCGGCGCTTCCTCTCCGATGGCTTTTCATAGTAGCTGTGCCGTTTGATGTCCCGGATGAGACCCTCACGCTGACACAGGCGCTTGAAGCGTTTCAACATTTGCTGGATCGATTCGTTCCCGCGAGGTCTGACCTTTACCACATTAGCTCCTTGTTCCAACCGGTATTACCAGTTACACCCAACCATCAATGCAGCGATGCGCACATCGCACCCGCTCTTACATGTGCACCTGCTCGGCGATCGCCGAGGATCTCCCGCAATAACAGCCCTCGCAGACGACACAATGGCCACCCCTCTCGCCTGATAGGGGCGATTCCACACGTGCCAATTAATGCCCCGATAAGGCCCGCCGCCTAGATACACATCTCTTATCAGACGAGCATTCTAGGCTATCTGATCGACGCATGCCAGCGGCGACTTTGTGGTTCTTCGAAAACTTGCACACCTGCATCGGCGGTCGTCGGGCCGAGTCGAGTCCTATAATCACGAACCTTCAGGTCCTGGCAAGCAGCAACCTTGCCATTTTTGCATGGCTGAGTGAGTCAGAGGATGAATCTACTCAGGTCGGTGTCTTCGCTGATATCCGCCAAACGCTGCTCCACGGAGGCCCGATCGATATGGATCGTCTGCCCCCGCCGCGACGGGGCGGTGAAACTGATTTCCTCCATGACCCGCTCCATGACGGTCATCAGTCGTCGGGCGCCGATGTTGTTCGTCGCCTGGTTCACGTGATAGGCCGTCCGCGCCATCTCGGCGATCGCGTCATCGGAAAACTCGATCAGAACCCCTTCGGTCGCCAGAAGGGCGACCTGTTGCTTGGTCAATGCATTTTCGGGTTCGGTCAGGATACGGACGAAGTCCTCCTCGGTCAGATCATCGAGTTCGACCCGAATCGGCAACCGGCCTTGCAGTTCCGGGATCAGGTCGCTCGGCTTGCTGCCGTGGAAGGCACCGGCGGCGATGAAGAGAATGTGGTCGGTCTTGACCTGGCCGTAACGCGTGGGGACGGCGCAGCCCTCGATAATGGGAAGCAGATCGCGTTGGACTCCCTGTCGGGAGACGTCCGGGCCGTGGGTCTGCACGGGCGTGGTAAGCTTGTCGAGCTCGTCGAGGAATATGATCCCGCTGTTTTCCGTCCGGCGAAGTGCCATCTCCGTGACCTTCTCGCGATCGATAAGCTTGTCGCACTCCTGATCGAGGATGATCTCGCGGGCCTCGCGGATGGGGACGGCGCGGCGCTTCGGCTGAGAGGGAAGCAGGCGATCCATGAAGCTCTGTACCTCGGGGTCGAGCTGGTCGGCGCCGATCGTCGCCATGATGCCGACCGGAACCGACTTCGTCTCGACTGTCAGCTCGATGACACGGTCTTCGAGCTCGCCCGCCCGGAGCTGGGCGCGCAGCTTTTCGCGGCTTCGGTGTCTGCGCTCAGCCGTCTCACTTTCCACATCGCTGTCGGTCCGGTCGTGCTCGGTGGGAGGCATGAGCATGTTGAGGAGCGTCTCTTCGGTTAGGCGTTCAGCCTCGCCCTGGACAACCTGGGTCTGTTCGTCGCGGACTATGTGGACTGCGAGCTCGACGAGATCGCGGACCATGCTCTCAACATCTCGCCCGTGGTATCCGACCTCGGTGTATTTGGTGGCTTCCACCTTGATGAACGGCGCGTTGACGAGGTTGGCCAGTCGCCGGGCGATCTCCGTCTTGCCTACACCGGTGCGCCCGATGAGGATCATGTTGGTGGGTCCGATCTCTTCGCGCAATTCTTCGGGAAGTTGCCGGCGTCGCCACCGATTGCGAATGGCGATTGCGGCGGCGCGTTTGGCAGCCTGTTGACCGACGATGTGCTTGTCGAGCTGCTCGACCGTCTCTTGGGGGGTTAGTTCGTCCATGAGCTTCGTATGACTGTGGCGCGCCGACGGTGGCGTGCCTATTCGATGGTCTCGACGACGATGTCCTTGTTCGAGTAGACGCAGATGTCGCCGGCGATTCTGAGAGACTGTTCCACGATCGTCTCCGGCGGTAGCTTCGTGTTGGCCAGCAGAGCCCTTGCTGCGGCGACGGCGTACATCCCGCCCGAGCCGATCCCAATCACACCATCCGTCGGCTCAATGACGTCGCCCGACCCACCGATCATCAGCGTCGCCTCCTTCGAGACGGCGATCAGCAGCGATTCGAGCCGGCGCAGGGCCCGATCGGTCCGCCACTCTTTGGCGAGCTCGATGGCGGCGCGTCGGACATTGCTCTTGTGCTGTTCAAGTTTGGCATCAAACCGCTCGAGCAGGGCGAACACATCCGCGGCCGACCCGGCAAATCCGCAGAGCACCTTCCCGTCGGCCAGCGAGCGGATTTTGCGGGCGTCGTGCTTGACGGTTGTTTCGCCCAGCGAGACCTGCCCGTCACCGCCGATGGCGACGCGCTGACCGTGGCGGACCGTCAGAATGGTCGTTGACCGGATTCGCAGGTTGGTTTCGCGTCGTGTCATGGCGCATGCATCCTCACATTGCGCTGGACGGTACAAGATTTACACCGGCTTTGCAATGGGTGTCGGTTGCGATAGGCTCCGCGGCTGAGGCCTCATTTTCGTTGGTACGAGCGATATGTATGAGACAAGTGCCATCGGGTGTCCCGACGAATCCCAGCAGTGCGTTGCGGGCACGCTAGAGCATTTCCCATCTTTGTGTGGAGGCATTGGCAGCGTAGGAAGCGCTTCTGCACCGGTGAGTCCGCGCGGGCTACAGCATTCTTCGTTTTCGTGTAGCGTAATTGTGGACACCGAACACGCCTTGACGAAGCAGAATCCGCGCGGGCTAAAGCCCGCGGCTCGCTACACAAAAAGAACACGTGCTCTAATGCTCCGACTTCTTGCGGCGTGCAGCGTGACGGCTGCGATGTCGGCCTGTCACCAACCAACCTCCGTGCAGCCGCGGGAAGAGCCGTACGCACCGATCGTCTCAGGCGAATTGAAGGATAATGCGGCGTCAGTCGATTCCGCACCGGAGCGAATCTCAATCGACGTTTGGATCGATGATCCGGATCGATGGCTTTTCGTGGAAAAGGTCCGGGACGGGGCGGTCGGTGCCTGGGCGACCGGATCGTTCAACACCGACCGGAACAAGCTGACGATTGAGACGCGCGACGTGCAGCAATTCGCGATTGACACCGATCGAGTTCCGATCAACTGGGAACGGCTTGTAATCCTTGGCATTGACGGGCGTAACAGTGAACTACGTAAACGCGACTATTCCGTCCTTCACATTGCACTGGACGAGCACGGTCGGTGGGTCGTTTGGGAGCCGTAAATCGTTGTTGCGCCGGGCGCGGGCCTCACTGGGTTTACCATAGGCCCATCCTATCGCATTGAATCCGTGGCGGTCTGGCGATCGGTTACGGTGAACGCTGCTCCAAGAGCATCCGGACGCGCTCGATCTTGGATTCGATCGCCTGTCGTTCCCTCTTGGTGAAACGGCGTAGCTCTTCCCACCACAGGCGCGAATCATCAAGCTCCAATGCGTGCCTATAGTTCTCAAGAGCCTTTTGCAGCAGTCCATCCGAATCGGCGGTTTCGCCTGCTTCGAGCTGACAGTCGGCAAGTGCCGCAAAGCCGGCCGGTCCACGCGGGTACAGCTCGACGACTTTTCTAGCGGCATCGATGGCGGCCAGGCGATCATCGGTGCTGCCCGTCGCCGCCGCTTTCGTCCGATAGAACTGCATCTGCGTCCGGCGCAATCGAACGCTGAACGGATCGCGCCGAATGGACTGATCAATCGCCGCTTCCGCCAGACGCAACGCGTGATCGCGAAGCTCCGGCAGCGATGATGCAGCCATCAGCCATCGGGCGTGTTCTAGGCACGGCGTCGGATCGAGTGGGTCGGCCTCAATGGCCCGCCGGAAGTGATGGTGTGCGGGCTGAGCGATAATTGGCGTGGGTGCAAGCAGACGACCGGTCTGCCGCGCAAGCCTCAGATGACCCACCGCGCGGCCGACGGGCATGATGGCTGCGTACGCGAAAATGACGATGCCTGCCGACAACGCAGCCAGCGGCAGACGCCAATGTGGCACCGCGTGTACCTTTGTGATTGGCGCATTCCCTGATCGTTCCGCAATGCAGAAGGCAAACATGGCAAAGAGTGTCGTGGCGGTGCCCGGGATAAACGCCGCGAAGTTGATCATGTCGTGCAGAACGAACGCGAACAGGCCGATCGCGGCGCCCATGCCGACCAAGCGTGCGCTTGATCCAACCGATGACACTGCTCGGTTCCACCCGATCCCGAAAAGGAAGAAGCCGATCAGCCAGCACAAACCGGTGGTGACCGTCGCGTAGTAGAGGAAGTTCGGATCGTCGGTTCCGAGCAGGGGCAGTCGCCCGAGGGTCACCACGAGCACGAGGCCGACCGTCAAAAGCAACATCGTAGGCCTTTCTGCCGCGTAAACACCGGATTTTTCCAGCAACGGTGCCGTGGATGGGCGTCTCGCAACGGCCAGTGACGCGCCGACGAGCATCGTCACGATACCGACAAGACCCAGCACTCCCCAATCGGAGGCGGCCTGAACGAAGAGGTTGTGCGGGTTGGCGACCTCTTCGGGGCTTTCGATCAATTTGTATCGCAGGTAATGCCGGCCGAAGTTCTCACGACCCACGCCGGTGAGCCAATGATCCGCGATCAGTCCCCACGACGCCTTCCACCACTGCCACCGGAACGTCAGCGACCATCCGGGCAGCGCATCCCGGTACAGCCCGTATCCAATCCCTGCAAGCGCGCCGACGACTGCACAAACCCAACCGATGACGACGGTCTTGGCGCGATGCGCATCGATCCACCGTCCAAGCAGCACGACAACCGCCCAGAGTGCAATTCCGGCAAGCCCCGCGATCAGCGCCCCGAGGCTGTTGGTCAGGACAACACCTGCAAGGATCACAAACGCGCCCAGTGACGTAGCAATGTCACTCAACCGGTTTTTGGGTGTTTTTCGACCTTTCCACCGTGTGATCGACAGTCCCACCGCAGCCATGCCGCAAAGGACCAGGTAGCTGCCGGTGACATTGCTGTGCGGCATAAAGCCGGTGGCCTCTCGACTTTGGATTCGCCGCTCGAAGGACTCGACTTTCGCGGAATCGAGGTCGACGCCTTGCCTCGCCCAGAACTCCTCCTTGATCGACTCGTAGTGTGTCCACGTCTCATCAAACCCGACGAAGCGTTGCTCTAAGCAGTGGCCCGCCCCAACGAGCGCGGACGCGAGCAATGCCGACAGCAGCAGACGCCGGTGCCACGGGCGGTGCATGAGCTGCACCAGCGTGATCGCCATCAGCGGATAACACAGCCAGTCGACGGAAGCGTTGATCGCGAGTCGCTTGTTCCCGGCGGCACAACATGACACGACCGCGGCGACCGCGACAAGCCCCGCGCCCCACCCCAGGCCGGTCCGCCGATACAGTCGTGGCGGACCGACCGCGCGGGCCACCAGCCAGCCGCAAGCGGCGAGGAGTATAAAAAGGTCGAAGATGAGCGTACGCAACGGAGACGGATCGCTGACTGTCTGGAGGGCTGCGGTGAGCGGGCTGCCTGCGGAGTCGTACGATTCGGCAACCAGAGGCCGCAGGATCACCACGGCGATAAGCACGAACAGCGAGACTCCTTCGATGATTCGTTGCACGATGATCCTTACGACGCTCGGATGCGTGCGGTGCGGCAAACCGCGCTGAATCGGCGTGGGTGTGCGTCAAGTTAGTGGTTAGAGCCTTGAACCGAGCCCCAAACGCGAGCGACGGGTCGTGAACGAGCGACGTTGGACAGGTAACGCCGAGGTGGTCTTGACCGGCTGCACGACAGCTATGTCACGCAAATTCGCCTTCGATGCCCGACGCCACCTCACTTCGAGGTGGGTGATGACTCGTTGGACGGCTCGGGGGCGGATGCGGTCTCGTTGGTCGGTTCGGGTTTCTGCTCAAGCTTTGAGCTGCTCGCCGCCTCTATCCGAGACTGTACGTCGATGTCGCTCTTAACGTCTTTGATGCCCCTCTTGAATTCGACGATGCTTTTGCCGACCGAGCGGGCGACATCGGGCAGACGCCGACCGAAGATCAGAAGCGCGATCAGCAAGATCACGATCCATTCAGTGCCGCCGGGCAACCCAAACATGGCCAATGTTGTACCGTTCATCGTTCTGGTCCTAACCGACCCGCCGCCGCGCCGCAAACATCCGTACCACGATCAGCGCTACTGGTGTGACGGATCGCCCTGCCGAAAAGGTTCCTTATCCTCACTATTATACGGGCGGTCCCTGGGCGACGTCAAAGCTCGAATCCGGCCCGAGTCCCCTGTGTATCGGCTGGAACCGGTGCGACGCCCACGTTTTCTTGTCACACCGGGCCAAGCGTATACAATCACCCGGCTGGTCCTTGGGACGCGGCGCGGATGCGGCTAACCCCTGACACCCTATACGGTGGATCTCATGGCTGAAACACGGTTTCTCGTCACCGCCGCCCTTCCCTATTCCAATGGGCGGCTTCACGTCGGGCACATCACCGGAGCCTATCTTCCCGCGGACATTTACGTTCGCTACCTTCGTGCCACCGGTGCTAACGTACGATTCATCTGCGGCAGTGACGATAACGGTGTTGCCGCCCTGAAAACCGCCCGTGAGCAGGGTCGCAGTGTCGAGGAGCTGACCGCCCACTACAATCGCTCTCAGCAGGCCGATTTTGCGGGACTCAATATCGACTTCGACATCTACGGCGGCACCCACCAGCCCGACTACGCCAAGACCCACGAGCGATTCAGCCAGGACTTGTTCCTGAAGATTTACGAGAAGGGCCTGTTCACCAAGCGAACCACGAAACAGCTCTACGACGTCCAGGCCGAGCAGTTCCTGCCCGACCGTTTCGTACGCGGCACCTGTCCTCATTGCAACAGCGACCGGGCGTTTGGCGACCAGTGTGAAGATTGTGGGCGGGCCGTCGAGCAGGAGACGCTCATCAACCCCGTGAGCATGATGACCGGGTCAACGCCCGAGCTTCGAGAGACCGTCCACTGGTATCTGCGTCTTGATCAACTGCAAGCGCGATTGGCGTCGTGGCTGGCGAGTAAGAAGGACGCTGCTGCGTGCGGTGCTTCGTGGCGGCCGATCGCCTTGCACCAGAGTCTGGGGCGGATCGAGGCGGAAGGTCTGCCGGAGCGGGCGATGACCCGCGATCTGACCTGGGGCGTACCCGTGCCGCTGGACGATCCGGATGCCCAGAATAAGTCACTCTACGTCTGGTTCGACGCGCCGATCGGCTACGTGTCGTTTACGGCTGCAGACTGCCAGCGGCGAGGTGAGGACGCCGAAGCCTATGCCGATTGGTGGAAGAACCCGGACTGCAAAATCGTCCATTTCATCGGGGAGGATAACATCGTCTTCCACGCGATCACGTGGCCGGCCATGCTGCTGGCGACGCATGACAGTGACAGCGTGCAGGGGCAGCGCGGTGAATACCAGCTTCCGTACAACGTCGTCGCCAATTCGTTCCTGAACATCAAGTTCCCCGGTAAGGACGAGGAGAAGATCAGCAAGAGTCGAGGTACAGCCATTTGGATCGAGGATTATCTTACGACCTTCGATCCCAATCCGCTGCGATACTACCTGACAGCCGTGGCGCCGGAAAACGCCCGGACGACGTTCGACCTTGATGACTTCATCGCCCGCAACAACGGTGAGTTGGTCAACGCCTTCGGCAATTTCTTCAACCGGACACTTACGTTCGCGCACAAGTATTTTGAAGGCAAGGTGCCACCGCCCGATTCGTATCAAGACGTCGACACCGAACACCTCCAACGCTGTGCGAACGCGGTGCGTCGCACCGGTGAGATACTGGAGCAGTGCCATTTCAAGGCCGCTCTTGCGGAAGTCATGACACTTGCCCGTGCGGGCAACGGCTACTTCGACACGACCAAGCCATTTATGACCCGCAAGACCGACATGGACGCTTGCGGCCGGGCGATCAACGTCTGTCTTCAGACCGCGCGGACGCTGACGACGATAATGGCGCCGTTTTTGCCGACCACCGCTGACAAATGTGCGAAGATGTTAAGCCTCGACGCGCATTGGCGCCGGTGGTCATCCGCGACCGATGAGCTGCCACAGGGACACCCGCTTGGCAAGCCCGAAATCCTCATCAAAAAGCTCGACGCCAAGGAACTCTTCGGCGAGTAAACGTCACTCTGTGGGCGGTGCATTATCCGAGTGCGCCGTCAGCCGGATTCGCCACGGGTCCATTCGAGAATCGTATCGAGGATGCGGCGTTCGGCGGCCTTGTCGCGGCCGACCGTCTGCCAGACGGTGTTTTGCTCCTCCGTCGTGGCGGCTTCGCGATCGATCGGCGTCTCTCCGGGTACGTCCGAGATTGCATGATCGCGCCGGAACATGCGGTGGGCCTCGGTGGTTTGCTCCTGGAGAGCGACCTTGCAGTAGACATTTATGACGCCCGGACCTTGTGCGATACGTACTTGAACCAAACGACGCAGCCGGCTTGACGATCGCAACCGGGTCCTGGCATGAATACGCTCGGCGCTCGCCGTTGTGGGTATGGGACGTGTCACGATGACACCCGTGGCTCGGTCGGATTTGTCGATCTTGTAACCCAGGTTGATCAGGGCGACTTGGGCAACCGCAAAGGCGGCGGCGGGATCACCGCCCTGAACGTGTCTGACGCTGTAGTTGAGCAGCGACACACCTGCCGACACGCATCCGTCTGCAAACAGCCAGCAGAAACACAGACAGACCAACATCCAGTGCCTGACGTACATCATACGGGCATTATCGAACCGATAAGCACTGAAGCAAGGGACGTCACTGAAATAAGCAGCGCGACCGACTGTAAAGTGGGTCCCGCACACTCCGCGCCCGCAGGAGTCATCGGTCTTACTCGGGATCGATCTGGACGCTGGTGAGGCCGGTGGCGACGTTGTCGGCGAACTCGAAGACCTTATCGAGATCGGTGACGAGGAACAAACCCCAGGCGTTGGTGCTGATTCCGCAAAGCACAAGCCGCCGCCTGTTGCTGATGATCTTCTTGCGGAGCTTGAGAAGCTTGGCGATGTTGGAGGAGTTGAGATAGTTGACGCCGGCGAAGTTCAACACGACATCGACCTCCGTCTTGGTCTCCACCTCATCCACCAGGGCCGTCAGATCGTCGGTGAACGCCGGATCATCTTGCAACTCGACGATCAGAATGTTGTCGGACCAACTCTCAATCGACACGGGCAATGCTCCTTAGTCCATCGTGCAACACAGTAGCCGCGTCGCCGCGCGATGTCAATCGCATCGCTGCTCCTCAGGTTCTGTGGGGGGTGCATCCCGAAAAAGGTGGCGATTCGACGCCACTGCGTGGAGCATGCGGGTGGCAT
>CAZJTP010000031.1:0-28778 GCA_964548955.1 uncultured Phycisphaeraceae bacterium
GAGGCTGCCGTCGGCGATGACGTATTTGGCGACGATCCGACCGTCAATCGGCTCCAGGAGAAGATCGCCTCGCTCTTGGGGAAGGAAGCGGCGATGTACGTTGCGTCCGGGACGATGGCTAATGAGACCGCGATCCGCGCGCAAACCCAACCGGGTGACGAGATCATCGCACACGCCGACAGCCACATCTACCATTATGAATCGGGTGCTCCGGCGGCGCTGTCGGGTTGCTCGATGTGTTTGGTCGGTGGCGAACGCGGGCTCTTTCATGCCGATGACGTACGCGCGGCACTGAGGCCGGCGGACTCGCACTTCCCACAATCGGCCCTTATCGTTGTGGAGAATACGCACAATCGCGGAGGCGGGAGCGTCTGGCCGATTGATCGGATCACGGCGATCCGCGATGTGGCCGATGAGTTCCGCTTGAAGATGCATCTGGACGGGGCCAGGTTGATGAACGCCTGCGTAGCGACGGGCCGCTCGCCAACCGAGTACACGCAATACTTCGACACGGTCTCGATCTGTTTTTCCAAGGGGCTTGGGGCACCGGTCGGTTCGGCCGTTGCGGGCTCGGCTGAGACGATCCACCGTGCTCACCGGTTCCGCAAGATGTTCGGCGGCGGGATGCGGCAGGCGGGGATCATAGCAGCCGGCGCGTTGTACGCGCTGGAGCACAACATCGACCGTCTCGCCGAGGATCATGCGAACGCGAAACGCCTCGCCGAGGCGTTGGCGGAGATGCCCGGCGTCTTAATCGATCCGAACACGGTTGAAACGAACATCGTGTACTTCGATGTTGAGCAGGCCGCCGGGACAGCCAAGGAGGTATGTGACGCCCTTCGCGAGAAGGGTGTGTGGATACTGCCGCTCGCTCCGCAGCGACTGCGGGCGGTGACGCACCTGGATGTATCCCGCGAGGACATCGAGCACGCAATCACGATCCTACGCGACGTCCTTGGAGCCTAACGCATTTCCCCTTTTTGCGTATCGAGCCGTAGCCGTAAGTCGGATTCGCAGACCCGACGAATGATCTAGCGCGGGCCTGTAAACAGCTTTTGGAAAAGGGCGAACTCTGCCAGGTCGATGTCAACCACGTTTTCCCACGTGGACTGCATCCGCTCCATGTCGAAGATTGACATCTTCATGGCTGTGGATCCTCTCACACAGGGTGTGGCCATCCTCTGTGGTACATACGAATAATTCGTGTCTTTCCGTAGCGGCCGGCGTCCCCGCCGGCCGTCGTGCGCAATAACGCTTGCCGGGGAAACGGCCTGCGAGGACGCAGGCCGCTACAATCTCAGGAGGACGATACGATGACACAATGCCACAAAATATGGCCACACCCTCTCACACATTGTCCAACCATTCTCGCCATCGCACCCGCTCAAGAGCGTGACATCGTAGCGTATTGATGGACTACCCTCACCCTGCGTTTCTGACCGATTCCGAATTCTCCGCGAGGTATGGGCGATAGTGCTCCGTCAACAATGAGTGGGTGGGTGTGTGGCATGGCCAAACGCAGCGCCGCCATGAGCTAGGCATGCTTCTTGACCGTTGGTACGAGATTCCTTTCTCGGCTTAATCTTCCTGCGAGAAGGGATTCTCGCACCAGCCGCCAGATTCCTCGCACCAGGCGCCCTGACCAAATCCGTCCCCCGCCCTTTTCTCCGAAAAGGATGGGGCACCCCTACACCCCTCCGAGCGAGAGAGGATCGAAGACACTGGCGGACAAGCCGCCAGTGGCACCCGCCGTTGCTCTGCGCAAGCTAAAGCATGCGGCTCATATAGTCACGGAACCTGTGAAACACGCTACTGGACCACCCGTTTCTGTGGGTGGATCACACCTCCTGATAGATTTCCCCGCCGGATTCCTTGAATTCCCTGGCCTTTTCTTCCATCCCGAGCTGGATCGCCTCGGTTTCGGAGAGGCCGTGTTTCGCTGCGTAGTCGCGCACGTCCTGGGTGATCCTCATCGAGCAGAACTGCGGGCCGCACATCGAGCAGAAGTGCGCGGTCTTGGCGCCTTCTTGCGGCATGGTCTGGTCGTGATATTCGTGGGCCTTGTCCGGATCGAGTGAGAGGTTGAATTGATCCTCCCACCGGAACTCGAACCGGGCTTTGGACAACACGTCATCTCGAAGCTGCGCACCGGGATGCCCCTTGGCGAGGTCAGCCGCGTGCGCGGCGATCTTGTGGGCAATCACGCCTTCCCTGACGTCCTCACGGTTCGGTAGGCCCAGGTGTTCCTTCGGTGTCACGTAACAAAGCATGGCCGTTCCGTACCAGCCGATCATGGCCGACCCGATCGCACTCGTAATATGGTCGTAACCAGGGGAAATATCGGTCGTGAGCGGACCGAGCGTGTAGAACGGCGCCTCGGCGCACAGCTCGAGCTGTCTGTCCACGTTTTCCTTGATCATGTGCATGGGGATGTGCCCCGGTCCTTCGATCATGACCTGAACGTCGTGCTTCCAGGCGATCCGGGTCAGTTCTCCGAGGGTTTTGAGTTCGGCGAACTGTGCCTGATCGTTGGCATCGGCGATCGACCCCGGGCGAAGCCCGTCACCCAGCGAAAATCCGATGTCATACGTCCTCATGATCTCGCACATTTCCTCGAAGTGCGTGTAGAGGAAGTTTTCCTGATGATGGGCCAGACACCACTTGGCCAGGATCGAGCCACCGCGCGACACGATCCCTGACACACGCCTGGCAGTCAGCGGGATGTAGCGCAGCAGCACGCCGGCGTGGATCGTGAAATAGTCGACGCCTTGCTCCGCCTGTTCGATCAGCGTGTCGCGGAAAATGTCCCACGTCAGCTCCTCGGGCGTGCCGTCCACTTTCTCAAGCGCCTGATAAATAGGCACGGTCCCGACGGGTACCGGTGAGTTGCGCAGTATCCACTCCCGCGTCTCGTGGATATTACTGCCCGTTGAAAGGTCCATGACCGTATCCGCACCCCAGCGGATTGCCCAGATCATCTTGTCCACCTCTTCCTCGATGGACGAGGAAACGGCGGAGTTGCCGAGGTTCGCATTGATCTTCACGAGGAAGTTGCGCCCGATGATCATCGGCTCGGTTTCAGGGTGATTGATGTTGGCGGGTATAATCGCCCGGCCTCGGGCAACCTCGCTACGGACGAACTCCGGCGTGATATCTCGCGCGATTGACGCCCCGAAGCTCTCTCCCGGATGCTGGTTCTTGATGTACTCCGCCAGTTCTTCGTTCCGTTGATTCTCACGGATCGCAACGTACTCCATCTCCGGTGTAATGACCCCCTTGCGGGCGTAATGCAACTGCGTGGCATTACGCCCGGTTTTCGCCCGAAGCGGCGGCCGGCGAGATGCCTCGGGAAAACGTTCCACACCGGAATCAGCTTGTGGTGTCCGATAACCATCGTCTGCCGGCTCAACCTTGCGTCCGAAATAACTCTCCACGTCACCGCGCGAAAGGGTCCATTCCAGCCGTTGCGGTTCAAGCCCTTTACGCAGGTTGATCATTACATCCGGATCGGTGTAGGGCCCTGATGTGTCATAGACCGTCACGCTGGGATTCGCAATCGTACGCCCACCGTCAACATCGTCCTTTCCAACCAGGGTTGGTGTCAACGTGATCTCGCGCATGGGCACACGAATGCCAGGATGCAGCGTGCCCTGGACATAGGTCTTCCGCGACGACGGGAACGGTTTCGTCGCGGCATTCGCCTGAGTTGTTGCCCTCGTGTTCTGAGGCGTCATGGTCGGCTCCCCCTTTGGTCTTGGGTGAAAACGCTGCGAAGTGGTCCACCCGCAGTGGATCACGCGGCCCGGTAAGCAACTGGAGCCGGCGAGGCCGTCACTTCCCTACGCAGGTTTCCCTCGGGCGTGGTCAGACCACCACCCGCGGTCCAGCCCTGATCAGGTTCAAAGGCTCTGTTCTCAGCCCGCCTCGCGCGAGCACACCCAGCGACAGCGTCATCTTACCTTTTGTACGTACGGTGCGTCAACGGGATCTTATACCAATGCAGCGAGAGGCAGGGCAATATCGGGTGGCTCTGGGCGAGAGGCGTGTCAGCGACATCGTTCCTGCTCGGGGACGCTTGTGTCCTCTCCGGACGATAGATGTCCTAATATAACGTACGCCGCTGTCCGATGTACCGGGCAAGCGGCGTGTACGCGCCGCTTGATACCTGAGTTTTGTCCGAACTCCGCGTGGCAGAACGGGTACAGGACGACCCGACGGTTGCGCTGACTGGGAGAGCCGTTCGATGAAGGCAAGCGTACTGGAAACGATCAAGAAGTCCGCTGCTGTTCCGTCCATTCCGCAGGTCGTGCTGCGGTTTCTCGAGATCATGCAGGATCCGAACTTCGAGTATCGCGATCTGGTGAAGGTACTGTCGGCCGACGCGGGTACCGTCAGCGAGGTTCTGCGCCTGGCCAACTCCGCTCTGTTCGGCGTGCGGAACAAGATCGTCTCCTTGCAGCACGCGCTCACGCTACTGGGGCCGAAGCGTGTGCGTTCGCTTCTGCTGGGCCGATATCTCGTGGATTCGATGTCGAAAAAGCAGGTGGGCGGGCTCGATATGAGCTACTTCTGGCGGCGGTCGCTGGCCTCGTCGGTCGTTGCCTCACACTTCGCCGAGGTCCTGGTATCGCGTCAGCGCGACGAAGCCTCCATTGGTGCGTTGCTGGCGGACATCGGTGTACCCATTCTGATTGAGGCGTTACCGGACGGCTACACGCCGATTGCCGCCCAATTCAAACCACAGGGCACGCCGGTTACCGCGGAGCAGGAGTTGGAAGCGATCGAGGTAACGCACGCGCAGGTCTCCGCGATGGTCCTGGCCCATTGGAAACTGCCGGAGGAGGTGACAAACGCCGTCAACCTGCACCAATCGGACAATCCCGGCGAGGGAAACGTAGCCACGATCGCACGCATCTTGAACGCATCCGACCGGATCGCCAAGCTTCTTTGTGAGATCCCCGACCCACAGGAGGTGACAGTCGTCTGCACCGAGGCGACCTCGTTTGTGGGAGCGGATGTCGGGATTCTGGTCAAGCTCCTGCCGACCATCGAGAACGACATCGAGGAGCTTGCCGACACGCTTCGGATCGACGTCATTCCCAGCAGCGTCTACACCCTGGTCGCCAAGAGTGTACAAGACCTCCTCAGCCCCGCGGCGGCGGGATAGGTCTCGGCCAGTCAGGCATCGCAACCGGCACCACGCAACGCCACGGTAAGGTCACCGGGCTAATCCATATGGATTTGCCGTTGTCATTCCGCGACATCATTCCAGTGGCCACGCGGCCCAATCGCCTCCTTGCAGGCAATCTCTAAGCGGAATAACTCGTTTGGGTGCAATGGGCATTTCTCCAGAACCTCTTAGCAATGACGAGTTGTGTGAGCATTGTCCTGTTGGGTGGATAAAAAAATTGGTATACCTCCTGCCGAAGCCGGTCGGGTTTGTCCGGTAAGATCAGCAGATTACGACCTTCCGGTTGGTCGGCCGGAGTTATCGGTGGTTGGGGCAAGCGGATTAACTGCGTGCGGTCGGTACCGGTCCGAATGTGTAGTCCGAATGTACTAAAGGCGGATTATCGGCAAGACGATTTCTGATTTGTTGCGTGGTTGGTTACTGGCCGCTTGCCCGACGACCGCGATAACACCGGGAGATGGCAGCCCCAGCGGTCAACTCGCCGAACCGCGGATTTCCGGGAGGAGATGATCGGGAATACGACGATCGTGTTTTGACGATCGATCGGTCCCAAAGGATTCTTTCAGGTCGGAGTAAGCCCGTTGTCGCCAAGAAACCGGCGGCACCGTCAACTGAAGTCCATGCTCCACGGCGAGCTTCTCTTGCCGATGTGGGCAAGACTTCAACGACGCGTTTGGAGGCACGAACCAACATGAGTCGGATCAACACTAACGTCCAGTCGCTGATCGCCCGGCGTGCGCTTGCTATCAACAACACGTCGTTAAACGAGGCCCTTGGACGGCTCAGCACGGGTCTGCGCATCAATTCGGGCAAGGACGATCCGGCCGGCTTGATCGCATCGGAGACGCTGCGCTCCAGCATAAGGGCGATCTCCACCGCCATTGACAACGCAAACCGAGCCGACACGATCGTCGCCCTGGCGGAAGGCGGACTGCAGGAGGTCAGCTCACTGCTGCTCGAACTTGAGAACCTGGTCGACCAGTCCGCCAACGAGGCCGGGCTCACCAGCGATGAGGTCAGCGCCAATCAGTTGCAGATCGATTCGATTCTGCAATCGATCAACCGTCTGGCCGAAGCCACCGCGTTTGGCGACACGAAATTGCTCAACGGTAACTACGATTTCACCACGTCGGGCGTCAATGTGAACGAACCGACGGGGGCAACGCTGAGCCACCTTGACAAGGTCCAGATCAACTCGGCAAAAATCGCATCCGGCGCGTATCGGCAGATCAACTTATCAAGGACTGTCGCCTCGGAAGTTGCCAAGCTCAGCGCGGTGTTCATCGGCACGGATGCCACCGGTGCCAAAAACGGGACCCTCGGAAACACCACGACGATCCAGATTCGCGGCAACTACGGCAGCGAGCTGCTCAGCTTCGCATCGGGAACATCTTGTGACGATTTGGTGACCGCCATCAACGACCGTTCCTCGCTGACCGGCGTGGCTGCCTCGGCAAACCAGGGCGCCACCGGAAGCGGACCGAAGTCACTAAGCATCCACAGCACGACCTACGGCGCAGACGCCTTCGTCTCCGTGTCTGTCCTGGAGAATGAGGGATCCGTGGCCGGCAAGGCGATGGATCTGCAAGATGTCACCGGCTCGACTACGAAGCGCGACACGGGCGTCGACGGTACCTTCACCGTCAACGGAACCAGTGCGATCGTCAAGGGCTTGGACGCCTCTGTCAGGGCCGGAGACCTGTCGCTGGATTTGACACTCTCCTCCTCGTTCGGCGGCGGGACCAGCTCGGAGAGCACAACAAACTTCGAAATCACCGGCGGCGGCGCCGTGTTCTCGATATCTCCGACGGTCGGTCTATCCGGCCAGGAATCAGTCGGCATCTCGGAAGTATCCACGGCGCACCTTGGTAATGCGAGTGTTGGATACCTCTCGACGCTCGGGTCCGGCATGGCGAATGATCTGTCGAGCAAGAACTTTGCCACCTCCCAGCGGATTGTGCGCGCGGCGATCAACGAGTTGGCGAGTCTGCGTGGCCGGCTTGGCGGGTTCCAGAAGGACACACTCGTCACAACGATCAACTCGCTTAAGGTTGCCCGCGAGAACGTCACCGCCGCGGAAAGTGCCATCCGCGACGCCGACTTCGCCGTGGAGACATCCAGTTTGACGAGGGCCCAAATCCTCGTGAGTTCCTCGACGGCGGTTCTGCAGCTCGCGAACGCCCAGCCGCAGAACATTCTCGCGCTGCTTGCGTAGTCCGCATTGGCGATTCGTCTCAGATAAACAACCGGCCGACGTTGACGTGGCTTGCCACGACTGACGTCGGCCAGCTCTGTTATGCTCGATCCTCTGGCCTGTTCTGACTCGGCCTCATCCACGTTTACCGGACCTCGGGAAATTTCTCCGGCTATTTAAAGAAGGTCCGATTATCCGTCGAAAGAGCGGTGAGCACGTCTCCATAGGTATTGGTATGGTGCTCGGTTCGGGGGACGGGGCAAATGCATCCGGGCTTGCGGGACGCGTAATACCGCCGAACACAAGACGCGTTGTGACCCGCATCGGATGGTGGTTGCGCAGGGTGGCGTGACCGAAGGCATTGGGCTCGCACTACGATGCCTGAGAGGTCAGGGAGGACACGATGAGCCGCATAAACACGAACATCGCCGCCATCCAGGCTGTTCGCCACCTCCAGGGCAACTACGCAGACTTGACGCTTCGCCTCGAACGCCTTGCCACCGGGCTTCGCGTTAACCGCGGACGCGACGACCCGGCCGGGCTGATCGCCTCCGAGCGGTTGCGTTTCGAGATGCGCGGGATTCAGCAAGCCATTGAGAACTCATCCCGGGCGGCCAATGTCATCTCGACGACGGAGGGAGCACTCGCCGAGGTCAACGCGCTGCTCCTGGATTTGCAGGCGCTGGTGATTGAGGCCGCCAACAAAGGAGCGATGACCGACGAGGAGATCAACGCGAATCAGCTTCAGATCGATTCGATTCTGGCCAGCATCGACCGGGTCTCGAATAACACCACCTTCGGCGGTAAGAAACTTCTGGACGGCAGTCAAGCATACATTCTCTCCGCGCTTCCAACAGCCGCCCTCGGGACGGTCTCGGTCTTTGCCGCGCGACTGCCACAGTCCGGTTCCCGCTCGATAACGGTCAACGTGACACAGTCGGCTCAGACCGCGCAGGTTGCCTTTGTCGGCACCAACGCCGGCGGCGTGTCCACCACATCCGCAACGAGCATCGAGGTGCATGGCGCCGTTGGGACGACGATCCTTTCCTTCGCGTCCGGCACCACGCTTGGAAACATCAAGATCGCCATCAACAATGCCACGCAGATGACGGGTATCTCGGCCGTCGTGTCGACGCCGTCGGTCGCCGGCGTGGCAAGTGCCGTGGTGCTTAACAGCACCACCTTCGGATCGGACGCCTTCGTGTCCATTTCCCCGATCCAAGGGAACTTCATCGTCAGTAACTACAACACGGTCAGTCACGATTGTGGTGTCGACGCAAGCGTGCTCGTGGATGGGCAACCGGCGTTCGTCAAGGGATTGCGCGCCGATGTTCACACCGGCGGATTGGACACACGGGTATACCTGATGCCCGCGTTCGCCCAGACACTCTCTTCCGCCGACTTTACGATCCAAGGTGGTGGAACGGTGTTCCAACTGGCACCGGAGGTCACGCCGAACGGCCAGATTCACGCCGGGTTCAACTCGGTGAGGACGACGCAGCTCGGCAACTCGATTGTCGGCCGGCTCTGTACGCTCCGCTCCGGCGGCGATAACGACCTCTCTTCAGAGAACTTCCTCACCGCGCAGGATATTGCCGCTGAGGCGATAGACCAGGTTGCGTCGTACCGTGGCCGGCTGGGCAATTTCCAGAAAAACACGATCGACCCCAACATCAGGAGCCTCGGCATCACCCTGGAGAACGTCACCGCGTCGGAATCAGTGATTCGCGACGCGGATATGGCCGTCGAATTGTCCGCCCTCACCCGCGCCCAAATCCTCGTGCAGAGCACCCAGAGCACGCTCCAGATCGCCAACGCCCTGCCGAACCTCGTGCTGTCACTGCTGGGTTAGAGCAAGTTTTATTCTTGTGTAGTGAGCCGCTCGATTAAAGCCTGCTGCTCGCTGGATATAAACAGAGAATGCTCCAGAACACCCCCACCGCCGCTACCGTTCCGCTTGAGCCCGTCTTACACGCCGACCGATAAAGGAGGAGAAGTTGTGCTATGCGCCAAGCGGACGCGGAGTGCGCCGGCCGGGCATGCTCCAGCGACGGGTTATCAGCGAGGTTTGTAATTCATGAGTGGGATTTCCAGCGGGATCGGGCTGATATCGGGTATCGATACAGCCAGCCTGATCGATCAGCTCATCGCGATTGAGCGGAGGCCGGTCGAGACCCTCCAAACCCGCGTCGGCGTGATCGACATACAGCGGGCCGCCTTTATGGAGCTGTCCGCCCGGCTGCTCTCGGTTCAAAACGCGATCACCGGCTTCGGTCGATCTTCCTTCTTCAAACGATTCACCTCGGCAAGCACGAACGAGAGCGTCCTGACGGCCGATGCCGGGGATACGGCTGCACCGGGCAGTTACACTTTCCGTGTCCGCTCGCTGGTGACCAACCATTCGCTTATGAGCCGCGGGCTCGCCGACGCCGACACCACTCCCATCGGAATCGGCCGTCTCGCCATCGAGATGGGCCATGGCCGGGTGAACAAAAGTACGGAGCTTGACGCGATCAACGGCGGTGCCGGCGTTAGGCACGGTGTCATCACCATCACCGACCGCAGCGGCGCCTCAGCGGACATTGATCTTACGACCGCGCTTTCAATCGATGACGTCCTTAAGGCAATCAACTCGAACCCGACGATCAACGTTCGGGCAAGTGTCACCGGTGTGGCGTCACACGGTGCAACCGGAGACCGCATCGTCGTCGAGGACCTCAGCACCGAGAACGCGGACGGCGACTTGGGGAACCTGATCATCACCGACAAGGAAAGCGGATGGACCGCGGCTGACCTGGGAATCGCGGTCAATGCAGCCGTGGACCGTGTCGACGGGCATGACCTCGTCCGTCTTTCGCCATCCACGTCGCTTACCATGCTCAACGACGGTAACGGTGTCGGCCGGTTCAGATCAGGCACCGATCTGAAGTTCAGCACGGCCTTCGGCGACTTTACCGTGTCACTGACGAATATCCTCGCGACGCAGCTTGACACCGATCTTAGGATGCTCAACAGCGGAAACGGCGTCCGGCCGGGCACTATTCAGATAACCGACCGGAGCGGGCAGTCCGCCCGGATTGACCTTTCCGGAGCGCGTAGCGTGAGGGATGTGATCGACGCGATCAACGCAGCCGACGTATCCGTCAGCGCGACGGTCATCCAGATCAACGAAGATTCGTTCTTTCAGATCACGGATACGTCCGGCATCCCAAGTGACGCCGAGAACGCCGACAAGCTGAAGATCGAGGATGTTTCGGGATTCGCGGCGGCTGATCTTGGAATCGCGGGCGAGGTCGACGGCGAGTCGATCCAGGGCCACGACATCTACCGCATCGAGACAATCGGCGATGTCATCAACGCCATCAACTTCGCGTCAGGTAATAACTCGTTCGTCGAAGCCTCGATCAGCGAGGGCGGCAACGGAATCGTGCTGCGGGCGCTTGGGCTGGGCAATACGCTCACCGTCACCGCGGGGAGCGATGAGAGTGGTGTCGTATCGACGGCGGCGCGCGATCTTGGCCTGCTGGGCGCCGACGGTGTGGCGACGTACGAATCGCGCCACGTGCTCGCCGGACTCAACACCGTGCTGCTGCATTCACTAAACGGTGGTGGCGGAGTCGAAGTCGGCGAGGTCAGACTCACGGATCGCGCCGGACGGACTACGACAATTGACTTTTCCAATGCACACACCCTGCAGGATGTGATCGATCTGATCAACCTCGACGATGCAACATCGCTGGCGGCGTCGGTCAATACGGCCGGCAACGGCATTGTCCTTCGCGACGAGTCGGGCGGCAGCGGTCATGTGATCATCGAGGACGTAAGCGGGACGCTGACCGCCGATTTGGGCATCGCGGGTCTGTTCACGAATGATGACGGCGATGTCATAGACGGCGGTAATTTACAGGTCCAATACATCTCCCGGCAGACGCTACTTTCGGATCTCAACGGCGGCCGCGGCGTCACCCTCGGGACCTTCCAGGTCACCGACTCCAACGGCGCAATCCACCCGGTCGTGCTCAACGACACTGTCAAAACCATCGGCGACGTTATCGACGCCATCAACCACGCTGTCCCGGACACGATCGAGGCCCGCATCAACGACACCGGCGACGGAATTGTGGTGATCGACACATCGGGCGGTTCGTTACCGCTTGCGATTGAGGATCGCGACGGCGGTCGTGCAGCCGAAGACCTGCGGTTGGTGGGAACGGCTCGGACCGGCGAGAACTTCGTCGACGGATCGTTCGAAACGCGCATCGATATCGACGCCGACGACACACTTGAAGCAATCGCGAAGAAGATCAATGAGGCCGCTGCCGGGCTTACGGCATCGGTCCTCAACCACGGCGGGACGATTAATCCCTACAGCCTGACGATCACGTCGGAGGTCTCTGGTCGACGCGGTGAACTCGTGATCGATTCCGTTGGTGTCGAACTCGGTCTGACCACGATCTCCCGCCCGCAGGACGCCGTGATCGTAATCGGGGACGAGACGTCAACGAATCCGCTTGTCGTATCGAGCCCGACCAACACCATGGAGGGCGTTGTAGAAGGCGTAACGTTGAACCTTCTGTCGGTTGACGATGAGCCCGTTACCGTCACGATTGCCCAGGATATCGATGGCATAGTCGAATCCATCAAGACGTTCGTTGAGAAGTTCAACGACGTATTGAATACCATCGACGAGAACACCAGCTTCAATTCCGACACGCTGGAGCGCGGCCCGTTGTTCGGCGATCGCACTGTCGATCTTGTACGAACCCGGTTGCTTCGCGCCATGATGAAACGGTTCGAAGGCGTCGACGAGTCGGTATTGGGACTTTTTTCCGTCGGCATCCGGCTCGGGGAGGGCAACCGCCTGACGTTCGATGAGGAGCGGTTCCACAACGTCTACGGGGAATCTCCCCAACTTGTGGAACAGCTCTTCACCGAGGAGAATACGGGTGTCGCGGCCGTTCTTCAGGAGATGTTCGAGGAGTTGACGCGTGACTTCGACGGCGTCATCACCCGCAAGGATGACCTGCTGTCCAACCAACAGGAGTTGCTCAACGACCGGATCGACGGTTTGAACGTTCTGTTGGACGCCAAGCGTGCCCGCCTCGAGGCTCAGTTCGTCGCTCTGGAGTCTTCGCTGGCTGCGTTGCAGGCCCAGCAGAACGCCCTGGTTGCGCTTGCCGAGATGAGCGGTGGCTAGCGCGCCGTCAATGTTGGATCTGCATGTATAGGTGCCCCTGGCCACCGGCGGGCAAGCCGCCAGTGGCATGGTCTCGTCGATATCAGGCGATGATACGACCCGCAGCTTCAAGCATGACGACACATTAGGTTACTCAAAGGCCGATGATTATCGGGCTTTCGAACAAGCCGAGTGGTTCAAAGTCATCCTGCTTCGCTGACAGACCGATAGTATCCGCACCATGAACAGCGCATCAGAGAATCCTTACCTCCGCGACGCGGTCATGACCGCGACACCGGAGCAGCTTCAGTTGATGCTGTATGATGGCTGCATCCGATTCGTTCTGCAGGCTCGCGATGCGATCGAGAAGAGGGACTATGAGACTTCCTATGAGAGGCTGACACGGGCACAGCACATCATCATCGAAATGCAAAACGGCCTCAATCACAAGGTCAATCGCGAGTTGTGCGAGCGTGTGGCTTCGATATACGGTTTCTTGTATCACAAACTGGTCGACGCCAGCGTGCAACGCGACGTCAGCCACATCGATGATGTACTGAAAGTGCTTCGCCTCGAACGCGAAACCTGGCAGATTCTTGTCGACAAGGTCGGCAAGGCCCGCCAAAACGCCGAAGGCGACCAATACGACGCGCACGAGCAAGGTGACGATGCGCCGGTCAGCTTTTCAGCCGAAGGATAAGCACCGCCGCCGGACGCCCTTCCGATCGGAATGCCTGACACCGTGGGTAAGCGTCAAGTTTGTGGGAAGAGTCTTGAACCGAGCCCGGAGAACGAGCGACGGGTCGCGAGTGATTGACCAACCCATACCCCACACCGGTGCTTGGGGCTCGGATCAGCGATCCGAACACCGTTTACGCCGTGGAATCCTGCCGAATTCGCGTTTACGCTTCAAGTTGTTGCTAATCCGCCGGCTTAACAATCGAAACACCCTGGAAGGGGTGGGTGACTCTCCGCTACAATCCACACGGAAGACAGGCGGTGTGTGCTGAACGTACAAATCCCGATCCGATGCCGGAGAGCGACCCGGCAAGTGCGTCCGACAAACTGATGTCATCAACATCCGGACACGAATCCAGATCGAGTACGCCGCGTTCTTGCAATGGGACGCCCATACCGACCTCCACACCTGTCGGGACAGGCGCCGGCGCCGATCAAGGTGCCAGCCATACCCATCCGACCAGTCCAACCGATTGGAGCATCCCGGACTATGAACGAGTCTTGCCCTGCGGCGAAGGCTCGTACGGATCGGTTTGGGTGGTTCGCGACCGAGTCGGCGTCTACCGGGCACTGAAGATGATCGACATCGCGCGGATGCGGCGGGCCGGCATCCGTTGCCGCGAACGCACCGCGCTTGAAGTCTATTGCCGCAAGGTGAGCCAGCATCCTTACCTGATCACCGTTTTTCACGTCGGCGTCGTCGATCCCTATCTCTACTACACGATGGAGCTCGCTGACGACCGGACGACACTCCGACCGGTGCATGACAACCTACCGGAGAACTACCGGCCGCTCACGCTGGAAACGCTCATTCGAATCGGACGGCTTCAGGTGGACGTGGCCATTGAGATTGGAGCTCGTCTGCTCCGCGGTTTGGCGAAGCTGCATGGTCTCGATCTGGTCCATCGTGATATCAAGCCCACCAACATCGTGTTTGTCAATCGCCACCCGAAGCTGGCGGACATCGGCGTGATGACCGCCGATCCGCAAAGCGGCCGGGGCGCCGGCACACCGCGATACATGCCCCCCGACAAGGTGATGGACAAGACGGGCGATGTCTACGCGGTCGGCAAGGTGATTCACGAAATGATGGCGGGCAAGGATCCCGAGCGGTTCCCCGCCCTACCCGACGATTGCCTGTGGGGCAGTACACGGTGGGACCTATCGCGGGTCAGCGATGTCATCGCGCGGGCCTGCGCCGAACAGGCCGCCGACCGCTACCCGAACGCCTCAGCTATGCTCGAAGACCTTGAAGCCAGTACGAAACTGTCCTTCGAGTCACTCTTGGATGAACTGAGCAGCCCGCGGGAGGAGCCGAAGCCGCCGTCCGCCGCCAACGCCGCAATTCAGCTCGGCTTCGCCTTCGTTCGTGCCATCCCATGGATTCTGGGTTTCATCGCGGTGATGTACCTGATCTCCCGTCTGGGGTGATGGGCAGAGTGCAGCACGCTCACGTCGCACGGGCGTTTTGACCGCCTGCGTCTTGCCGAAGGACTACACTGGTAGTGAGTTGTAGGGCGGATCAGCAGACCCGCCGGGAGAACGTGTCGGGGCCATTTTACTCGACCTACGTGCCTGTTCAGCCGGAGTCTGTAGGTTCAAAGCGTGCTACTACGGCGCACGCGGTCGAGTCGCTCCAAACGTTGATGGACGTCCGATACATATCGAGTATTCGATCCACAGCCAGGATGAGACCTACGTACTCGATCGGGAGGCCGACCGCGCTTAAGACCACGACCATCATCACCGTCCCCGCGTGTGGGATACCGGCTGCTCCAACGCTGACCATTAACGCGGTGATGGCGACGACGATCTGTTGAGTTAGTACCAGGTCGTTCCCGCTGACCTGGGCGATAAACAGGACGGCAACGGCCTCGTACAGCGCGGTTCCGTCCATGTTGATGGTGGCGCCCAGGGGCAGAACAAACGAACTGATCCGGTTGCTGATACCGGCCCGCTCCTCGACGCAGGTCAAGGTCAAAGGCAGTGTGCCGTTGCTGCTTGCGGTGCTGAACGCGGTCAAAAGCGCCGGGGACATCGACTGGAAATACTCCCACGGAGAGCGCCGCGCCAGCAGCAACAGCAGTAGCGGCAAGGTCACAAAGGCGTGGATACTCAGCCCGATTGCGACCGTCAGCGCATACCAGCCAAGGGCTTTGAAGACCTCCAGTCCCTTCCCCGCCGAGGCGTACAGCATGAATCCGAGGACGCCCACCGGAGCGGCCTTGATGATGAACATGGTCATCTTCATCATGACCTGGAAGGCGCCGCTGAACACCCTGGTCAGCAGTCCGCCCACCTCGCCGCCCACTATGTTGATGAACACTCCGAACATGATGGCGAAGAAGATGACGCCGAGGATCGAGCGGTTTCCGGGATCAGACAGCGATGCGAAAGGGTTGGCGGGGATGATGTTGAACACCTGACTCCAAAGCGTCTCGCCCAGGCTTTGTTTCTCTGCGATGAACTCCGTGGAGACCGCCTCCGTGCCTTCCTGCAGCATGGCCAGATTGGAGCCTTTGCCAGGCTGAATGACGTTGAACACGAGCATTCCCGTGATGATGGCGATCATGCTGGTGGTCATGTAGTACAACAGCGTCCGCCCGCCCAACCGGCCGAGACCTTTCACGCTGCCCGAGCTGGTAACCCCTGAAACGAGCGACGTGAGGATAAGCGGTGCGACGATCATGGAGAGCAGCCGCAGGAAGACGTCGCCGACGCCCTTGCCGTACATCGCGAACGTGCGTGGCCAGCTCTCTGGGATTCGCCCCGTCCCGGCCAGGATGTTCAGCGGAAGCCCGATGGCCGCCCCGATGATCATGGCGATAAGGATTTGATGATGAAGCTTCAATCGCATGGATCGAGGTTCCCAGCGCCGGTGGAGGCTCACTCGCCAGAACCTGTGCCGACAGCCACCGAAGTTCGATGACCTGTTTCCATGGTAGTAGGACCTTACCGTTATGCCAACTTGGGGTGTGTGGCCTGGATGGGGAGCACCTTATATCCGTTCGAGACCGAGGTCCTCGAAGGCGAGATGGGCCTTTCAAGGGCTGAGAAGTCGACTCCGCAAGGGATCGTGAGTCGCGGCGCACACCAGGAGTCGCGGACAGGCACCGGGTTCGGCAGCGCAGATGGACATACGGGGACGTTCCGCCGTCGCCCGCTTATCCGAGACCTGGGTTGGTGCGCCGAACACAGAAAGTCGTCGAGTGTTCTTGTCCGATACCGTGATGGGGCGACGATGCGTAGCAAGGCTGCCTCGGATGTGTTAGACTCCCGGCATCCAGGAGAGATGCAATGGAGGCCCAGTTGATTCAGTTCTCAACGGTAGTCGTGGGCAAAGTGCACAACCCGACCATCCTCAACCCGGATTTCTTGAGGGCAAATGCTATCGTCCCTGAGGACTGGGGGTGGGAAGTGGCCGAGACCATGACCACGCCGCCCTTCGCTGTCGTTCGGTACACAAGCGGGATTTCGGTCGCTGTGGAGCTCAATAAACTCCAGGTCACCGACATAGACGCTGGTGACAGCCCGACCAGGAGCAAGGTGGCGGAGATTGCCACGAGCTACGTAAGAATACTCCCGCACGTGCTTTACACCGCGGTCGGTATCAATTTTCAGAGTGTCCTTGAGATGGAATCGCCCGAGGGCTACCTGAAAAACCGTTTCGTTAAACCCGGCCCGTGGCACAGCTCGAAAAGGATGTTGAGCGCAGCGGGTGTTCGATTAGTCTATTTACTTGGCAATGAAGGCCGATTCACCCTCTCGTTCGACTCTGGCGAAGCTCAAGAACGGGGCCAAAAGAACAGGAAGAAGGTCCTCATCGCCAACGGAAACTTCCATCGAGATTGCGACATGCACCCTGGGCACGAACAGGTAGCCAAGCACCTGACGAACGTCACCTCGGACTGGTCGATTTACAGAGAAGTACTGACCGAGGCTCTAGCGGACTAAGAAGAGACAATGCTGGACCTAATCGACACCAACGTTACAGGACGAACCGACACAGACGCACGCGAACCGTTTCGCGTCGATCCCGAGCGCGTCGCTCACGACGTGGAACGCACCAAACGAGACCTCGTCGTCCAAATCCTATCCAGCACGATTCCCGTTACCTTTGTCCCATCCGGAGTAGCCTATCTGCAGACCGGTGATCATTGGGATGCACCCGAATCGCTCCAGGATTACTCCGACGTGGACGAGGCACATGTTGCGGCGTGGACCACCTTTGACGAACGGAATTGGCAATTCGGCGAATCAATTGAGCGCCTTACGCGTGCGACTAACTCCACGTCGACCACTGTAAGCTCAGTTGCCAGCTTGCTCCGTCGCCACCACCGTGACGAACGACTCCGCCGCATGTCTCCGGAAGCACTAGCCACGTACGACCGGATTCGGCGCTTGCGAGAAGAGATCGGGCCTGTTGAATTCGATGTTCTCGAAGCACTCCGGGAGCTGCGCGACGATGGCTGAACGTATGGTCATTGATGCGAGCGTCGCGGCAAAGTGGTTTCTCGAGGATCGTTTTGAGACTGATACTGACGCAGCCAACGACATACTCATTGCCCTGCTCGCTGGCGACCTCGAAGTGCATGCTCCCCGCATCTTCACTTACGAAATCTGTGGTCTGCTGACCAAAGCTTGCCAACGGAGGGTCCCACCGACTAACCACCCCAGGCTTACGAAGGGAGGGGCTCTTCGTTGCGCTCACGAGCTCTTCAACCTTCCAATACATGTCGGTGAAGCCACCGAATCCGAAGGGTGTGAGGCCCTCGAACTAGCTGTCGATTACTCAAAGAAGCACTACGACATGACCTACGTCAGGCTCGCTCAACTCCTAGATTGCCAGTGGTGCACCGACGACCGCAAGGTGCTTGACGCCGTGCCGCCCTCATTCCCAAGGAATCGCATCCTACTGCTGTCAGCCCTCCGCAACTCCTTTTGATTGAATCATGGGTTGATGGGCTGCGCTGTTCCGAGGGGGCTTGCTAGTTTTATCCTCGAACGGCCCTGACCAGATGATCGGCCTTATTGATCCACAGTGAGTGCTTCGCGCCCTCTCTCTTAAGGGCACAATCGTGTTTGCGGAGGTGACGGAGAAGAGCGCTTCGCTTCAATGGACGACCACCGTTTCTTGAATGGCGTCAGGCGGTACACCGGCCAGGCCCTGATCACGGCGGTCCTGGAGGATGAGCTTGATGGCCTCGCAAAGGCTTTCCCGGCATTCTTCGAGCATCCTGCCCTGGCCGAAGCCACCGGGCATCTCCGGGCAATAACCGACGTACCACTCACCGTCCCTCTCGAACACGCCGGTAAACTCGTTCGTCATATGAGAGGCCTCCGATATCTTCGAGACTATACCTACCCGGCAGCTCAACCGCTACTACGGCACCACAAAGCCGCTGTGTTTACCACAATCGCTTTGACAAAGCAGATATGTGACGTTAGCATAAGCCCATGCGAGACTGTTTGAAATATTTGTCTCCCATGGAGGAGCCGGTTTGACCACGATCGCGGTGATCCCGGCCCGATACGCCTCGACCCGCTTCCCCGGAAAACCTCTCGCCGATAAGACCGGAAAATACCTGATTCAACATGTGTGCGAACGCGTAAGCGAGTGCCGACGGATCGATCGCCTGATTGTCGCCACCGATGACGACCGGATTGCCCGGGCTGTGAAATCATTCGGCGGTGAGGTCTACATGACGCGACCCGACCACGCCACCGGTACCGATCGAATCGGCGAGGTGGCAGCCACATTGGGTTTGGCGGACGACGACCTTGTGCTCAACGTGCAGGGTGATGAACCTGAAATAGACTCGGGCGTGCTCGATCGGCTGCTCGATCGGATGGAGGCGGATGCCGGTTCGTGCCGGATCGGGACGCTGGCGGCGCCGTTTGCCGATGACGGACCGCGTGAGGGACCGGGGTCGCCGCTGGATCCTAACTGTGTGAAAGTGGTCGTGGACACAGGCGGTCGGGCGTTGTACTTTTCGCGGAGTCCGATTCCGTATCCGCGTAAGACCGGCGGCGCGATCGATCGGCCGTCGCGGTGGCTGTTGCATCTGGGCGTGTATGCATTTCGCACGGATGTCCTGCGAACCATTACCGGTGGTGTGCTCAAACGCACACCGTTGGAGCGGGCGGAGTCGTTGGAGCAGCTCCGTTGGTTGGAGCACGGATTACCGGTCGGCGTGGTGGTTGTCGAGAATTCGTTCATCGGGATTGACACGCCGGAGGATTACGCAGCCTTTGTGAAGCGCACAGTGGGCGAACGGCGGGCATTGAGCCGCGCGGAGTGAGCCGCAGTCTTTCGAGTGAGTGTCGTTTTTTCATAGCGAGCCTGCGGCTCGGTGGGTTTGGTGGGAGTCAGTCGGTTGGATTCACGGCGGAACGCCGCCGTGTCATGTGGTGATAAAGTAGATGAATCCCGAAAACACGCTCGAATCCTTAAGGCACGTTTCGGACGAGACGGAGTTCTTCACGCCAATGCCCACCGGCTATGAGCCGGGCAAGACGAAGTACGTCGTCGTCTTCGGCACGGTGATGAGCGGACTGGGCAAGGGCATCTTCTCCAGTTCGCTCGCGAAGATTCTGCAGGATAAAGGTCTGACCGTCGCACCCATCAAGCTCGAGGGATACCTCAACCTCGACAGCGGCACGCTCAATCCGTACCGTCATGGCGAGGTGTTCGTGCTCGATGACGGGATGGAGTGCGACATGGACCTGGGCACATACGAGCGGATGCTCAACCTCGAGCTTTCGCGCCTGAATTTCTGCACGAGCGGGCAGATATTCTCCTCCGTGCTCGAAAAGGAGCGCGAGGGGCGTTACCTAGGCCGGGACGTCCAGATGATCCCGCACGTCACCGGCGAAGTGAAGCTGCGTCTGCGAGAACTGGCGGTGGCGACCCAGGCGGATGTCGTGTTCGTGGAGATCGGCGGCACCGTCGGAGACGTCGAAAACGCCTATTTCATCGAAGCGGTCCGCGAGATGTCCTACGAGGAGGGACCGGCGAACTTCTGCTTCGTCGCCCTGACGTACATCGTGGAGCCGCAGATTCTCGGCGAGCAGAAATCCAAACCGGCGCAGGTCAACCTCAAGCTCCTCAACGCCGCCGGCATCCATCCCCACATCATCGCGTGCCGCGCTTCGTCACCGGTGACCAAGAAGGTGCGCGAGAAAATCGCCCTGTTCGCCAACGTCCCGATGGATCGCATCTTCTCGATGCACGACCGCGACAGCGTGTATGTCGTGCCGGAGATGCTACGCGGCGCCGGGATCGATGCCGCCGTGATCGACTTGCTCAGCGTCGCCGATCGCATCGACATCGAGGCGGAGGAGGACGCCCGAAGGACATGGAACGACTACATCTCGCGCTTCCGCGGGGCGGAACATCCAGCCACGATCGGGATCATCGGCAAGTACACCACGGTCCGCGACAGCTACGCGAGCATCATTCAAGCGATTGAGCACGCCGGCACGCATCTGGGCGCCAAGGTTCAACTCGAATGGGTGGACAGCTCGGACCTGACCGAGGCGAACGCGGCAAGCCGGCTCAAGAATATTCACGGGGTCATCGTTCCGGGCGGCTTCGGCACCCGCGGGGTTGACGGCAAGATGGCATGTATCCGGCATGTACGGGAGAACAAAATCCCCTATCTGGGTATTTGTTACGGCATGCAGCTTGCGGTCATTGAATACGCTCGCCATGTCTGCGGGCTGACACACGCAAACAGTACGGAGCTTGAACCGGACTGTCCGCATCCCGTCATCGACGTGCTGCCGGAACAGAAGAAGATCGAAGGGCTTGGCGGCAACATGCGCCTTGGTGGTTTCGACGTCGTCCTGACCGCCGGCAGCCACACAGCAACACTCTTCGACGGCGCCGAGCGGACCCGGCTTCGCTTCCGCCATCGCTACGAGGTCAACCCCGAGCACATCGAGACGCTGGAGAATCACGGCTTGGTCTTCTCGGGGAGAAGCCCGGAGCATCCGATCATGCACGCGCTCGAGTTGCCTTCCGATCAGCACCCGTTCTTCATCGCGACCCAGGCACACCCCGAGCTGACCAGCCGTCCGCTGTGTCCACAACCGATGTTCGTCGGGCTGGTCCAGGCCGCACTGCAATACAGCGGCGTGCCGGTGAGCCGCGGCTTGACGCCCGCGCGGAATCCCACGCCTGAGGTCAGCGGCTCGCATGACCATTGCGACTCTGTCGATACTTCCGCCGCTTCCGCCTGATGAGATCCTCAACGTTCGTGAACGAATCGAGAGCGGGATTCAACTGTTTCCCGAGGACGCGCTATCAGGGGAGCAAACGCAAGCTCGCCGGCGCGATCCTTACGGGTATGCGCAACTATGAGTTTACAACCGTACTCGACGCTTTCGGCGGCACCGGTGCCGTGTCCTATGCGCTCAAGTGCGCGGGGAAGCAGGTTACGTACAATGATCTTCTCGCGTTCAATCACCAGATCGGTCTCGCCCTGATCGAGAACGATGCGGCCCGGCTTGACGACGAGGAGATTGAGGCGATAGGTGCCAAGCAAGCGGATGCGGAATACGGTGACTTCATCGAGCGTACGTTTGCAGGGATCTACTTCACGAACGAGGAGAATCGCTGGCTTGATATAGCCGTTGGCAACATCCGCCGACTTGCGTGCTCTTACAAGCGGGCCGTCGCCTGGTTTGCCGTGTTTCAGGCCGCGATGGTCAAGCGGCCGTACAACCTCTTCCATCGCAACAACCTCTATATGCGCACTGCCGACGTCGAGCGAAGCTTCGGGAACAAGGCCGGTTGGGATCGCAGCTTCGTCGATCACTTCAGGGTTTTCACCGGCCAGGCGAACGCAGCCGTCGTCGACTCGGGCGGCAAATGCCGCGCAATTTGCCACGATGCGCTTCAGATCGAGCCGGGTTACGATCTCGTTTACATCGATACGCCGTACATCAACCACTCCGGCATCGGCGTGAACTACCGTGAATTCTATCACTTTCTTGAGGGGATGGTCCGATACGACGATTGGCCCACGATGGTCGATTTCGATTCCAAGCACAGGCGGCTGATTCGCGAGCACGATCCCTGGTCGGACGCCAGCTCGTGTCGTAACGTGTTTCGCCGCCTGTTCGAGCGGTTCCGCGATAGCATTCTCGTCGTGTCCTATCGCAGCGACGGCATTCCCTCGATCGACGAACTGGGCGACATGCTCCGCAACGTCAAGCGACATATTCGCGTCATCGACGGACCGTCCTATCAGTACGCCCTCTCAACCAACCGCCGCACGCGTGAGGTGCTCCTGATTGGTTATGACTGAAAGCGAACATTCAGTTGTACTCGGTTGCACTCGCGCTCCGATCAGACGGGAGATCGGCACGCCCTGAGCTGCCCGCTGCACGGCAAGCTTGCCTTGCGTGATGCCTTCTCGCTCGCGGTCCGGATTCGTGCATCAAATAGTGGTTTCCATCTAGGGTAGATGCCTCAAGTAACTTTCCCCGTGTGCCGATGAGCCTCCAGACAGGGATGGCGACCGTTACAGTGACAATGTACTATTCAGTCATAGTAACATTTAATCACTGAGAAAGGCCGGGGGAATGCTTCCTGCCCGGGTCGTTGGCACACACTCTCACGAGTCGATAAGCCGAGGATGTCGCCATCCACCGTCCCCAGCGAGGGTTGGTGAGTCTTACGTTTCCACACCCCGGCGGTGCGTAGGACAACGGCTGCAGGATGCGGTGATGCGAACCGGAGGGCACTCCCCAAGCGGCACGCCTGCAAAAAAAGTCGAGACGTGCGAAGCCGACCATCGCGGAACATTAGGCGCCGGTGGGGCTGCTGCCGGGTCGTCGGATGCGTCTGAAATGTGGAGCATTTAGCACACCCAGTACACGTAGACGGGAGTACGTGAGTCAATGACGGAGGCATTGTTCAAGCGATTGGAGGCGACCGGGCAACTGCCAACGCTGCCCGCCGTGGTGGTTCGATTACTGGACCTGACGCAGCGGGCGGACGTATTGGTGCGGGAGGTCACCGAAACGATTGCGCTCGATCCGGGTCTGTCCGCCAAGATTCTGCGATTCGTCAACTCCCCTCTGGCGGGAGTGGCGCGGCAGGTCACATCCCTCCAGCAAGCCGTCGCGCTGGTCGGCGTGCGGGGTGTCAAGATGATGGCCCTGTCGTTTTCGGTGCTTTCGTCGCACGGGGGTAAGACGTGTGGTGGCTTCGACCACAAGCGATTCGCTATCCAATCATTGGGCTGCGGCATTGCCGCCAAAGTCCTTTCCGAAACGACCTGCAATGGTTCGTCTCAAGAGGCGTTTCTGGCCGGCCTGTTAAGCCAGATCGGGCGCTCGACGCTCGCCGGCGCATTGCCGGACGAGTACTCGAAGGTTCTGGCTGCGGCGCGCCGGATACCGGCCGATCTACCAAAGTTGGAACAAGCGGCCTTGGGCGGAACGTATACCCTGGTCGGGGCCTGGCTGCTGAGAAAATGGGGCATTCCGGAAACGCTCTGTCACGCCATTGAGACCTTTCGCAATCTCGACGGCAGCCCGGAAGAACCCGCGCTTGCCGCACTCCTGCACGTTGGTGAACTCGCTGCCGGCATAATATGCCCCGAGGGTCGAGATGAGTCACCCGAGACAAGTCTGTTTGTTGAGGCTGCTGAGCGCCACCTCAAGCTGCAGGCCGAGCAGTGCCTCACCGCGATGAATGAGATTGCCGGGGAGATCGAACGCACGCGGGAACTCCTTGAGCTGCCCAAGGCCGGGATGCGTTCGATTGAACAGATCGAGGTGGACGTACGTGAACGTCTCGCGGAGTTAAGCATGGCCATGCATCTCGAGAACCAGAGTATGGCTGTACAGCAGGAGGAGTTGTTGCGGCGCGCCACGACCGATGCGCTCACGGGGGTTGGAAACCGCGCGGCGTTCGACGCACGCATGTCGTTGGAACTCGAGCGGTCGGCGCGGTCCGGGACGCCATTTGCGTTGCTGATGATCGACGTGGACCGGTTCAAGGCCTTCAACGACACCTACGGGCACCAGGCCGGTGATCGGGTGCTTCAGGCCGTTGCCCGCCTGCTCGACGAGAACATCCGGAAGGTCGACTATGTAGCTCGCTACGGCGGGGAGGAATTCACGGTCATCGCACCCGGTACGGCCGAGGACGGTGTCATCCATCTGGCAGAACGACTACGGCAAAGTGTCGAGGACCTGTCTGTGCCGTGGGACGGCAGGAGTCTCAGCGTCACGATCAGCGTTGGTGTAGCCGTCTTCACGGACCTGGTCGACGCCAAAGACGCGTGCAACATCATCAAAGCCGCTGATGCTCAGCTCTATGCAGCCAAGTGCGCCGGTCGGAACCGCGTTGAACTCACGGTGGCCGGCACACCCGTCGGCGTTGCGGCGACGAAAAATCAGACCGTCTGAGAAAACGTGTGGGACCGATTTCTCCTTTGGGATCGACTTTCTCATGCGGGACCGACTATCCAGTCGGTCAGCAGACAGGTAGGCAAGGCCAGTCTCCGATGGCTCTCGTCAGGAGCTGTCATAAGCAGGGGGTCTATCCGGCGGGCACCAACGCGATGCGTGGAGGCGCTTCCCGCCCCGATCGACACCGGTTGTACAACACCCGGTGGCCGAAGCGTTCACCACGTATTCAACCACGACCTCGACGGAACCATCGGCGCGGTAGGTGGTGGCTGCATAGTGAAAGCCGCGAATCGTTGCACGGCCACGACAGCCGAGCTTCGTCACAAGGTTCCGTACCGCCCATACCTCCGCAGCGCGCCGGGCCATCAGCCGCGCCCGTCCGCCGGTCATGCCCGGCGGTGGGTGACCCACTCCGGTCGCCCGTATCACACAGCCCGGCGGCTGCACCACTGGTTGGCTCAGCGGACCGGTAATCACCATCCCTAAAATGAAAAATGCCCCCAACATTCGTTCACCCTACCTGGGTTCAGCCGGATTGGCGATCGGGACACCGCCTACCCACGCACACGATTAGACACTTCAGCCCGCAAGCGGTTAGCTGGGTGTCGTCATATTTTGTGGCATTGTGTCATCGTATCGTCCTCCTGAGATTGTAGCGGCCTGCGTCCTCGCAGGCCGTTTCCCCGGGCAAGCGTTATTGCGCACGACGGCCGGCGGGGACGCCGACCGCTACGGAAAGACACGAATTATTCGTATGTGCCATAGAGGTTGACCACGCACGGTTAGCCAGCCAACGGATTCCGTTGTTGATCTTTCGCTGCCGCGCTGTCAGGATGGGAACCTGCTCGGGGGAGCTTGGCGTGGTCGAACCGTGCTCACAAGAAAGACGTACGCCCCGATTGCTGTGCCTGGTGTTGGCGCTGTGTGTTATCGCTCAAAGCCTCGCGAGCACTGCAACGGCCCAGACAGCGCCCTCGCGCCGCGATCCCGATTCATTCCTGAATCAACAACGGGCGGTCGAAGAACGCCTCCGACGTCAATTCGACGCAGAGGTTGGTGATTCCGTTCGCGCCCTTTTCGACTGGGGAGGATGGTACAGCCTGCACCTGTTCGTCTTTGACGACGGGGTGGAAAGCTCGCGGACACTGCGCCGTCACGATCTGCGCCTGTGGACCCGCCTGGTCATCGATGATCGCGCCCATGAGTTATACGCGCGCACGCGGCTGAGTCTGCTCGATTTCAACAGCGGCGACGCGTACGACGGCAACGATAATGACGTGGAGGGGCCCAACCTCGAACGAGGGTACTACCGGTTTGATCTTGCCAGGGCGGTCCGCGCGTATCAAGACCGGCGGCTTGACTACAACGTGGTGGTTACAGCCGGACGGAATCTCGTGCTGTTCGGCGCCGGTGTGGCACTTGCCACGCCTCTGGATCATGTGTCGGTTTGCGGCACCTACCGGTCATGGGAGCTCACCGGTTTCGCCGGCAAGACCGTTGGCAGCAGCCAGGACTTCGACCTGTCGCGCACCGCCGGTCGCACCCGACGCGACTTTCTCGGTGCGCAGATCAAATACCTCGGGTTCGAGCGTCATGAGCCTTTCCTGTACACATTCCGACAACGCGATCACAACCGGGAAACCGCTTTCCAGCCGTTCCAGAAGTTCGACTACGACTCATCTTACGTGGGGCTCGGATCGACGGGCGAGTTCGGCAAGGGCCTGCGATACACGACGGAGTGGATCTACGAGACGGGCCGCAGCTTCGGGCACCGCCAGTTTCTCCATGACAACGACATCGACGCCTGGGCGGTTCAGACTCAGCTCGAGTATCTCTTCCCCGGCGAGCACAGGGCAAGGGCATCGGTTGAGTACCTCTTCGGCAGCGGCGATCCGGATCGCCCGGTCAGCCCTACCAATACGGTGGGCAGCAACTATGGCGACCGGGATGATACCGGCTTTGTAGGCTTCGGATACCGTGACACTGGTTTGTCATTTGCTCCGCGCTACGGCAACCTGCACATGTGGCGGGCCGGCGCCTCGTGCTATCCCTGGCCGGATCACAGCCGGCTCAAACGCTTCGAGCTGGGCACCGACTGGTATCTGTACTACAAGCACCACCGGTACGCGGCTGTATCTGATCCGACGGCAGACCGTCGATCCGGCTACCTGGGGTGGGAGATGGACTATTACGCCAACTGGCGGATCACCGGCGACCTGGCGTGGACGGCGCGGCTGGGCGTGTTCTTCCCAGGCCGGGCATTCAGCAACCGTGGAACACGTAGCTTCTTCCTCGTCGGGATGACATGGAGCTTTTGACATGGATGCATCGACAATGGCGAGCGTGGTGCCCCAACGTGGAACGCGCCGGCATTTCGTCCGGTTTGCGGTTGCCGGACTATTCGTGTGCATGATGGTCCTTGACAACGGCTGCACGATGCCCCGTCGCACCTTCCAACCTGAACAGGACGAAGCGTCACTCGATGACGTGTCGTTTCTTCACTACCTCGCGACCATGCCCGTCGTAACGGTCGATGAAGGGATGCGAGCCGTCTTGTTGCTCACCGGCGACAGCACCCAATGGCCAACGTTCGAGAAGCGATACGAGGAGCTGCGCGGACGCGGGGCGGTCAAGGCGGCGTGGCGGCTTAGGTCCGGCCGAATCCTCGACAAGGGAACTCTGGCGTACATGCTCCGGACGGTTTGCGACGGGGCGCCAAGCCTCAACGAGATACTTGCGTCGAAGACGGGTCTTGGCGACCGCCGGTACGCGCTGAAGGCCTGCGTCGACGAGGGCGTTCTGCTTTATGGTCTTTCGCACGAGCCGGTAACCGGCGGCGAGCTACTTTCCGCCCTGACCAAAGTAGAGCAGCATGTGACGTTGCAATCGCATGAGATGCCGTAACTCTTTTCAATTACATAGGTTACGACAAAACGCAATCCGGCCGCATCGGCATCGCAGCGAATAGAGCAAACCTTTTTTGCCCGGATGTCTTGACCCGACTCGTCGAGATCACCAGAATGCCGGGCTTTCGTGTGTTCCGCAACGGAGGTTCTACAATGGGCATGCATCGCAGTGCGCTTAGGCGCAGGAGACGAGCGGACGCCGCAGAGACGACGACGCGGAACAAGATCGTCAAGAACAAGGAGCGGGTGCGGCGTGATGCACGGATGCTCGAAAAGGTTGCAGCGGGTAGTCTTCCCTACACGCCCGTCGTTATGAGCTGGTTGAGCCGGAAGCTCGACAAGCGGGCGGGTAGAATCACACCGGAAGATATCAAAAGCCTCGTGACTTAGCCGCAGCGAGTGGAAGCGCTCTGGTTAACCACCGAGTGAATGGTAGCAGCGAAGGAAACGGCCGGTATGTATCGCCGGCCGTTCTGCTGCGCTGTGGGATTCTCCGGGGTGCCTCCGGTGGTTTGTCCACCAGTGCTTATGGTTCCAGCCGAGGTGGCGGACTGTCAACCCGGGAAGCCGTGAATCTCCGGCAGATCGGGATCAGGCCAACGGTCGGGTTCGAAGTAGTACGGCCAGCTCGACCATTTCCATCGGTCGGGCGACTTGCAGAGTCCTCGGCGAACGGGATTGTTGTGCAGATACTCAACCGCCCTTCGTAGTGTATCCTCGTTCGTGATGTTTCGATCATAGCCGCCGCCCTCCTGCCAGAATCGAAATACAGATCTTCCCGGCCGCTCTCGGATCGTCAACCGACGGACCATGAGCTCGTCGGTTTGAAGCATGAGTTGCTTGGCCCGGGTGGAAAATGGCCGCTTGATGCCGAACAGCAGTCGTGCCACTCGGGCTTCGGGCGTCACCGGAAAGACGATCATGTGCACATGCTCCGGCATGTACACAAACGTGATAAGCTCGAACTCCTGCTTCTTGATCGCTCGGTCGATGCTTTGAGACAGCAACACGCAATACATCTGTTCAGAAAGCAGTGGTGATCGCTGGTAGCAGGAAAAGGTCAACTCATGTGCATGTCCCGGCTCATCATAATACTACAGCGCCACATGGTCATGATCTATCCAGCACACACGAGGGCAGCTC
>CAZJTP010000032.1:0-28676 GCA_964548955.1 uncultured Phycisphaeraceae bacterium
GACGCTTGAACTGTTCGCTGAAGGTCGGGTTCCCGGTGACGGTTCTCTGCCTAGTGGCAGCGAGTGCCGTCGATCTTATGGCGCCTAAGAAAAACAACTGTCACGAACACAGCCTAGAGGCTTTGGAGAAATCATACATGGGAGACGAAACGGAAAATCAGCCAACTGACAGTGAGGGTGATTCAGCCAGTAGCACGGACGACGATTCCAGCTCGCTCAACACCACCCCGCAGGGCGTAACGCGAGGGGAGGATGAGCGCGGCCGAGAATCGACGACGAGCTTCGGAGAGCGGGTCCACGGTAGGTGACCCACTTGGCGCCACTGGACAACACCTTGATGTCTGAACCGATGCCAATCGACGCCTGGCAGATCACTGCTCGATTAGTGTTCGAAGGAGGTTTGGACGACAATTGAATCTGCGCAGAACCGCGCTCTTTGAACGACCTGCTCATCGGGAACCACGGGTCGGACAAGGATCGTTCGTCGTATATCCCGTGTGCAAAGTAGGTTCTGTGTGCGCAAAGTATGCGTTCCCTCTAGAGCCGAACCACGCCTCGCCCATACCTGCGTCCCCGCCGTCAACACGAGCAAGGCCATCATAACAACACCCCATTCCGAAAGGGTCGGGATGTCGGGGCCTGGCTCAGAAACTTCGGCGACACGAAGACCGAGGACGTAGACCTCGTACGTCGGGTATAAGCTGCCGCGGTAGGCCGCGCAGGCTGTAACCGGGGCCGTAGAACGAACCGCCGCGCAGACCGCGACACGAACCGATTACAGCCTCGTTCCACTACCACACGTTCCCGGCCTGGTTGAAGGTGCCATACGGGCTGTCCGACGCTTTGGCGTCGTAGGCGCCAATCTCGGTTCGGTAGTACGGAGCGCCTATCGCCCAATCGCTGTCGTAGTAGTTCGCCGAGCCGTTTGTCATGTCGGTGCCTGCTGGAGCCTCGGGAGTCGGTGCCGTGTTCGATTCTGTTTGGTAATCCCATTAGTTCCCCGTCACACCGTCGTTGTAATGGTACGCCGCCTTGTAGCACTCGTCTTTCGACGGAATCACCCAAGTGGCGTCCGGCTCACGCATGACGGCTAGCAACGCGGTATCGCTCGTTGCGCCGTTGAGGTAGTATGAACCGTCCTCGGTGGTGGTCAGGTCCTGAATACCCGTCGGATGACCGTTGGGCAGTCAGTTACAGAACCGCACCGCTCGCAAACGCCACGAAACGCGATGGAACAAGGGTGTTGTCGATGGTAGAGGCGTTGAAACCAACGGTTGGCATCTATACGATGGTTGCTGGGCCCGCTAAGGTTGTTCACACAAGGGCCAAATGGGAAATGTCGGTTGAGAGGCTTCATGCGGTAGAATGACGATCGAAGTCCGCGCCAATGGAGAATCCTGGATAATGGGTCCCAGTGGCACCGAGACAGTTACGCTGACGCAGACCGGCGCAAGAGAACGGACCGAAGGAACCGTTATCCTCCCGCGCAACTTGGGCCCTATCCGTCTCGTTCGCGAGCTGGGGCGCGGGGGAATGGGAGTTGTGTATCTCGGTTGGCATCACTTTCTTCACCGGGACGTTGCCGTAAAGTTCCTTTTAAGCGTAGTCGCCAACTCCGACGACCCCAAGTCCAAGCGGTTTCTTGAGGAAGCGCGCATCGCTGCGGCCGTGCACCATCCGGCCCTGACTGCGATCTATCACGCCGATGTCGTCCAGAACATCCCCTATCTCGTGCTCCAGTTCATTGACGGTACCTCGCTTGCGGCAGTTCTGAAGCGGTTAGGAGCTCTTGGTGTGACCGACGCAATGGCGGTCCTCAGTACGGTAACGGAGGCGCTCAGTGCACTTCATCGACGGGGAATCGTGCACGGCGACGTCAAACCCGCTAATGTGATGCTGGCCCATGAGGGCCAGGTCTATGTCACCGACTACGGCCTGGCTTGTACCCCAATGCTCGGGCCCGGCACCGGACAGCGCGGCACACCTGCATACATGGCACCGGAGATGTTTGCCGGGCGAATCTCCCCACGCACCGATGTCTATGCCTGTGGTATTATGCTGTTTGAATTGCTCACCGGTCGCGTCCCTTTCATAGGAACGGTCAACAAAGTCCGCGACCAACATGCCAAGCAAGAGCTGCCATTCGAGCTGCTGGACACCAGGCAAATCCATCCCGCCGTCGTTGAGTTGATTGAGCTGGCGACACGCAAGGATCCAGTATTCCGTTACAAGAATGCCGAGCGGTTGCGCCGGGCTTTGTTGGACCGTGTGTCGAGCCGCGAACGACTCCGGGAAGGTCAGGCTGTAGTTCAGGCTCTCTCTCGCTGCCAACCTGAGACGCAACCGGCGGAGAGGGCTGCCAAAGAAACTACACCAGCCGTCGGCAGTAGCTACTATGAGCGTCTGCCGAAGATCAAAAACCGCATCCGGTCCGGGCACATTGTTACCGCGCCATCTGGAATGCGCCCGCTTGCGGTAGAAAGCACAGAGACGGGGGCCCGCACGATCCTCCAACTACGCGGTTGTCCCATGTGTGGATACGACCTCCGGGGATTGCAGCGGCGCCATCGTTGTCCGGAGTGCGGCTTTACCTACGATGAAACGATGTTTATGGTCTGCGGATGGCCTCGGAGCTCCGATCGCCCGAACCTGTGGGGGGCCCTCGTCCCCGGAGGCGCTTTCCTGGGCTTCCTCGTTTATGTCATCATTCGGCATGGGTACCAGCTTTTGATGTCGGTGCCCGTCGTCTACTGGATAATCCTTCTTGCCAGCATACCTTGGGCAATCGTCAGCTGGGTGCGCAGACGAGATGTCCGACAACAGCGTGGCGGAACTGTGCAGTTACTGTTTTCTTCGCTCGGAGCGAGTCAACGCAAAGGCTCGGGACAACCGAACTTCATTCCCTGGACGGAGTTCTCAAGACTGCTCTTCTGGCGAGTTGGGAAGAATCTCTGGTGCTTAGTCCTTGACGTCGGACGGTGGCGCACCTTCTGGCGGGGCAAGTACGTACGAGCGGTGATCGAATGCAGTCGGCGTGAGGCCGCTCTGCTGCGATCCGAGCTACGGAAACGACTTCGCGCGGCGTACACACAACCTTCGCCTTGAGCTTAAGAGCAGAAGGTAGGAGCTGGGGAATCGCTTTTTAATGTCGCGAGTTTGACCTACGCAGCAACGCGCCTGTAATCCGGACACGGTCGACCTTAAGTCCGATCGACGGGCTTTGAGGTAATCCAGGGGGCGAAGTTGTTATGCCGATCCGCATAAAATGCCGTAGAAGCACAACGATGGCAAATCGCGGCTTGATATCCGCCCGCGATTCGGCCAATCCGGTTGACGGCTCCGACTACGAGGAAAGCCATGTCGGAGGCCTCGCGGCGACCACGAGTGACCATTTAGAGCATGGCTGCACACTCTGGCAGGGACCCGGGGCCGCCCAAACTCCAACCTCGCCCGGTCGTTGCGAACTGAGAGCCGGGCGACATGCGTCAGCGGAGCCAGTCACGCAGATCGTGAATCGGTGAGAATGGGGTGGGAATCGTTTCGATCCTTGTGATCCGCCAGATCCGTCCTGCACCACTGAACGTCAACCGCCATCGCGAAATCAGCCGATCCAAAAAGGCGTCGACCGATCGCACACGGCAGACGGCGTTGAAGACCGCAACGGCCTCGACATTCCGAGATAAGGTGATGTCGAATCCGCGCAATCTCGCGTCATCCACGTGGTAGAGCGTGAGGGTTTGCTCGACTCGGTCCAGGAACTCGTCTCGATTCATCCCGGCGGCTTCGAAATCCTCGGCGAGATGTTCGCGGATGGCGACGACATTGCCCTCGTCGACCATAACGGCCAGATCGCGACAGAGGCCGATGATCCGCTCCCGCGGCGTCACAACGACGATGGAGAGTAACAGCAAAACTGGCACTGCGGCGAAGCCTGCCCACACGGCCCGGGCCGACCGTCGTGTGCGCCGCCACGACCAGAATGCGATCAGCGTGAACTGGATCGCAACCAGGGTAACAAGCAGCAGCCACACATTCTCAAATAACAGTGTCGAGATCACGGCCATACAATGTGCGGGGTTGAGATCGGTGGACCGGTCGGACGTTCCGTCATGGTGTCGCCCCGGCCGCGACCAGATCACCATGTCCGTCGCGTCGCCGTACCGCCGGCCAGTCGGTTGTCGGATTGTACCACGTGTCGAGAAGGCGGTGGATATCATCCGGTGTCCTGGTCGCGATGAAGGCGTCGCGAACCTGTCTGGCGAGCGGGTGATGCTCCGAGTACTTGATGCCGAATTTCCGCATGACCTTGGCGGCGTGGGTGTCGCCATACGTCTCGACCATATCGGACCAGTGGTCGACGATGGCCGTTCGTTGCTCACCGATCGAAGGCGGCGGCGGCAATGCGTCGCCCCGCCATAGTGCGCGGCACTCATCGAAGATCCACGGATTGCCGATGCAGCCCCGGGCGATAGTAACACCGTCGACGCCGGTCTCATGAATCATCCGCACGCAGGCATCGGCCGTGAACAGATCGCCGCTGCCCAGAATCACACGGTCTCCAACGTGCCGCTTGACCTTCGCCAGGAACGACCATTGACTCGAGCTCGCATATCGCTGGACGACGGTCCGCCCGTGCAGCGTCACCGCTGATACGCCGATCTCAAACGCACCATCCATTATCTCAAAGAAGTTCCGCTCGGCCTGCTGTGTGTTATCCGTGCCGCGGCGCATCTTCACGGTTACCGGATGTGTCGAGCCGATCGCATCGAAGACGCGGCGGATGATGGACAGGGCGGTGTCAGGCTGTGACAGCAAAAAACCTCCGCGACGCCGGGCAAGCACCTTTCTGACCGGGCAGGCGAAGTTGATGTCGATCACGTCGTACCCCGCACCGGCCATGGCAACGGCGGCCGGTGCGAAGTCGTCCGGTCCGGCGCCCATCAACTGCCCACCGACGGGATGGTCGTCATCGGGTACCTGAAGGATTTGCATGTGCTTCCTGCCGCGCTGCACCACGAGTTTGTCGAGGACGACCTCATTGATCGTGTAAGGCGCACCGTACCGCCGGGCGAGGCGGCGCATCGGCAGATCGCTGTAGCCGCTCATCGCCGCCTGCACAAAGGGCACATCGAGTCGAATGGAACCGATATTCAGCATAGTGCCGCCAGTCCGTCAAAAGGTGTGAATGCCCCACGCAATGATAGCAGTGACGACGGGTCCGGACGATCAGGTAAACTTACGTCGCTGCCGCGCGGCGGGTATGTCAAGCTGTTGACGGTATTTCGCCACCGTTCGTCGAGAAATCTCGATCCCTTCCTTTTTCAGCAGAGCGGTGATCCGGTCGTCGTTGAGCGGTGAGTTTTTGTCCTCCGTGTCGATGAGTTCGCACACGCGGGTTTTGACCCGATCCCAGCCCATGCTCTCACCGTCCTGCGTCTCGGTCCCGCCGGTGAAGAAATAACGAAGCGGATAGATCCCACGCGGCGTCTGCATATATTTGTCCGCGACCGTGCGGCTGATCGTTGATGGATCGCACCCCAGTTCATCCGCCAGATCGCTCATGCGCAGGATCTTCAACTTTTCCGGCCCGACGTCGAAGAAGTCGCGCTGTTTCTCGATGATCGCCCGTGCGACCTCAAGCAACCGGCCCCGGCGGAACCTGACCGCGTCGATAAGCGCCGACGCCTCTTCGACGTGTTTGCGGGCGAAGTCGCGCGTCTCCTTCCCGTTCTCCTTGGACTTCGCCATCGCGACGACATCCTCCCGGATGCGCAGTTTGGGCATGTTTCCGCGAGCCAAACGCACGGTCAGCCCACCACCCGTTTCCGCGTAGTCCACGATGACATCCGGGCGAATGGTCGGGATGGATCGATCGCCCACCAGGAAACCGGGATGCAGGCAGAGAGTGGATCGCATCGCCTTGATCGCTTCGTTGATCTCACCGATTGAGCAGCCGGTCGCCTTGGCTATGGCAGGGAGCCGGTTGTGCGTAATGTCATCAAGATGACGCTCGATCAAGGTCCGTTCCAGGCCGTTGTCCCCGGGCAACGTATCGAGCTGGAGCAAGAGGCACTCTACCGGGTCCCGTGCACCGATCCCCGGCGGATCAAGTCGGTGAATCTCCTCAAACGCCCTTTTCAATACGTCGGGACGGATCGTGGGACGTACACTTTCACCGATCTCTTCCAGGCGTACCCGCAGATATCCGTCCGGGTCCAGGTAGTTGATTATCGCCTCGCCCGCCCGGCGCATCTCCTTGTCCATTTCGACCAGCGCCCATTGTCCAAGCAGATGCTCATTGAGGTCGATCTGGCGCCCAGCCGTGTTCGCCATCGCACCCATCTTCGCGTCACGGTCATTGCCGGATGACAGACGACGTGCTCTGGACGGCGGACGATCGTTCAGATCCAGGTCATAGTCCCTGGACAGACGGTCGAGCCTGGCGAAGCTGCGATCGTCACGATCCTCCCGTTTCTCGGGCCTGTCGCCACCATCCCGTTCACCAGGTTTGGGCTCAGGCTGCTGTGGTTCAGCCAGTTCCAGTGCGGCGTTGCTTTCCAGTGCGCTTTCGATGTAGGCCTCGAGATCGGCGACGGGTTTCTGCAAGATGGCCATGGACTGGATGAGTTGCGGCGTGAGCCTCTGCTCCAGTCGCATCTGCTGGCCAAGGTATTGGGTCAAAGACTGCGACATCCATCCCGTCCCGAATCAAACCGATCGAGCCATCCGCAGCGCACGTGCATCATCATCAAGACGCTGCGAGGATTCACCTGCTTTCCACGTTGTAAGCTCCCACCCATTTATCGGACGTGTATACCGGCCGCATGGATGGCTCGACTATTATAGCACACGAACCCCCCAGTAACTCGCCCATTTGGACAAAGGTCCATCACGACAGCGTCCAACGAAACCACGGAAGACAGGTTTTTCAGCGTGCCTTCCGGCCGACTCGAATGGCGGTCCCACGGGTTGTGTCGGGTCTCCGAGACTCTCACATGGACGTGCGAGCGCGGATGGCTGCTTCGAGCATCCCCACGGTCGCATATTCGAGTTGTGACCCGACGGCCAGACCCCGGGCCGGGCGAGTCACCGCAACATCGAACTCACTCAGCAGACTCTGAAGGTGCAACGCCGTTCCGTCACCGTCGATCGTCGGATTCAAGGCGAGCACGACCTCACGCACTCGTCCGGATCGTACCCGTTCGACAAGCGCGTCGATGGTCAAGTCCGCCGGTTCAACACCTTCCAACGGCGCGATGTGACCCATCAGCACGTGATACGTGCCGCGAATAAGGCCGGTCGCCTCCAGCGCCAACAGATCCTTCGGTTGCTCCACGACCCAGATTACCCCCTGATCCCGGTTCGGGTCCGCGCAGATGGCGCACGGATCGGTTTCGGTAAGGTTGTAGCAGGTCCGGCAGTGGATGATCTTGTCCTTGACGTCGAGGATCGTTTGTGCCAACCCAGCGGCAAACGCGCGAGGCTCACGCAGAATATGGAATGCCAATCTTTCGGCACTTCTCGGACCGATACCGGGCAGCTTCTGAAGCGCCTCGGTGAGACGGGCGAGTGACTCAATCGAATCGCTGCTCATCGCTTTGCTCGCAACCGGCTGACAAACCTCACCGAGCCGCAGTCCTTAATCCGCGCGGTATTTCGCGGCGTTCAAATGATATCGAGCACGGCACATCCGCGCGGACTTCGAGTCCGCGGATCGCTTTGTCGTGGAATCTGTTAAACACGGTGCTAACCGCCGCCTAACATCTCGGTCAGGCCCGGCAGATTCAGCCCACCCGTCAGCGACGCCAGTTCGCTCTTCATCGCCTCCTGAGATTTCGTGACGGCTGCGCCGACGGCGGCCTTGACCAGATCCTCGAGCAGCTCCACATCCCCGACGGCCTGCGGATCGATCTTGATGTTCACGATCGTGCCTTTCCCGTTCACGGTGGCCAGCACCATTCCGCCACCCGCATCACCTTCGTACCGCCGGCCGGCGAGTTCCTCTTGCAACTTGGCCATCTGGCCTTGCATCTCCTTCGCCGATTTCAAAATGCCCGCAAGGTTCCCGAGATTACCGAACATCACTTGCTACTCCTTGACCGTCACCGGCTGCTCGACATCGCCCGTGTCGTCGGCTTCACTGTCGGCCGGCTCCACCTGGTTTCTTCGCTGAACCACCGGGCGGACGTCCCGCAAGGTTCCGTCCACCGCCTCCTTGACCCGCATCACCAGCGAATCCTGGGCCGCCCGCTGCCACTCGGCGGAGCTTATTTCATGTGCCGGACCGGACACAGTGGCTTGACGCTCAACCGGATGATCCGAGCGTTGCCCGGCCAAAGGCTGCGGCTGAGTGCCGATCGCCCTTACGGATCCGGCTGTAACGCCGCTAGCGGCTTCTTTTTTTTTTGGACCTCGCGACCCCGGTTGTGACACCGGCGTTCCGCCCTCGTTGTCGAGACGTTCGATGAGGTCACGAATATCAGTGAACTGGTGGCTCATAGCGAGCCGCACAATCGCCGCGTCCGCCAGCGCCCGCGCCGCGCCGCTGAACCTCACCTGGCGACGCAGCTCCTCAAGCAGGGTGATCATAAAAACATAGGTCGGCGCATCGAACTGCTCCGCTTGCGAGGACAGCTTGGGTCTCATCGAACCGGCTACATCAACCAAATCAGTATCCTCACCGCACACCCGTAGGAGCATCAGCGTGCGGGCGTGCTCGATAAGATGATCGCAGAAGCGATCGACCGTCCGCCCGCTTTGCAGGGCACGGTCCAGTTCGCCCAGAGCGTCGGCGGGGTCGCGCCGGGCCACGCAGTCAATCACGGCGAACGCCAGTTCGTCGTGCGGCGGCGGAATGACCTCATCCGCCACCTGCGTCGTTATATGCTCCGGTTCATAGGACAGAAGCTTGTCCAGCAGCGACAGGCCGTCGCGCATGGACCCGTTCGCCAGTCGAGCGACGCGCCGCAAGACGCTCTCGTCGGCGATGATGCCCTCGGCGTTGACAACTCTCTGGAGGTGGCCGGCGATCGCCGTCGTATCGATCGCGCGAAAGTCAAAGCGCTGGCACCGGCTCTGGATGGTCGCCGGCACCTTCTGGGCCTCCGTCGTCGCCAGGATGAACTTCACGTGTGAGGGCGGCTCCTCGAGCGTTTTCAGCAGCGCGTTGAACGCACCCGTGCTGAGCATGTGCACTTCATCAATGATGTAGATTTTGAACCGTGCGCGGGCGGGCCTCAGTGTGGCGTTGCTCCGCAGCTCACGAATGTTGTCCACGCCGGTGTTGCTGGCTGCGTCGATTTCCACTACGTCGACGTCTTCACCCACAGCGATAGCGGTGCATGACTCGCACTCGCAGCAGGGCGTCGCAGTCGCTGCATTGACCGAAAGACAATTCAAGGCCTTGGCGAGAATCCTCGCCATCGACGTCTTCCCGACCCCGCGCGTACCGGTGAACAGATAGCCGTGATGCACCCGGCCGGAGGTGATCGCGTTTTTCAACGTGGTCGCGATGGGTTCCTGCCCGACCACCTCATCGAAGGTGTTGCTGCGATACGTCCGGGCGAGAACACGATATGACATTTTGCTTGACACTCCCTACGCAAGCCGCAGGCCTAAAGCCTGCGCGGATTCCCGAAGGCCTCTAATCCCGCGTATACCGTGCAAATCCGCGCGGGTTACAACCAACGGCTCGCAATCGTCGGCTACCGCGCTTAGGTTGGCCGGTGGTCATTGACGGCCAGGCGATCCACGGCACCTGAGTGAAACAGGTGGGCTGCTCTGTCTCCAGCCTGACCCGTTGCCTGGTCCCCTCACTGCATGGGACCTGACCGTCAAGGACAACCGGCCCGGGTGGTCTTGCCGACGCGTTCCGGCGATACGGCTGCCTCGGGCGGGATCATACCAGCAATCCGGTCGTATTTGAACCGGAGCTCCGCCGGCCCCCCCAAGCCGGGTCTGCGTCAGGATAGAGGATAGATTCCTGAACCGAGCCCGGAGCGCAAGCGACGGGTTCCTCTTCCGTCTCCAGGCAAATCCCCGCGTTGGCGCTTGGGGCTCGGATCAGCGGTTTCAGACTCCCATCAAACGTCGAACCACACCACTTCCGCGCTTACCCCTTGACTTGACGCGCGCCCCCGCGCGCCGTCGGCCCTCAACAGGTAGCGAGCCGGATTGGACGCCGGTTCGATGTGACCTGCCGTGCCCGCGACTTCAGCGGCGTCTTGGGGACAATACCTACAGAAACCGTAGTCGAAAAGCCATAAATTACGCGGCGGGCGATGACGCGGGTCAATCAGACAACCCCGACCGTACTCGTGTTGCTGCCCCGTTTATCTCCCTAACCGGGCTCTTGCCTCACGGATTCAGCATGTAAGCCACTGATGCGAGGCCCGGTTTCAGAATGCCGATTCGCTCGAATCGTCGGTGGTCGCGCTTCGTGTGTCCGCGCGGGCTTTATCCCGCGGATAGAGCAACTCTCGCTTTTGTGTGCCGCTCGACCCCCCTTTTCCCCCCCCTTGGTAAGGGGGTGAAAGGGGGTTCCGGTACGCAATTTCGGGATCTTCTCTAGCTTGGATCACTATGCCGGTACGCCTACGGTCGGTGCCAGTCTTCGCAAGCGGTGCAAAGTGGTGTTGGATTGAACCGCCCCCGGCGATGCGTTTCGCGAACACGCGTAAAGGCTTCGCCGTTCCAGATCTCCTCGAGGGACTGTTCGCCGATCCGGCCCAGGGCGTGCCGTCCGTTGAAATCCTGATCGCACATCATCACCCGGCCGTCGGCCAGAATCAGGCATCGGGAACGAATGCGCCGGCACGCCACGCGAGGTGACGGTGCCATGCAGATAACACTACGGTCCTCGCATTGACCGGCGTAGTGGCTGTGCCCGCTGACAAGAACCGCGCCGAGGCGGCGTAGCCAGCCGTCGTGGAAGTCATCGAGTTCGTGCACGTTCTCACGCGTCTTGGCCATCTCGGGTACAACGATCGGCTTGACCGATTGATGACGCTGGCGGACTTCGGACAACCGATCAAGTCGCTTGAGGACGGCGTCGAGATCGGCGGCGGCCGGGTCGCTTGGAGACTGCAATCGGCCGTAAAGCTCCGGCGTCCACGCATCGAGCACCACATTGAGCACATCGACCTCGTACATGACCAGAGTGTCGATGAGTATGTCATTCAGGTCAGCGGCGGCAGTGCGAATCGCCAACCCGAAAAGGCTGCGTCCGTCGTGTTGCACTGAACGGATCGACTCAAGAATCGTAGGCAGATTTGGGTGCCGCAGCGGGTCACCGAATCCGCCGAGCACGAGCAGCGCGTCGTCGTACTGCGTGATCTCGGCAACCACCTGCTCGACGATGGCGGGATCGATCGGCCCGCGGGCCTCGACGCGAGAACCCCTTGGTCGAAGCAGCGCGTCGGGGTATGGATCGTTGGTGGTCAGCTCGATCTCGACCTCATGGGGCACCGGCTCGATCGTTGCCTCTTCGCGATTGCTGAGCCACAGGCCGATCACGGCTGCGTCGGGAGCTTCATGCTCGCGTAGCAACGCCGCCAACCTCTCCATCGATCGATCGGTATCGGCGATGAGCCGACCGACCGCGTGGCGCAGCTCAGCCGGGATTTCGCAACAGCAGGGTTGAAAGATCGGGTCCTTTAGCGGGCTGTCGGGCTTGTAGCTGAATAGCAATCCGACGGGAATGCCTTTCTCGGTCAGCTCATGCACCAGCGTCGCGTCAAGCAGGATCCCCGTCAACCCCGGCGGGGCCTGAGTGAATGTCACCCTGACGTCATCGTCCGTCTCACAATGGTGTTCGATCATTCGATCGGCTAATATGGGATCAAACAGCGGCGATGCGGGAGGTATGCTCAGAACCGCGTCCGCTCCAACCGTTCGCAGCAAGCCGCCGATGAGGCGTCCGTCGGTGTACTCGTCAAAACAGGTTGTCCCGCCGATTCCGCCCCGCCAGCCGTCGAGCGACCACTTACGCGCGGTTTGCACGAGCGACGACCACGGTGAAACGCCGGCGTCGTGCCGGCGGACGATCGTTCCGGTTCCATCGAGCATGGCCGTGCATCGCTCGTACTGCACCGTCGGGCACAGCACGTAGACCTCTTCGATCCGCTTCGCCAGACGAACGCGATCGACGGTTCGCCGCAGGACGGGGACGCCGCAAAGCTCGTTCGCAAGCCGACTCCGGGTGCCAAGTGGTGTCACTTCGAGGTCGGTCTGAATGGTTGCTATCACCTTCATGGTGAGCTTTCGGCCTCGACAACGCGGGACACCGCGTCGCTCAGGATCGGTCTGAGCTCGACCGCGCCGTCGCGGACGCCGGTGATGAAATCGATGTCGCGGGCGATCTGCTGCTTTGCCCGCTCGGCATCCTCCGCGTCCGAAGTGTTGATCCGCCGATCGGCTGAAAACCTCCGTAGTTCCGCCAGTTGGGCAAAAGCGTTCACCATCCGATAGGCCCTGCTCTCCCGGTAGACCTTGGTACGTAGCTCGTCGACACGTATCAGTCTCCGGTTGAACCGCAGCGGATCGTGGGTCAGGCCGTCAAGCTCCCGGAGCAAAGCAAGCAGCTCCTCACAAAGCTCGACGGCATCATCGAGTTCCTTGACTCGCCGCTCGAGTTCGGCGCGCGTCACACCCAGCCGTGAGCCGTCCCGCCATAGAGTCGTCTCGCGATAGGCGAACCGTTCTGGATCGATCGGGCTAGTACAAAACCGCTGCGTCGCCTCGCGCAATGTCATCATTTCGGTGCCGCGGATCACGGCTCCACCCTCCGTTGCATTGATGACACGCCGCGGCACTTCCGCGATGTCCTTTTCAAACTGCTCAAGGTAGGTGAAGAGCAGCTCGTCCGTGTAGAGTTCGCCGCCGTGTGCACCGCGGACGCGCTGGAGAATGGGGCGGTTCCGCGCGATGCGGTCCCACTCCTTCTGCTCGATCGTGTTGAAGCGGTTCAGCTCGCTGCGCCAGGCCTGGTGGATCTCCACGCCGGGGACGTAGAAAACGTGGCCCGTAAACGCAAGGTCCTGACCGACGAAGATGATCGGATCGCACCCCAAGTAAACCGCGAGGTAGAACGCCAGATGAGCGACCGTCGCGCCGGCTTTGAGCCCGTCGCGCCCGGCGAGTTCATCACCGATCAGCAGCCGCGCCCAGTTGTTGTCCAGCAGCGACACCGGACCCGGATAGTCGTCAACCACGGTCCATGTAGCCTTGGGTTCAGCCACAAGATGTGTCCCGCGCAGGTCACCCACCCCCTCGAAGAACTTACGCGACATTTCGTGGAAATCGAGACTGGTGACGAAATCCGGCACGATCCCGCGCTGAATGAGCGGCATGAGAGTCGTCTGCACCGCGCACAGGACTACCCGGCCCTTCAGACGGCCGAGCTGATCGATGTTCCGCGAGAGCGACGGGCCGGCTGAAATCACGATGGCGGGATTGCCGGTGAATCGATCGCGCAGGATATCTATCGGCGGTGTGGTTACGTAGTTGACCAGGTTCATCGCAATGTTCTTGCAGGTGATCCGCGAATTGGATACCAGCGTCACCAGGGTCATCCGCATATAGGTGACAAACTCCGCGATCGCCTTTGTGATGACTCCATGCTGTGACTCCGCAATCCGCATTGACGGTGGATGTTGAACGAACTGTGCACCGAGCATCATCAACGTGTTATAATCCTTCAGGCGAGAGTGCAGCCGGGTTTTGTCGTTGTCGGTGAGGATGATCAGCCGGTTGGACGCGATCGGTTCTGACAGGTCCGTACATGTCAACGCGGTAGCCAAGAGCGGAATCGACGGCTCACTGCACAGGATAAAGCCGTCACCCTTAAGCCGCTCCGACAACGCCCGGACGTGGTAACCCAGACCCAATCCCGCGACCACGAAACAGTATTTGTCCTCGATCGGAACGGACGCCGCGAAACGTTCCGCCTCGGCAACCGGATCATACCTGCTGTGAAGATAGGCGGTCGCTCCGTCGGGTGTCGGGACCCTGGCGGTCCAAACTCCGCTACGCGTCGGTTCCAGTGGGATTCGTTGATCGTCGCGAACCGCGTCGACGCGCAGGGCTAACTGAGGATCACGTCGCCACAGTGCGCGCATATTGTGCAGGAACAGTTTGTCTCCCACGGCTGGAGTGGCTGCGCTGCTCATGGGACGTCCCGTCCGTTTTCGTGCTTCTCGTCCGTCGGTACCGAATGACCAGGCGCATCGACCAACGAACGGCGCAGCGACAAAGCACCTCTCAGTCGCCGTTCGTATTGGGCTCGTGGAATTTCCATCGCCCCGAAGCGGCGCAGATGTTCGGTCATAAACTGAACGTCGAGCAGCACGAACCCGCGCTTACGCATCCGCTCGATGAGGTGCACGAGGGCTACTTTCGATGCGTCGCTCACACGATGGAACATGGATTCACCGAAAAACGCCCCGCCGATCGCGACGCCGTACAGTCCTCCGACCAGTTCCTCCCCACACCACGACTCCACGCTGTGCGCGAAGCCCAGTCTGTGCAGCGTCCGGTAGGCTATCTTGATATCGTCCGAAATCCATGTCCCCTCCGCTCGATCGGCGCACTCGTCGATCACCGCGTCAAAGGCGCGATTGGTCGTCACCTCGAACGCCTTGCGTTTTATCAATACCCGTAACGACCGGGGCACCTTCACGGCATCCAGATCGATGACGGCCCGCGGGTCCGGGGCAAGCCAGTGGATCTTGTTGGCCTCGTCCGCCATCGGGAAGATGCCGACCGAGTAGGCCGCCAGCAGCTTCTCGGGAGCCAGGTCCGGACGCATCATGCACTCTTATGTCTGGAGGATCGCCGGGAGGTCGGTCAGTCTGTGAATGACGTGGTCGGGCCGGGCGCGACCACGGGGAATGCGACCGTACCGGACAAACAAGGCGGTTTTCATCCCAACGCGCGAAGACCCCCAGACATCCTTATCGACGTGATCTCCAACAAACAGGGTTCGGCCGGCCGCCACCCCAATCCGGTTCAGCGCCAACCGAAATATCTTCCGGTGCGGTTTCATGTATCGCACGTCGGACGAATAGATCCTCACCGGAAAGTATTCGATTAATCCCTCATACCGGAGGAAATCGTCTATGGCGAAGCTCGGAAACAGTGTGTTAGAGACCAGGCCAAGCTTCAGGCGGGCTGCGTGCAGCCGCGTAATCACATCCACCGCGTCGTCGTCTATCGTTATAAACCGCCGCAACACCTGCGTGCACAGCTGCCTAAGGTAGTTGATCTGTTTGTCATCGAGGTTGATACCCATGCGGCGATGGCAATGCCCGAAGGCACGCACGATCTGCACTTCACGGCGTATGATCCGCGACCATACGTACGCCCGGAGGAGTGCCCACTTGATTTTTTTAAGATAAGCACCATAGGCTGGAGGCTGGAATCCCAGCTCGCAAAGCCGATCATAGCCCGGACGTGCGGCGACTTCGAGAAACTCGCGCGCCTTCGATGTCTCAGAGTGAAGAATCGTATCCCCAATGTCGAAGAGCACCGCCTCAATCATTGCAGGTCCCTCAAGGACACCGGCTGGCAATGAAACAGCCTCTATGTCGTGCTGCCCCATCTTACCGAGGTCGCTCAGTTCCCGCGTATACGACTCCGAAACGCCATTTAGTGTAACCGGCCTCGATCGATCCAGCCAATCGACGGCACCGGCAACCCCCGGTGCAATCGCATCGAAATCCCTTGGCGGAGGGCTTTGAGCAGATAATCCTACTTCAGGCAGGCTTGGAGCCGTTCCCCCTTGATTTTGGCCTTGCAGCTTCTGTCCTGTAGCAACAGATTCAGGGCCGGGCGACGGATTCGGGAGAGGTTCTCGGCGGAATGGCCGACCCGATTTCGCAGGCTGTCTTCCCGGAAGGCCACATCCAGCGACCAGTGCAGCTTGTTCTTGATGCCCCAGTACCCGTGAACGTACCCCAGCATCGCCGGGGCATCACGCCCATCTAAATCGCTGATGTAGTACCGATTGTTCGGTAGACGTGAGGTCACCGACCATCCACAGCCCTCTACGCAGACAAAGCTGCGCAGCGCTGAGATGCGATTACCCTGAGCTCGACGGCTATTCAGCGCTTGCCCTGTGGGTGTGCCGGGTAAAACTCGGTACAATGTCCGATGTGCATGGGCAGATCGCCAACGTGTTTATGATGTGGGACACGTTGAAAAAGCGTGTTTCAGTATTGGTAGGTGAGATCGCTGGGGTCTATGCCGACCGACGCGAGGGGATCACCATCGTCACCATCCTGGTTTGTTTGGTCATTTTTCTCCCCAACCTGATTCGACAGTTGCCGATGAGAACAAAGATGAGGCTGGATTGCGGTGGTGCATACTGCAACCCGCGGTATATAGCGGATCTACAATCGGAAGATTTCGAGACTGTAAGATGGATGTGATGATCCACGCACCCGTCATGTGCCCAAGGTCGGTTTCGTTTTCGGCGGTTACGTCGGAGGCGCCGCCGCGAGCGTCGAAGGCGGCAACAAGATGGACCGCCTTGCCAGGAGAGATCATCGACGGTGGGGAGATCGTCGTGCTGGCGATCAAGCCGTCGATGTGGAGGCCGGTGTTTGATTCGGCGCCGTGGATCGTGACGTGCTGCCTGCTTGTGGTGGTGCTGACGTGGTTGGGCCGGCCGATTCCGGGTTGGTCGCCGACGATCACGGCTCAGGTGATTCTCCTGGTCGCATTGGCTCGCGTTGGTTTGGACGTCGTGAGATGGATTCCGACCTGGTACGTCCTGACCAATCGCCGGATCATCGACGTCCACGGCGTACGCTCGCCGCGCATTTCATCCTGCCCGCTGATCAACATCCGCAACACATACGTTCAGCCCTCACCCGCAGAAAGGCTGGCGCACTTGGGCACGATCATTCTCGTTGCAGATCACAAGGATGAAGTGTCACATATTTGGCAGTCCGTCGCCAACGCGGACGAGGTCCACGCCAAAATCCGCCGCGCCATCGAAAACGCCATCGACCAGCGAGAGATTTGACCAGAGCGGCAGTCCGGTCGACCAGCAACAATGTGCATGAGTCACTTCCGATTCCGGCGCACGCCGCGCGATCTGCTCATATGATGGGTTAAGCGGATCGGCACGGATGGGCACGTTCTCGACGGCTGCCGAGTTGCATGCACAGGGTGGACGGGAGTCGAACCATCCACTATCACTCCCGCATGATTGCCACTATTCTCGCTCAAACGCTCGCTGGATCACCGGACAAGGAGCCGCTGGTAACGGAGCCCGCGGGCGTGCTGGCGGTTCTGCTTGCCGTATTGGCTGTAATTTTCTGGCTAACGCAGCACCCGATCGCCGGGCGAATCTTCAAGATCGTCCCCTCGCTGGTGTTCTGCTACTTCGTGCCGACGGCGCTCACCACGCTTGGGATCATCCCCGACTCATCGCCGCTTTATGATTGGATCAAGGGTTTTGTCCTCCCGGCCGCCTTGCTGCTTCTGATCCTGGCGTTGGACGTTCCAGGGATACTCCGGTTGGGGCCCAAGGCCGTCATCATGCTGCTCGCGGGGACGACCGGCGTGGTAATCGGAGGACCGATTGCTCTATGGGTATGCCATGTTCTGCTTCCCGCCCGATGGATGTTGCCACCGGATGCGTGGCAGGGGATGGCCGCATTGTCCGGGAGCTGGATCGGCGGCGGCGCGAACTTCGTGGCCATCGGCGAGATCGCCGGAGTAAGCGATTCAATGATGGCGACAATGGTGATCCCCGACGTATTCGTCGCCAGCATCTGGATGGGCATTCTGCTCTATTCATCGGGACATCAGAAGAAGATCGACGCGTGGACCGGCGCCAACGCCGCAGCCATAGACGATCTGAAGCACCGGATGACCGACTTCCAGAAGCGCGTCAACCGGATTGCGACGCTGCCCGACCTCATCATAATCCTGGCTTTTGGATTCGTGGGAAGCTGGCTGAGCTACAAGGTCGGCGTGTGGCTTCCCGACATTGGGACGATGATCGGGTCGTCCACCTGGAAGTTCATTATCGTCACCGCGGTCGGCGTCGCGCTCTCGTTTACCCGCGCTCGCAATCTCGAAGGGGCCGGTGCTTCGAAGATTGGATCGGTGATGATCTATCTGCTCGTGGCGTGCATCGGGGCGTCGGCTGATTTTCGCAAGATTGTCGAAGCCCCCGGTTTCATGGTCGCCGGCTTCATCTGGATGGCCGTGCATATCGTCGTGCTTCTTGGTGTAGGCAAGCTGATTCGCGCCCCGATCTTCTTCGTAGCCGTCGGATCACAGGCCAACATCGGCGGGGCCGCCAGTGCCCCGGTCGTGGCATCGGCCTTTCATCCGTCGCTCGCCCCGGTCGGCGCACTGCTGGCCGTCGCCGGTTACGTTCTCGGCACCTACGCCGGTTTGATCTGCATGTCGATGCTCAAGTGGGTAGCGCAAACCGGCGCCGGGTAACATCCACACGTCGGTCCCGCCGTGCGGGCCATCATGGCTTTCGTGCGTTGCGTCGTTCCGAGTCAACGGCGCCGTGTCGAGCGTTTGCGATTCGTCGGCGCGCGAGTTTGGTTGGTAGCACGTGCGGTCTGTGTGTGGGATCTCTTTGCTCGCGATCGTCGCTTTGTGCGTTGTCGAGTGACTCTGACCTCCCGCATTGACGGACTCCGGCCTGCAGCCTTTGCTCCCGCCAGCGGCTGCGCCAATGTCAGATCGAGCTGACGAGTAGGTATGTGGATGTTGCTGATGATGACCTTGAGTCGATCGCCGACGGTGACTGAATATCCCGTGCGTTGACCGATGACGCAACCGCGTGTCGGGTCAACCTCCCACCAATCATCGAGCAAATGCTCGAAGCGTAGCAGGCCATCGACAAGATGACACTCGAGCTGGACGAATACGCCGACGTTGGCGACGCCCGTGACGATACCGTTAAGTTCCTCCCCGAGATGTTTCTCCAACAATCGAAGCATGAGGACGAGCTTCAATTCGCGCTCAGCCGCTTCGGCCCTCTGCTCGTTTGCACTGCACAATGAGCCGAGTTCGGCAAGCTCTTCCTCCGTCGGAACCTGCTCCAGACCGCCGGGCTTCTTGAACACACCTTTCAAGTATGAGTCGATCAAACGGTGGATGGTCAGATCCGGATACCGGCGGATCGGTGACGTGAAGTGGCAGTAGTCCTTACTCGCCAGCGCATAATGACCGACACGCGCCGGGGCATACTCAGCCTGCTGCATCGAGCGAAGGACTGCCAGATGCACCGCGAAGGCGTCATCCTTCCCGCGCACTTCATTGAGCAATGCCTGCAGTGCAAACCGATCGGCGTCGGCCGGCAGCGTATGCCCCAACACGGCCAGGAATCGCCGCAAACTGCCTGCAGCCAGATGACGCGGTTGGTCGTGGATGCGCCGAAGATGCGGCACGTTGCAGGCTGTAAGCAGCCGTGAGACGGCCTCATTCGCCTCCACCATGAACATCTCGATGATCTTGTGTGAGAAGCTGGTGTCTTCCGGCTGAACATCGATCACGTGTCCATCGTCATCGTAGATTAGCTCAACCTCAGGTAGATCCAGCTCGAACATGCCGTCACGCAGACGCCTCGCGCGAATCGTCTTCGCCAGTCGCTCCATGTCCTTGAGCAGCGCTACGATCTTGCCACTTGTCCGATCGTGTTTGCCTTCGAGGACTGCGGTCGCCTGCTCATATGTCAGCCGCTTGGTCGACCGGATGATCGAATTGACAACACGCGTTTTCTTTACGCGCCCTTGACGGTCGTACGTGATGAAAACGCTTTTGGCCAACCGAGTCTGCCGCTCCTGCAGTGAGCATACACCGTTGGAGAGCGTCTCGGGAAGCATGGGTATGACGGTGCCGGGCAGGTAAATGCTGTTGGATCGCTCGCGCGCCTCGTGATCGAGTGCGCCGCCTTCAGACACAAAATGAGCCACATCCGCGATATGGACACCGAGTTCCATCGTTCCGTTGCGATGTGTTGTCAGCGAGATGGCGTCGTCGAAGTCTTTTGCTTCGGCGGGATCGATCGTGATGACTGCAAGTTTGCGAAGGTCTTCACGGTCAGTGACGGCCTTTCGCGGACTGTAAGCCGTCACCGCCTCACGAGCCTCTTGCAGGACGGTCTCGTCAAACTTGCCCGGCAGTTGGTATTGCTCGATGATGCTGAGTGTATCGACACCGGGTGTGCCCCGCTTGCCCAGTGCCTTGATGATGACGCCACGGGCTTCCTGATCCGCACCGGGGTACTGTATTATCTCGACGACGACCTGATCGCCCGGCCTGGTCACTTTCGTCCCCGGGTCGCCCACCATGATCGGTACGTGCAGCGTGTTTCCGTCAGGCACGACAAACCACCGCCCAAACTCGTGTCGCAGTTCGCCGACGAAGCGGCTCCGGCCGCGCTTGACCACCGAAATGATTCGCCCCTCGTAGAGCATCTTCCCGCTGCGCTTGCCCCGCTTGAGGACTCTCGCGACGACCGTATCGCCAGTAATGGCGTCTCCGGTCTTACTGGCTGGGACATAGAGATCACCGTGAGCGTTGGGCGTATCGGGGATGACGAAGCCGAACCCGCGAGGATTCCTGCGGAACGTGCCGATGATCTTCCCCGGCGGCGCCGCGAGGAACAGGGCGTTCTCGCTGCCCAGAACGATCCGCCCGGTTTTCATCAGCGCCTTGCATGCCGCATGGAAGTCGCCCTGCTCATCCTCACCGATTCCCATGGCCTGGGCGAGATCGTGCAACTTCTGCGGCTTGTACCCCCTGGCCCGGACGAACCCGAGGATGCGCTCAGCAAAGGAGTCGGAGGGCATATGGTGCTCCAGACCGCGCGGCGGCTTTCGCGATTTCCACGGAAGCTCCGGCGGGATCGTATGATTCTCGACCAACCGACGTGGAACGGTCAAGCAGACGGGGCATAAGAACCTAAAGGACCGGCGACATCGGGCAGCCCCGACCCGTTACGGGCCACAGCACCTCCCGATCTCACGACCGAGGGCATCGGCTTAGTGTGATGTGCCCCTCCGCAAAAAAACGGACAATCCAGCTCAAGAAAAATCCGGCTGAACGTCGATACCATATTTGCCCATATTAACCATCTTACCTATTTTAACGGAAGCTGGTGTAATTTGGTGATTCTAGCGTAGATGCAGTCGCCTCAATCGTCCTCGGGTTGGAAACCCGAACACACAGGCAACGCGAAGGACCGCTCCAGGATCGGGCAGGAGGCCCTTCCGCCATGGCGGGTCTCCTGGTCTTGGTCCGCGCGAAAGGAGCGTGTCCATGCCGTCATCGTCCGTCGTTGAGCAGTACTTGGCCCCATTGCTCGCTGGAAACCGGGTCGCTTGTCGCAAGTTTGTAAATGAACAGGTACTTATGGCGGAGGACGTAACCGTCATCTATCATGACATACTGTGGCCCGCAATGGAGCGGGTGGACAAGCTCTACCGCGCCGATCGGATCAACGTAGCGTCGGAGAGTATGGCGACGCGGATCAATCGATCTATCGCGGACCAACTTCAACTCAAGATGACTCTGCGGGAGCTGAACGGGAAACGCATCGTAATCACGTGCGCGGCCGGGGAACCGGAGGAGCTGGGCGCCCAGATGTGTGCCGATCTGTTTGAAGCCAACGGATGGGATGTCTACTTCGTCGGCGGCGGCGTTCCCAATGACGAGATTCTCAGCCTGGTGGGTCAGCTTCGACCGAACATTCTATTGATCTTCGGGACGCAACCGGCCGGAGTGCCTGGTGTCCGTCAGTTGGTTGACCTGATCCGTGAAATCGGGGTCAATCCGACGATGAATGTCATGGTGTCCGGTGGCGTGTTCAATCGTGCGGACGGTCTGTGGAAGGAAGTCAACGCGGATCTGTTTGCGAAGACGTTGAAGCAGGCCATCCCCACGGCCGAAGCTGCCGAACCTCGGACACCGGAACCGCTCAGAACGGGTGCCCCAAAAAAACGCCGACGCCGACGCCGTCCCCCACTACTGGCGACGTGTGAACAGGATTAAACATCTAACAGAACCAGTGGGACCGACTTTCCAATCGGTTGGTAATCGAGCCCCCGGAACGAGCCGCGATTGAGTTGCAGCACGGGAACCGGCAGGCGACTATCGTCCATGTGGTTGCGACCTTGAGCCCGACCACGAGGAGATGGACGTGCATATTCGCAACTCGTTGGTCCATGCGCCGGGTGCGGTTGGACAGGTGCTTCGCTGCGGGCGTTACGGCCTCTTCATGGATACATCAATACGCAGAATGCTCTAAAGCTGCACCGGCATGGGCCGAACCCTCCATATCTGCTCGGCATATTCGTTAATCGTGCGATCGCTGGAGAACTTGCCCGTATTCGCGGTATTGAGGATCGACATGCGAGTCCACCGCCGCCAATCATTGTAGGTCTGGTTGACACGGTCCTGACACCCGACGTACGAAGAGTAATCAGCAAGGACCATGTAGTAATCGCCGTGGTGGAGCAGGGAGTCCACAAGTGGCTGGAACAAGCCCGGTGTGTTGGGGGAAAAGACGTTGTCCCTGATCTGGTCAAGGGCGGTCCAGAGCTCCGGGTTGCCTTCGTAGTACTCCCACGGATTGTGCCCGGATGCCCGACGCTCCTCGACCTGCTCGGTAGTCAGGCCGAATATAAAGATGTTCTCGTTACCGACCTCCTCACGGATTTCGACATTGGCTCCGTCGAGCGTCCCAATGGTCAGAGCGCCGCTGAGCGCGAACTTCATGTTCCCCGTTCCGGACGCTTCCATGCCGGCGGTCGAGATCTGCTGGGACAGTTCCGCCGCGGGCATGATGAACTCCGCCAGTGCGACACCGTAGTTCTCTAGGAAGGCGATCTTGAGGCGTCCGGCGACGTCGGGATCGTTATTGACCACCTCCGCAACGGCGTTGGCCAGCCTGATGATCATCTTGGCCTGGTGGTATCCGGGAGCCGCTTTACCGGCAAGGAGCACCGTCCGCGGGACGAACCCGTCACAGTTGTCACTTATGATCCGATTGTAGAGCGTGATCACGTGAAGAATGTTCAACAGTTGGCGTTTGTATTCATGGATGCGCTTCACCTGACAGTCGAACATGGTGTCCGGGTTCAAGATCACGTTCTGTTTCTTCCATACATAGGCTGCCAGACGTTCCTTGTTGAGCCTCTTGACCTCTCGCCACCGCGTTTGAAATGCCTGATCGTCCGCGAGTGGAATGAGATCGCGCAGCTGTTCCAGATCGGTCACCCATTCATCGCCGATAGCCTCGCTGATCAAAAAGGCCAACGGTGAGTTTGCCTTCTTGAGCCAACGTCGTGGTGTGACGCCGTTGGTCTTGTTGTTGAATCGAGTGGGATAGAACTCATGGAAATCCGGCAAAACGCGCTCGGTGAGCAGGCGTGTGTGCAACTCGGAGACCCCGTTGACCGAGTGACTTCCGACGATGGCCAGATGGGCCATGCGCACCTTCGGTTCGTATCCTTCCTCTATCAAGGACATTCGCGCCAAACGCTCGATGTCCTCAGGATAGCGATCAGTCACCTCGTCGAGAAAGCGTCTGTTGATCTCGTAGACAATCTCCAGATGCCTGGGCAGCAGGTTCTCCAGTAGAGAGACGCGCCACTTCTCCATCGCTTCGGGCAGCACGGTGTGGTTGGTGTAGGCGAACGTGCGGATGGTAATGTCCCAGGCTTCGTCCCATCCCAATCCTTCACGGTCCATCAGCAGCCGCATAAGTTCAGGGACGGCAAGGGCGGGATGCGTGTCGTTGAGCTGAATGGCGGCTCGCTCGGGTAGCAGATGCCAGTCATCATGTTGCCTGCTGAAGCGGTCAAGGATGTCCTGGAGTGAGGCAGACACGAGCAGGTATTCCTGCTTCAACCGAAGCTCCCTGCCCTGGATGGAATCATCCTTGGGATACAGGACCTTGGTGATGTTCTCGGTGAAGGCCTTGTCCTCACAGGCCCGCAAGTAGTCGCCGTGGTTGAAGTAGTCCAGGTCAAACTCGTTCGTGGACCTGGCGGCAAAGAGACGCAGGGTGTTCACCGTGTTGTTGCGGTAGCCGGGCACAGGCATGTCGTAGGGCAACGCCAGAACGTCATGCGTGTCGACCCAACGATATCGCTCGTGCCCTTGTTCGTCGGTATACGATTCGATCCTTCCGTAGAACTGCACGGTGAACGTGTGCTCCGGACGGGCAATCTCCCAGGGATTGCCGAGCCGGGCCCAGTCGTCAGGCTCCTCGATCTGCTGCCCGTCGCGGAGCCGCTGGTGGAACATCCCGTAGTTATAGCGGATGCCGTATCCGTACGCGGGCAACTCGAGTGTTGCCATGGAATCCAGAAAACAGGCCGCCAAACGCCCCAGTCCTCCGTTACCAAGACCCGCCTCCTCCTCCAAATCCCTGATTTCCTCCAAGTTGTAACCTAGCTCATCCAACGCCTGGTAACACTCGTCATATAGTCCGAGGTTTACGAGGCTGTTGCCGAGCGTCCGCCCAATAAGAAACTCAAGGGACAGATAATAAATCCGCTTGGTTTCCGGACGGTTGTAGTAGGCCTTTCGGGTTGCGATCCAGCGTTCTATAAGGCGGTCGTGCACCGTCATGGCCAGAGCCATGTACAAATCCCGCTTGGTCGCGAAACCGGGGACCTTAGCCTGGGTGAACGCCACGTGGTTGAGGAACGAGTGCTTCAGGGATTCCGTGTCGAGACCCCGGCGTTCGTCGCGCATTTGAGCCACGGGGATTTCGGTGTCGAGTAATGTCATGATTGAGTGTCCGTTAAAAAATACACTGGGACCCAGGCCACGGATGATTTACGCCCTCTTGCGAGGCTAGTGCGTTTTTCGATTAGTCGTCGAGGTTTTAGGCTCTTGGAAGAAACGCTTGCCTCGGAGATTCCGTGCGGGCTTTGTGCTCGCGGCTCGCTACACAAAAACAGAAACTGCTCTAACGAACGGACCCGAGAACGGCTTCCGCCTCTTCGATTTCGCGATTTAACCCGTTCCGCACTTCGCCCAGTTGATCCGTCACGATGCCGACTGCGTCGAGCAACTCATCAGTGAGCTCCTGGTCGCGGGCCGGCAATCAGAACTGCGACCGTGAGGGAGCGGTCCCTGGGAGCTGTCAGAGGAAGCTGGGACACCGGCAGTGCCGTTGGGATCCTCAACCACGTCGATGATCTTGACCGTCACCTCCGGCAGTGTCGTGAGCTCCCCAACGGACGCGAGAGTCTTGGCAACGATGGCCTTGCTGTCGTCGGCTGTCACGGCGCTCATTCCTACTCCCGAAACTCACCGATCCGCCCCCGTACGTACACGATCGATTTATCGGTTTCGCAACGCGCCGGGTTTACGCCTGGCAAAGACAAACCATTTCGCTGCAGGTAAAGGGCTTGATCTTGTCGGCATTGCCGGCCTGGCCGAAGGCCACCATTCGATTGATGCAGACTTGCTTCATGGCGTCGCGGGCTTCGCCCAGATACTTCCGCGGGTCAAACTCCTCTCTCCTTGTGGCGAAGATCTTGCGGATCGCGCCGGTGATGGCCAGGCGGTTATCGGTGTCGACGTTGATTTTTCGGACCCCGTTTTTGATCCCGCGTCTAATCTCCTCCACGGGCATGCCGTAGGTCTCCTTCATCTCGCCGCCGTATTGACGAATTATTTCGAGCAATTCCTGCGGCACGCTCGAGGACCCATGCATCACCAGGTGCGTGTTCGGCAAACGTCTGTGGATCTCCTCGATAACGCTCATGACCAGGACGTCACCGGTGGGCCTCTCGGTGAACTTGTAGGCGCCGTGGCTTGTGCCGATTGCGACCGCAAAAGCGTCGACCTCGGTTGCGGCAACGAATTCCTAAGCCTGCGCAGGATCGGTCAGATGTTGCTTGGCCTCTTCCTGGGTCAACCCGGCACCATGGCCATCCTCGATGCCGCCATCTGGCCGATAATCCCGGTGAACAGCGAGTCGCTTGCCGTCGCCGGTGCCGAATGTATCAGGTAGCTCGGATTGATGTACTTTAGGGTGAACGGAACATCCATCAGCTTGAAGTATTCGCTCATTCGGTCTCGCAGTAAGATGCCAATGTCCTTCAGAGGTGGGCATCGCAAACGCTCACTCGTGTGGATTTTTGCGCGCTCTCCCAGGGCAATCCGCCTCGAGAAAGACGGATTGCCCAATCCAGGTTGAGTCACCCGATCTCTGTTTAGTGTGCACCGAGGGCGATTTCGACCGGTTTGGCATCGGTGCGCGGACCGGCTGCCACAACCTCAGCCGGAGTCCCGTCCTTGTACTGCTCGAAGTTTTTCTGGAACATCCCGGCTAGCTTCATCGCCTGCTTGTCATAGGCACCTGGATCGTCCCACGTTTCGCGCGGATTGAGTACATCAGAGGGGACCCCGGGCGCCTTGCGCGGGACAAGGAAGCCGAAATATGGGTCTTCGTATGTGGCGATGTTCGTCAGCGAGCCGTCAATCGCAGCATTGAGCAGCGCGCGGGTGACGTCGATTCTCATACGCGAGCCCACCCCGTAAGGACCACCGGTCCACCCGGTGTTAACCAGCCAGCAGTTAGCCTTGTGCTCAATGAGCTTTGCCGCGAGCAGCTTCGCATAGACTGAAGGATGCCACATCATGAACGGGGCGCCGAAACAGGCGCTGAATGTTGCCGTCGGCTCCGTGATACCCGCTTCGGTGCCGGCGACCTTGGCCGTGTACCCACTGATGAAATGATACATCGCCTGCTCGGGGGTCATCTTGGCGATCGGCGGAAGAACACCAAAGGCGTCAGCCGTCAGCATCACGACGTTGCGCGGATGCCCGACCATCCCCGAACGCACGATGTTGGGGATATGTGTCAACGGATATGATGCACGCGTGTTTTCCGTGATGCTTGCATCATTCAGATCGATCCAGCGTGTGGCGGGATCCATCGCAACGTTTTCCAGAATCGTGCCGAACTGCCGGGTGCACTCAAAGATTTCCGGTTCCGATTCCCGGGAAAGATTGATGACCTTTGCATAGCACCCACCTTCGATGTTGAACACGCCATCGTCCGACCAACCGTGTTCATCGTCACCGATCAGCAACCGGTTTGGATCGGCCGAGAGCGTCGTCTTGCCGGTTCCGGACAGGCCGAAGAAGATGGCAACGTTGTTCGGATCGTTCTTGCTGACGTTGGCCGAGCAATGCATCGACAGGATGCCGCGCCCGGGCAGGATGTAGTTAAGGATGCTGAAAACCGACTTCTTGATCTCGCCGCCGTAGGAAGTCCCGCCGACGAGAATCAACTTGCGGGCAAGGTCCAAGGCGACGAAGGTCCCACTGCGTGTTTGGTCCTCATCCGGGTCGGCGTGAAAGCTCGGACAGTGTAGTACGGTGAATCCAGGCCTGAAGGACCGAATCGATTTCCGCTCACGCGTCTGCTGGATGAACATATTTCGGGCGAACAGACTGTGCCAGGCGAACTCGGTGACGATCCGGACCGGGAGGCGATAACGCTCGTCGGCGCCGGCGAAGCAGTCCTGCACGAACACCTTCTTGCCGCGCAGGTAGGAGCACATGCGATGGTGCAGAGCGTTGAAGCGGTCCAATGAATATTTGACGTTTATCTTGCCCCACCAGATGTTCCCGGTGTTCTGCGGCTCGTCGACGACGTATTTGTCTTTCGCCGCCCGGCCGGTGTGTTGCCCCATCCGCACGACCAGGGGACCCAGATGCGAAACCTGCGCCTCGGACTGGCGAATGGCGTTTTCGTACAGCGCCGGTGTCGACCGGTTCCAATAAATGCTCCCGAGATTCGTCAGGCCGATCTCCTCAAGTCCGTAATCGCACGCGAGTTCTGACATTTCCATGGCATATTCCTCTTTGCTTTGGACGGCTGGAACTGCAGCGTCAAGATGCGTACGGCATCCCTCAGGGTATCCAGCGTGCACAACATCCCGACGCAGTCACGTATGACGCTCGTTATGTCGGATGCGAACGGCGACGAAACGAGGTAGCCGTCAGCGCATCGGCGCACCGTTGGTGACACTATCCGATAATCCCCGACGCCGCAAGGCAACAGCGTCCGAGTTGCCGTGTGCGTGATTTGCCTGTTGCGCACCTATCGCGTCCCACACTGATGGGAATCCCCTAACGCTTGCTATTGTGCGAAGGTCATCCCGGTCTGAGTCCGTTGACGATGGACGGCGGTCTTGTCGCGCCAACGCCCCGGCGCCATGAACGTCTCAACAAGCCCTGGACAGACACATATCGGACATGAATGTCGTCCATTGTTTTTCCCATTATAAAGGGTCATCTCAAACAGGATGAGAAAACGATGTACCCATCGCTTGATGCCCGCGCACACCGGCGTTCCCGCCTTCGGCGTGCCACTTGGTGCATGATGCCACGCCCAAGCCCGCCGTAGGCGGATGCGGGCGTGCAGAGTAACCGTACGATCGACAACCGCAGGTGTGATGCCCAATTCGGCGGGCGAAGCCCGTCATGCCCGCTAGAGCGAAACTCGTTATTGTGTGCCGGCGTTTCATTCGCCGGATGTCCTCCAACGCATGTGAATCCGCGCGGGCTTCAAGCCCGTGGCTCGGTACGCAGAAACGGGAAATGCTCTAGTCCTAAGTCAAGCGTAGTTTAATCACTTTTTTGCAAAAAAAGACTCGAAATGCCTT
>CAZJTP010000033.1:0-28371 GCA_964548955.1 uncultured Phycisphaeraceae bacterium
TATTTTAACATCTCCCGGCCCTGTCTTGCATTGCAGACGGCTGATCTGTTACCCGGGGATGTTCTTATTCGCCAACTTTGTTGGATTTGCCTATCTGCACCCAACTACTGATGACCGGCTGAGGCAGGTGATCGCTGGTGCCACGTCGAACGTCAGCCTTTCGCTCATACTGGCAGTCTGCTTTGGCTACCTGATCGGCGTCATATTGAGGCTGGCGAGAGCGGAGATTCCGGACAGATTGTCGGTGTGGTGGCTGCGTCTGTTCCCCTGCCTGGGTTGCCGACTTGAAGATCGACCGATCGTTTGGAACCATTTCGACGAACCATTCCCGTATTTTCCCTGGCTTGAGGAAGTCTCCAAGACATACTTTCCCCGTGCGCTGTACATTTTCTACATGAAGGTCTGGAATCCGATGTGCACCCCCGGTGGCAACATGAAGTTCTTCAATTTCTGCAAGATAATCGTCAATGCTAACGACCAGCATTCCACGCGGGAAATCTACGCATCGGAGGCTCTCGTTCGGTATGTTGCCGGGATGTTCTATGCTCTTGCGTGTTCACTAGTACTCAGCATTGTTCTCGTAGTTATCCGCGTCGACCTCTGGCCATACTTGCTCACCGCGATCATAGCGTATGGGGTGACGATGGGCGTGATATTGAGTCGTTATCGACACATCCGGATGATTGAAGCCGAGGTCGTGCTGATTGCGACCTTCATAAACCGGAAATGCTTCAGGTGCCTAGGAGGGCCCTGGGCTCCCTCTTCCGCAGGCTCGCCGCCGCAGGGCGGCACACCCGTGGGTCCTCCCTCTGGCCCAAGCCCAGGCCCAGCAACCGGCCCTTGAATGATGCTCAGTGGGATTAAACGGCGGGTCTGTTGACCCGCCCTACAACTACAGCGGACCCGATCTGCAACTGACGCCGCTACAACCGTTTCGGGCCGGCGGCGCGGACCTCGTCGGGGCAGCCGGAGGCGAAGAGCTTGAAGTTCTCGATGTACCTTGCAGCCATGGCGTCGTACTTCTTCCAGTAATCGTCCTTGTTGCCCCAGGAGCTCTCGGGGATAAGCACGTCGGGCGGCACGTCGGGACACGTCATTGGCACCTCGTAGCCGAAGAGCTTGTCCCTGCGATACTCGACGTCACTCAGCCTACCCTCCAGGGCGGCGTTGAGCAGTGCTCGCGTGTGGTGGATGCTGATCCGCTTGCCGATGCCGAACTTGCCGCCGGTCCAGCCGGTGTTGACCAGCCAGCACTTAGCGCCGTACCTGGCCATCTTCTGCTTGAGCATGTTGGCATATTTAAACGGATGGTGCACCATGAACGGCGCCCCGAAGCAGGCACTGAAGGTGATCTCCGGCTCGATCCCCAGTCCGACCTCGGTCCCGGCGATCTTCGAGGTATAACCGCTGATGAAGTGATACATGGACTGCTCGGGATTCAGCCGGGCGATCGGCGGCAAAACGCCCTGGGCGTCGCAGGTCAGGAAGATCACGTTCTTGGGATGCGTCCGGGCCATCCGCTCGGGCACGACGTTGGGGATGAACTCGAGCGGATACGAAGCCCGCGTGTTCTCGGTCAGCATATCGTCGTCGAGATCGATCCGCCGCGAGGTCGGATCGTAGACAACGTTCTCAAGGATAGTGCCGAACCGGCGCGTGCACGCGTAGATCTGCGGCTCGTGCTCGGCTGACAGGCGGATGACCTTGGCGTAGCAGCCTCCCTCGAAGTTGAAGACCCCATTGTCGCTCCAGCCGTGCTCGTCATCGCCGATCAGGGCCCGTTTGGGGTCGGCTGACAGCGTGGTCTTGCCGGTGCCGCTGAGCCCGAAGAACAATGCCACGTCGCCGTCTTTTCCAACGTTGGCGGAGCAGTGCATGGCCAGCACGCCCTCGCGCGGCAGTAGAAAGTTCAGAATCGTGAAGATGGTTTTCTTGACCTCGCCGCCGTAGCTTGAGTCCGCCACGATGGCCATCCGCTCGGCGAAGTTGATCAGCATCGCGGTTTCGGTGCGGGTTCCGTCGACCCTGGGATCGACCTTGAACTTGGGCGAGGCGATGAGCGTAAACTCCGGGATGTGCTTCTTGTATTCGTCCTGGTTGTCAATGTTGATGAACATGTTGCGGGCGAAGAGGCTTTGCCAGGCCGTGTCGGTGATCACGCGGATGGGCATGCGATATTCCGGATCGGCCCCGACGTAACAGTCCTGCACGAACAGCTCCTCGCCCTGCAGGAATGCCTGCAAACGGGCGAGCATGCCGTTGTACTTCTCGACGCTGAACGGACGGTTGTACTCGCCCCAGGAGATCTCGTTCTCGGTGGAATGTTCACGAACGATAAACTTGTCCGCAGCCGCCCGCGCGGTGTGCTTGCCGGTGTGGACCACAAACGCACCGCCATGAGTTACGTGGCCTTCGCCGCGGAAGACGGCCTCTTCATACAGGGCTGGCGTGGGAAGGTTCCAAAACACTTGGTCCAAGTGGACCAGCCCGTGATGCTTCAGCCTGAATTCGCTGGCGAGATCGCCCGCCTGCTTTACGGCCGGCGTATCGAATTCGAGATACTTTGTCATGCCCAGTCCCTCACGAGTTTGCGGTCGCCGATGTACAGTTCGTTGGGCGAGTTCAAGTCCAAAGCCCACTTTATCCGCTCGATCCCCTGGGTGATGTCCTTAATGGAACCGCAGGTGGAGAGCCGCAAGAAACCTTCCAGGCCGAACTCGACGCCCGGCACGGTGATGACCCGCACTTTCTCCACCAGAAAGTTCGCGAGTTTCGTTGAATCCTTGCCGTACGTGCTGAAGTCCGCAAAGCAGTAGAACGTGCCGTCCGGTTTGGTCACCTTGATACCGTCGAACGAATTGAGCTGCTCGATCATCACATTGCGGTTATTCTCCAGCGTTAGCCGCAGACTCTCCACGCTGGACTGCACGCCGTTGACCGCCCCGACGGCTGCGTGTTGCAGCAGCGCCGACGGTCCTGATGTCTGATGGCCTTGGATGTTGGTCATCACCTCGATGAGCTTCTTGTTGGCGACCGCCCAGCCGATCCGAAAGCCCGTCATCGCATACTGCTTGGACACGCCGTTGACAAGCACGAGTCTGGAGTTGTCACTCATGTCCTTGGCATAGTTGTAGCAGTTGATCGGTTTTCTACCGTCGAAGATGAGCCGGTGATAGATGTCGTCCATGATCAGATAAAGCCCTCGCTTCTCACAGAACTCCACGATCTCAGCGATGAATTGCTCGGAGTACATGGCCCCGGTCGGATTATTCGGGCTATTGATGACGACGGCCTTGGTGTACGTCGTGACCACCTGCTCGATGTCCTGCAAGCGCGGATAGAACGTCCCGTCCTCCGGCAGCACCGGTACGGGGATGGCTCCGCAGAGCTTGGCCATCTCCGGGTAGCTGACCCAGTACGGCGCGGGGAATATTACTTCGTCCTGCGGATTGAGGATGGCCTGTAGGCAAACCATGATGGCTTGCTTTGCACCACCCGACGCCATCACGTTCTCGGGCTCGACCTTCCGGTTGTAGAACTCATCGGTATAGCGAATGATGGCCTGTTTGAGGGCCGGAATCCCGTCCGCCGGCGTATACCGTATCTCCCCGGAGTTGATCAGCGCCGATGCGCTGATCAGAGCGTCGATCGGTGATTTACTTTTGGGCTCGCCGCCGCCGAGGTGGATGACCGGCTCGCCTTTGGCCCTCAGGATCGCCGCCGTTTCGTTGAGCTTCAACGTGGCCGACTCACCAATCGACCGGCCAATCAGGCTTATGCTCATCGCATTCCCTTATGTCATGGTGTCTTAAACAGCTTGGCGTCGCCATGTTCCAGGCGACGTTCCAAACTCGCTACAAAACAAGGCGGGGGACACCTCCTCGTTGCCCACGCCGCGTGAGTGAGAGGACATATCCCCGATTGCGGCAGGTAGCGTACCATGCAGCGAGCGTCCAAGCCAGAGAATCTGTGGAATTGCCTGTGGATGGGGTCCGGGGCAGGATGGTCGGTAGATTCCTGAACCGAGCCCGGAGCGCGAGTGACGGGTTCCTCTTCCGATGCCGGTGTGAGATCCCGATGCCGGTGCGTGAATCCGATGCTGATGCGAGAATCCTTGCTCGCACCGTCCAACCGGGCAATCCGTTCCAGCCGGCTGTGTGGGATAGGAATCCCTCTCGCATTGGATCGAGATGGGAATCTCGATCCAACGTACCCTGGAACTGATACGGATTCACTGAAAACTTACGCGCAGACGGCGACGACGCTGGCATCGAGTTGCCCGCTGAGTAAACTGAGCTGGGCGCTGGGACACCGCTCTTCGCCCAGGCCCGGTGCAACCAAACGTGGACGGATGCGGGGATGAACCCATGGACGTGATCGAAGTCATCAGGCAAAGACGCAGTGTGCGCTCGTACACCGACAAGCCGGTGGAACGCGAGAAGATCGAACGACTACTTGAAGCGGCTCGTCTGGCGCCGTCGGCCAGCAACCGGCAGGAATGGCGATTCATCGTGGTAACCGACGCGGAGCGGCGGGCCGCGCTAGCGGAGGCGGCGAATCATCAGAAGTTCGTCGCCCAAGCGCCCTTGGTTATCGCGGCCTGTGCCGAGACCGACGGTCACTTGATGCGATGTGGGCAGCCGTGCTACCCCATCGACGTGGCCATCGCCATCGACCATATGACGCTCCAGGCTGTGGCGGAGGGATTGGGGACGTGCTGGATCGGGGCCTTCTATGAGGAGCCGGTCAAGGAGATTCTGGGTATCCCCGAACCGATTCGTGTTGTCGAGCTTTTGACGGTAGGCTACCCAGCCGGTCCCCCAGGTCGGCAATCACGTCTTCCGATGAAAAAGACCGTACACTGGGAAACGTGGTAGGGGAGCCGTGGACTTCAGTCCGCGCGGATGTGCCGTGTTCGACACGATCCCGACCTGATGAAACACCGCGCAGGCTGAAGCCTGCGGCTCGCACACAGGGAACTGATATAAGGAGATTATCACTATGTCCGAGATGCCGGAGTTTTATCAGAGTATGAAAAAACAGCACCCCGAACTCATGAACGCCTATGAGACGCTTGGCGAAGCGGCGAAAAAGGCGGGGCCACTCGATGGCAAAGCTGTGGCACTGGTCAAGGTGGCCCTGAGTATCGCAGCCGAACTCGAAGGTGGGTCGCACTCAGCTGTCAACAAGGCGCTTAAGGCCGGTTGTACGCCCGACGAGATTCGCCACGTCGCCACGCTGGCTGTCACGACGATCGGGTTCCCTGCGATGGTGCGAGCCCGAGCTTGGATTGAAGACATTCTCAAGAATCCCGCGTGAGCATATTAGCTCGCACGCTGTGGGCAGTCCGTTGAGCTGACATGGGCGTGTCATGCTGATCCGCTGTTGCGCGTGGCATAATGGTGGCACTCATAATCATTGGAGAATCATATGACCCGAATCGATCTGAACCCCGACAAGTGGATGGACCATCCCGCCCTAGCCGGGGAAACGCATCATCGTATGGCCGGTGACGGTATCCTGCTGGCCTCGCTGGACCCGGCGGGGAAACTCAATCCGATGACCATCGGCTGGGGCATCTTCGGATGGATCTGGGGCAGACCGATTTTCACCGTTCTGGTCAGGCCGTCGCGCTATACCTACGACTGTATCGAAGCGACCGGTGACTTCACGGTCAGCGTTCAACCGGCCGACCGCAAGGACATCGCAGACTTCTGCGGCACCGTCTCCGGCCGGGACCACGACAAGATGGCTGAGCTGGACCTCACAACCCTTTCCAGCAAAAGGATCAACAGCCCCGGTATCGCCCAGTGCCCGATCGTGTTCGAATGCCGGGTCGTTCACAAGAACGATGTGCTGCCGCCGCAGCTCGCGGATGCCATCACGAAGGAATACTACCCCGAGCAGGACTTCCACCGCGTGTATTTCGGCCAGATCCTCAACGTCTCCGTCGACCGGACGTTTTTCGAGAATCTGCCGTAGCTCATCGAGCAACCGGTGTTTCTGCGGGTGCCAACAATTCGACATGATCGATCCGGGTCGGTTTAACAACAATCGACCGCTACCTGATTCACGCGGGGATGCGCCCGTGTCGGCTCTTAATCGGATTGTGGTTTCGCCTGGGTCGGTCGCGGCGACTACGGCGCGGTTTCCTCAGAGTGCTCCTTACAGTGGGGTCTGTCCGGTCGGATGACTGCCTGGTGCCCGATGAACTACGCATCACGCCGACCCTCCGTGCTTCTCGATGTGGCTCCCGTCGGAGGCGCGCAAGCGCCTGCGCCTCCGACGGGTGCGGTTGGAGGGGAGGAGGGAAGGAAGTCCGCCAGAGTGAGTGTTGTTCTTGTATAGCGAGCCGCGGGCTTGAGTCCGCGCGGATTCACCGGCACCGAAGCGTTCTTCATTATTCTGCCAATACCACCGAACAAACACGGAGAATGTTCTAAGGGGTGTCGCGCTCGCGTTTGAAGCCGATGGCGATCCATGCAGGTCACCCTTTTTTCCACAAGTAGTAAACGGGCCTCGTGCCGATCAGCCCCCGAAACGTCTGCGCGAGTAGCTGTGGTGACTGACGCTCGACACGGCATTCGCCACCGACCGTTGTGGCTGCGTACCAGTTATAGACAACCTCTGAGACGATCTCGCGAACCCGCCGACGACGACAGACCTGCATCACAAACTCGCGGCTGCTGGGATCCACATCCATCGCATAGAGAGCTTCCAGCGCCGCCCTGCGCTTCGGCGATATGTCGTACTGTCCGATCCGTTCCATCCCTGCCTTCTCAAACACTGGATTAAACTCACCCATCGTGGCCAGGCACTCGACATACTCAGTGCCGACCAGTGGCAGCGTCCTGCGCACCAGATAGTGCCCCAAACCGCACCCGCGAATATCCGGGTGAATGACCAGGCGCCTGAGAATGCGCAGCGAGCGGTTTACCCGCTTGGGATTGCGTGAAAACCGCCCGCCGGTCGCCCGGTTACGCAGGTTCAGCTCCAGCGGCGGGTGGGAATAGACGACGATGCCAACAGGCGCACCGCCGACGCCATCGCACATGACGAAGACCTTGTCGACGAACCCGAGCTCATCGCTCGCCCGGTAATGCATCGAGGCGAACGCGTCGTAGTCACGCTTAAAGCCGCGTTCGATTCTCAGTCGTCGTCGAAAGCTCGGCGGCTTGCCGGAGCGAATCGTGCGGTGCTCGGTCTCACACCGAGCTTTACCGTTCAATCGGACAATCGTGTGCGGCTGCAGGTCCGCAAGGATGTCGTCATTGCTGCACGCGACGACCACTGAAAGTCGACGCCGCTCGACAAGTTTGTGCAAGCTGTAGCTGATCGCCTTGGCTACGCGCCGATGCAGCATCGAACAGAACTCGTCGCACAACAGCGGTGCGGCGGCACCCGACCGGGTGTGCAACGCCACCGCACGAGCCAGGCGGGCTCGAAACTTCTCCCCATCGGACAGCGCGGCGAATGGACGGACCCACAGGTGTGCCTCAGCCAGACCGCAACTTGTCAGGATCGAGAGGGCTTCCGACAGCGACGCCCACGGGGCGATGCGATCAACGATGGCTGCCTCGGCCGGGAAGCTCACACGCTGGACCATGCATCCGCCGGAGAACTGGCGTTCAATCTGCGCTAGGGCGCTGGATTTCCCGCTGCCCGACGGACCGATGAGCGCAACGAGATGCCCGGGGCCGATGGAGATTCGCGTTGGTTCCACGATTGTTATCGGCGACCCAAACAGAGGTATGCCAAACTGCGTACCTACCGCGGCTGTTCGAGGCGATGGGCGGCCTGAGTTGCACCGGCACACACACGTCAGATCGACGCAGGTCAAGCCGCCGCCCGATGCTCCGGATGAGCGGTCCGGTCGTTCCTGATATGCCACCCCCATTTGAACTTGCGACTCCCCAAGGCCTGATGGCTGCAAGGCAGCTTGACCCGCCTCGACCGTATACCCTAACATATACCTAACTATAACACTGTGTTATTGCCTGTCAATACTGCAATCGATATTTTTTCAGTTAGAATCCGTGTCAGGCAACACCGGTTCCAGCACATCAATCGGGGCTGGGAGGCTCGTGTACCGTACAGGTTAACGGTCGGAGCGCCCGGGTACGGGTCGCCGACGCAGAGGATCAGGCATCGTACGTCGTCAACCGGTGGCGCGGTATACCAACGGGTGAGCCCCAGATTTGCGCCGGCACAAATCCGCGAGGCAGGCCAGATGCGAGAGGCTCAGTCGCCGGGGCCGTTCCCAGGTGCGGTGTTGTCGGAAGGGCCGAACCCCAGCCACGGATCCGCTTGCGCGGACCAATACCACCAGCCGTGCCAACCCGCATATTCAGGCGTGACGAAACACTATGTGGGGGCTGTTTTGATCAAACGAAGCGAGCGGTTGCGATCACGCTGTGGGTAGTCCTGAGACCGGGTTTCACCCTCCGCGGTGATGTAGACCGCCCTTCGATCCCCGACGACGGGGCACTCGCGTTCGCACAGACCGCAACCGATGCAGAGGCTCGTATCGACCTTCGGGACTTTTAGCTCGATTTGCAGTGCGACGGTCACTCCGGTCTCCGGATTGCTCACGAACCGCCCTTCGATCATCAGCGTGTCGGCGTCGTTGCCCGTGATCCGGTGCGTCTCGGTCATTCCATCCGCGTGCCGCACGGAAATGTAATAACTTGTCGTCTCGTTACCCCTCCACTGGTCTGGGCTGAATAGGACGGGTTCACCCGTGGCCTGACCCGCGTGCGGCCATTCACTGACTGTCACAGTGTTGTCCGCCGCGCTGACGGCCATCTTCTCACCGTCCCGCACCATTAGCATCCGCCGCTCGGCATGGATCGCCTTTGGACTGGTCGGACAAACTTCCTCGCAAACCACGCACGGGACGTTCTTGCCGTACGGCAGGCATCTCCCCGGATCGATATGGGCCGTGCCGAGCTTAACCGGTCCCTGTTCGGCGAACTCACCGAGGCCCAGTTTCTCTTCAACGGAGATGCGCTGAATAGCACCCGTCGGACACACCTGGCTGCAGGCGGTGCAATGGTACTGGCAGTGGCCCATCCGGAAGTTCAACACGGGTGTCCACAGTCCTTCCAGACCGGCCTCGAGCAATGTCGGCTGAAGCGTATTCGTCGGGCACACGCGGATGCACTGATCGCACTTGATGCATCGCTCCAGGAACTCCAGTTCTTCGACCGAGCCGGGTGGGCGGATGACTTTGCTGGAGAAGTTACGAGTGCTCGCCCCGGAGATTCGCACAAAAGGGAAGAACAAAAGGCCGGTGATTCCGGCGAAGATGGCCTTGCGACGCGGCAAATCGGGGCCGGTTATCTCGTGCTTTTTCGCGGGCATCAGGACAAAGCTCAACGCGCCTTCCGGGCAATCCTCAATGCAGTTGAAGCACACGAGACACTCGCTCATACGGAGTTGTGCGTGTGGGTCGCAGGCCCCCTCGCAATGCGAAAGACACAGGCCGCAGTCGGTGCACTTGGCCGGATCGCGCTTAATGCGCCACCAGGTAAATCGGCTTAGCAGTCCCAACAACGCCCCGAGCGGGCAGAGCACCCGGCAGAAAAACCGCGGGACAAGAAGGTTCATCGCCACCAGGCCGAACAGCAACGAACCGATCAGCCACGCGCCTTGATGAAGCCGGTAGTCGCCGAAAAGCTCCTGGGTCGGCATGTTGACCGCTGGTACAATAGCCCCGGTGAACGAGCGGTAAAGAAGACAAATCGGATCGAGCAGGCCGATCTGCAGGCAGCCGAACAACGCCGCAACCAGCATCGCGATCAGGATGTAGTACTTGACGTGCTGGATTCGCCGGTACTGGTTTGCCTCGATCGTCTGCTTCGGCGTCAGCCCGTGGAACGACCATCCGACAAAATGATGCAAACTGCCGTACGGGCAAACCCAGTTACAGAAAAAGCGTCCCAGAAAAAACGTCGGGATCAGGATCACCAATGACCAGAGCAGGCCCTTGTACACGGTGTGTGTGCTGATGGCTGTGGCGATCGCCACCAATGGGTCAATCTCCAACACCTTGCTCACCCACAGTCGCAGGCCGGGGAAGCGGTCGAGGTTCGCAAACGTCGTCAGCAGAATGAACGACACGAACATGATGAAGATCACCGTTTGAACGATGATCCGGATCGTGGTGATCCTGAGCGTGTTTTGCCACGAACTGCCGAATCGGGTGATTAGAGCTTTTCGTTTTTCGGGCTGCGCCTCAGTCATATAGCTACACGTGCGTGGTTACGATCTTTCCTTATGTTGCTCGTGCGAGAATCCCTTCTCGCACGTGACAGCACGGGAATCTTCTCCCGCGTGTTTACCGGCGTCAGAAGTCGAGCAAATCCACCTCCATGCAAACGTCGTTCCGCCCATCATAAAAGGGCGCCGAACTATACCACCAATCCTCCGGTCGATGGACGAGTCCTTTGCGAACGGGATTCTCGTGAAGGTAGTTGAGCTTCTGCTCGAAGACGTTGCGTGAGTACAGCGCTTGCGGATGGAACCCGTCCTGCCACAGCCCGAGTTCGCCTCGCTGCCGCCGGGCGCACTGCGTGGCTGCTTCGAGCCAGCCCAGATACGTGCCGCAGCCATCCTCTCTAAGCCAATCATGAATCATCCGTGAGGTGAACCGTTTGAAATCGCGTATGACCGGGTGCAGGTGCTCCCCCGCCGCCGCGATCAGATGAACGTGATTCGGCATCACGACAAACGCGAACAGCTCCAACCGCTTATGCTCCCGGCAAAAACGCAGGCTCTCGATGATTGGATCGATGTACCGCGCTTCAATCAGTACGGGCACCCAGTCGAGCACGGTAATCGTGCAGAAATATGGAAGATGTTCATCGGCACGGTATCGGGCCATGGGCGTAGGGTATCCAACCCGGTGACACGCGGGAAGAGATCATGGTTGGTGCGAGAAAGGATTCTCGCACCAGCGGATTCTCGCACCAGCGATTCGTTTTTTGGGCTGCGCCTCAGTCATATAGCTACACGTTCGTGGTTACGATCTTTCCTTGCCGTTCGTAGACCCGCCAGTCGCACTCGCCGAACCGATTTACCCCGGCTGCGATTTGCGCGGCGATCTTCTCGTGCGCAAGATCGAGGTAGGCCAGTTTTGCAGGATCACGCCCCAGCAGGTGTTGATAGCACCACGCGTCGCAGGCAACCGGGTCGACGGAGGCAACGATCACCGGTTCCCCCAGCTCACCGCCGGGCTTGACGTCGCTGATCCGTCCGCCGGTCGGGCCGTTTCTCATCATCACTCGTGTCCCGTCAGCAATGACCAGCGTCGGGCTCATCATCATCCCCAGATCGCTGACGGTGTTGTGGATCGCCTGATGGAGCTGGTGTCGCCGCCCGCCCAGAAGCCCATACCAGTTCTTCAGGCTCATCGTCGCGCTGCACAAGCTGTGATCCTTGACGGGTGCCACGCCGATGACCTTAGTCGCCTCCGCGAGCGGTCGGTGGAAGATCGGCCAGCGCACAAGCGCCTCACCCTTGGACGGATCAGGCTCACCCTCACGGACGGCGATCGTTTCGAAGTGGGTCCGTGCGGGCAGAATAACTTTCGCCCCTTCAGCCTTGGCTGCCGGTCCGATCTTGGATTTGGCAAAACACGCGTCCGGTGATTCGATCGGGTTGTCAGCGACGATGACCTTCGCGGCGCCGGCCTCTTTACAGAGCCGGATTACCCAGCGAACCACCTCCGGATTGGTCGTCGCCCCCAGGTGCGGCGCGCGGTCGAACCCGACGTTCGGCTTGATCAAAACCGTGTCACGGCTCGAGACAAATCGCTTCATCCCTTTTGAAGGGGCGATCCCGCCGACGGCTGCACGGACCATCTGTTCGATGCGCTCTTCACTTCCGATCGCGACACTGATCCGCGGGTCTGTGGCGGGGAACTCAATATCGGCAAAGAAGTTCTTCAGTCTAAGTTGCGCGTCGGACGGCTTGTATAAACCGGCGTCGCCCTTAGGGTCGTACAGCCAGTATCCGCCTGCTACAGCCACACCAGTGGCCACGACCGCACCGGCACCGCGGGTTAGAAGCTCACGACGTGTCAGGTTTCCATCACTCACGTTTCACTCACTTCCGACAGTGTTACGGTGGTGTCAGCTCTTCATAGAACGCCACGGCTGCCGTTTTCGCCACTTCGGCGTTCTCTGCACCGGTCACACCGCCTACATATCTGTCCTTCACGAATACCACGTCGATCATGGCTGCCACGTCGCCCGCCACGATCAGGCGCGAGGCATCCGGATCGTTCCAGATTACCCGACCGTACTCATTAAAGAACTCAACGTATCGATCGAACAACACCTTTGCAGATGCGGCGGCGCCGGCCCGATGGACGAACAGCGTAATTGGCTCACCATCGACATCGTACTCGGCCGCGTACACGTCACTCAAGAAACCCATGCTGAATGCGTCCTGAGCAATGTATCTGAACGAATCCTTGACGCGCTTGGACTTGGGCAGGACGTTCAAGGCCCACCATTCGCCGACAATGTCCTCGATCGCCTCGGCGAGCATCTTGGCAATGTTCAGCGCCACACCAGCGTCATCCTCACCTAGCATTGTTGGGAGCACCTGCACGTAGCTAGAACCCTTCCGGAAGAATACCGCGCCGCCGACCTGGTAACCGTCGCGGCCGATCGCGATGGGCGTCGTATCCGGTGAAGCCTCAGCCTGATACATTCCGAGAGCGTTGACGGGTTCGCCCATGTCGTACCAGTAGACATCGATGAGCCGATCCGTGTTGGTCCCGTGGGAGTAGGTGCCGAACGTCAGTCCGACCATGTGGAACTGCAAGTATGTATCCGCTCGACCGTTGATCTTCTCGTACAGCGTTTCCGGCGTGTACCGGGAGACCCGCGTTGGTGCCCGCCAGCCTTCGACGCCCGCATCGGGGAAGGGATTGCCTCCTTGTTCGGGCGCACCTACAGCCGCCATCCGCTGGTCAGGCTCACTTTGATAGGCCGTCTCGTCGACCTCGAACAGGTAGTCCGTGTTGGTGGCAGTTTGGATAATGAAGGTGGCGACGATCCCGGCCAGCAGGAGAAGAATCAACACTCCCACCACCCTTTCAGTCGTTCCAACAGCCTCGATCCTCCGCATGTAGCGCCGGCGAAAGAAGGTGGGCATGGATCATCTCCCAGAACCAGTCCATTAGTATATCATGTGCGATCAGGTATGAAACAGGAGCCGGCGATGAACGAGTGCCCTCTATCTTGCGAACCGGACCGCGTTGATCGCCGTGACCGCGTATGGCTTGGCGTGCTTGTCGTAGCCTGGGGCGTGCAGGCGATAGTGACGCAATCGCTGCTGTTGCGCGAGGCCCTCGTGCTGATGTTCGGCAGCTATTTCGCCTGGGGTGTCGTCCGGTTCGCGTGGATTTTGGGCGTGGGGGGGGGGGCGGCCATGGGCGGATGGGCCGCGCAGCGCATATCACGACCGGACGTGGGACTCGTTGCGGTGCTGGTCGCCTTGAGCGTTGCGGCGTGCATCGAGCTCTGGGTTTTTCGCGGCGCACGGATGTGGCTCGGCGTGGAGCCGGGCGAGCTGCTGCCGCTGCCGAAGATCATCATCGCCGCCGTCCTGTTCGTTTCGCCTTGCAGTGCACCGGTGGGGATGGCCTTTCCGCTCGCATGTTGTGTCACAAGCCTTGCCACGCCGCAGGCTTCAGTCTGCGCGGATTCGCCGCGCGGGTTAAAGCCCGCGGCTTGTCAACTGCTGCAACTCGGGAGCGTTTATGCCCTGGAGTCCGCCGGCAGCTTGATCGGCGGTGCTCTGTTCACTTTCTGGGCCGTCGAGCACCTGACCCCGATCCAAACGGCTTTGACCTGCGGTGCCGTCACCGCGGCAGCGTCGGCTGGACTGCTGTTTGTCACTGCCCGCAGATCCTACGGCGCTGTCTGCCTCGTAGTTGTATCCATGGGTGCGTTGATGACTTCGATCCTCGCCGGCGACGCATTGGACCGGCGGCTTGTTCAGCGCAGGTGGCAATCCGTCGCCCCTGGGTACGAGTTATGCGCCGAAGCGGAGTCGAAGTACCAGAACCTTGCCGTTGGCCGGCGGGCGGAACAGTTCACGTTGTACAGTGACGGGCAGGTGTCAGCCGACTTTCCCGATCCTTACACGTTCGTGCCGCTGGCGCATTTCTGGATGTGCCAGCATCCATCACCGCGGAGGGTGCTCGTGTTAGGCGGTGGGGCGGAGGGCTTGCTGGCGGTGATTCTGCGGCACCCGATTGAGCACGTTGACTACGTCGAGAACGATCCGCGGCAGATTGATTTGATCGAACCCTATCTGACCGACGCGGACCGCTCGGCGCTCAACGATCCGCGCGTGACCGTTCACAACGTCGATCCCCGCTATTTCGTCAAGACGCAATCGGATCAATTCGACCTGGTCATCGCCCGGCTGCCGGAGCCCATGTCCGCCCAGCGGGCTCGTCTGTACACCGTCGAGTTCTTCCGGGAGCTACGCCGCGCGATGACATCAAAGTCGGTGTTATGCATCACAGCCGCCGCAACGCCGGGTTTCCTCACCACAACCTCAGCCGAGTATCTGGCTTCGATCCGGGCGACGATCCGGAATCATTTCCCACACGTAACCGTCGGCTGGGGCAATCCGGCTCAGATTCTCGTCGCCACGCAGGAAGGGTTGGTCACGACCGATCCCGGCATACTAATGGAGCGGTATTCAGAGCGCGGTGTACAATCCGAGTGGTTTCATCCCGCCTGGTTTGACGGTGCGACGGACTGGCTCGATCCGGATAAATTGCGGCAACGAGCGGCGCAGCTCGACGCCACCGACCACGTGGAGATAAGCACCGATCTTCGCCCGGTCGTTTACGTGCAGCGACTGACGCTGTGGGAGTCCGCCACGGGCAAAACACGCGGAGGTTCGCGCGGCGTGATCGAGAGGCTCCGGTCGGTGAGATGGCGTGAACTCATCATGATCCTGGTTGTACTTGCGGGTGTATTGCTGCTGGCAAGTTACCTGCAGGCTCGTCCGTCAAGACACATTTTGCGCGCAAACGGCGATGCACAAAGTCGCGCCGCGTGGTTATTGCGCAGCGCCATCATCTTGGCCATTGCAACGACCGGGTTTGTGACCATGGCGCTGAGCATCATCTGGCTTTTCGCGTTTCAGAACCTCTACGGCTACGTCTATCAGCGGATCGGCTGGATTATCGCCATCTTCATGGGCGGGCTCGTTCTGGGGTGCTGGTGGTTCAGTTGGCGGTGTCGACGCCTGAGTGTAACGGGCAAACACCGCATTTATCTGTGGAGCCGACTTATTGCGGTCGACGTGCTGTTGGCTTTGCTGGCGCTGGCGGTGCCATGGGTCTTGCCCGCGCTCGGCGGTTTGCAGAGCGGACCGCTCACCCTGACTCTTGTGGAATGGTGCGTTTCCATACTGGTCGCCTTGACCGGTGTGCTTGGAGGAGCGACGTTTGCCCTGGCTGGTTTTCTCCAGATTGACCTCACGGGACGGATCGGCTCCGCCGCGGGTACGATCGACAGCGCCGATCACGCCGGGGCATGTCTTGGCGCCTTGCTATGTGGGATTCTGCTCGTGCCGGTCTTCGGCACAGCCGCAGCCGCCCTTCTGCTCGCGGGGATTAAACTCAGCTCGGCTGCGTTGCTGGTGGTGGGGTGGAGGTTTTCTCGCCTGGTTTGAATACCGGCCGTTGGAGCGGGCACCACCCACTTTCTTGTGGTAGAATGATAGGGAGCGCTTACCCTACGCATCCAAGAAGGTGGTTCTTCTGCCGATAATGTGAGCGATGCGCCTGGGGCGCAGACAACGGATGAAAACTCCGCTACAGTGAATAATGTAGTAAGTCCGCGATCGTGAGGTGCTTTATGGTGGCCCCGGCCGAGTGGCGCAAACGCATCAGTGCCGATCCAGCCGTTCATCACGGTGACCCGTGTATCGCCGGTACGCGTGTGCCCGTGAGCGTAATTGTCGGAAGCATTGCCGACGGCGACACATTTGAGCAGATCCTAAGCAGTTATCCACCAATAACGCGGGAGGACATCCAAGCGGCCTTGCTCTGCGCCGCCGAGGCTGTCAACCGCTTCGATCTCGTCCCGATCTCGAAGTAAGTCCGCACCATGCCGATACGGATAAAGCTTGACGAGGACTTGCAGACCGATGTCGCCGATGTGTTGCGAAGTGCCGGACACGATGTGCGTACTGTCGCGGAACAGGGATTGACCGGGACGCCCGACGATGGACTTTGGAGTGTAGTGCAACAGGAGCGGAGGTGCCTGGTCACATCGGACAAGGGCTTTGCAAACGCGCAGGTTTTTCCACCGGGTACGCATGGCGGCATCGTCCTGCTACGGCTCCCACGCGAGAGTCGAGCCGGCTACATCCATCTGACCGAGTCGCTGCTGGCAAGCATGAACGTCGAGTCAGCCATGGGCGCAATCATTGTTGTCAAGCCGGATGCAATTCGGATCCACCGCGGTGAGTGAGAAGTGCAAAGGGTGCCGGAAGCGCTGACCCGAACGAGGCGCGGTCTGCCGTGCAACATCGTTACGTGCGCGGTTTGAAGGCCAGCGCTTGCTCCTGTGACCAGACACCGGGGATCTTCGTGCCACACTTGGGACACTTGCCGTCGGCGATGCGGTTGAATGTGATCCGAAAACCGACCCTTCGGATCAACTCTTCCTTGCAGTTGTGGCAGTATGTGTTCTCGCCGGGGTGCATCGACACGTTGCCGGCGTAGACGTAGTGCACACCCGCATCGAACGCGATCCGGCGGCACCGCTCAAGCGTCGATACCGGCGTCCGCGGCAGGTTCGTGATCCGGTACGTCGGATGGAAACGCGTAAAGTGCATCGGCACGTCCGGACCGAGGTGCTTGACCACCCACTCGGCCATCTGCTTCGTCTCCTCGGGGGAGTCGTTCAGTGTCGGAATAATCAGAACAACCAGCTCCAACCAGATTCCGATGTCCCTGAGTATCTCCAGGGTCTTAAGCACGGGCTGAAGCTCGCCCGCACAGCTATCCACGTAGAACTTCTCGGTAAACGCCTTGAGATCGATCTTCACCCCGGTAACGTGTTTGCAGAGTTGCCGCAGCGGTTTCTCCTGAATGTAGCCGTTGGAGATCATGACGCTGCCGATGCCGTGTTCCCGCGCGAGGGCGGCCGTGTCATGCATGTATTCATAGAAGATGACCGGCTCGGAATAGGTGTATGCAATTGTGGGAGACCGGCGGGCTTTGCAAGCCGATATCAATCTATCCGGCGTGACCAGGACGCTATTCACCTGCTCCGGACGGAACTGACTGATCTGCCAATTCTGGCAGAACTTGCACTCGATGTTGCAGCCGGCAGTGGCGATGGAAAACGCCGTGGTTCCAGGCTGATAGTGGAACAGCGGTTTCTTTTCGATCGGGTCGACGTTGGCGGAGCACAGCGCGCCGTAGACGAGCGTTTGATACTTGCCGCCCTGGTTTTCGCGCACGCCGCAGTAGCCGCGTTCCACATCAGCCACCACACACTCCCGCGGGCACAGGACGCACTTTACTTTCTTCTCGTCGAGCTTCTCCCAGAACATGGCCTCGTTACGGGCGACGCCCTCGAGCTTCGGGCCGGTCAGCTCCAACCCGCTCGCCACATCCTGTGCCATAGTGCTGGCACTCGTTGCATGACACAGCGCGCCCGCCGCGCCGCAGGCAACGCCCCAACGCAGGACGTCGCGGCGCGTGGGTTCAAAGAACATATTGCTGAGGTCGTCCAACCTACACCTCGATTCGGTCGATTCTGGCAAGGTTCGCTTCGCCGAGACCACGAGTGCCGGCCGTAGCGATGTGCTTGGCCGGCCGGCCGTCGTCCGCGAGCGTCTTGAGCCCCTTTTCTTTGCGCTGGGCATCCAACAGATCGGCGGCGACGGCGTCGGCGGCCACGAAATCAGTGCTGACGATGAGCCCCCCGAACGGCCAGGCAAAGCCGGGATGGTATCCCGGCCCCGCGTTGTACTGAGCGCGCGTACCATCGCAGATCGAAAGCTTCCATTTCGGACGAATATAGCGATGCGATACGACGTCCGAAACGTACGGATCACAGTGATGATCGTGATACTTGTTGGGGTTGTGAATCGCCCCGTAGAAGTTCTTCATACCCAGCGACACTCCGGCCAGGTTGTGGTCTTTGAGAACCGGCACGGAAATCAGAGCGTCGACTTCCTCGGCGACTATGCGCGAAAAACTCGACCCGATCCTGCCGCTGGTTTCGATCTGACGCTGGTAGCCGCTGCCGATCCGTTCGGCGTCAGTGCCGCGACACTGAGCACCTCGGACCGATTTATTAAGCGTAAATCCAGCCGCATCGAGTTCGACGTCGAACCGGTCCCAGATGATAATCTTCTCGGCGGAAACGCCGGCTTTCCGCAAACCGGCAACGATGGCATCGACGACGGCCGGTTGCGTCGAAAGGCCCAGCGTGTTGACCTTGATCCCGACGCGATCGCCGTGATCGAACACTTGCCGCCACGCCGAAGCTGCGTCGGGAGCATCGGTCAGCCGCTGCATGGCTGCGTCGAGCAGTTTACGAAGCAGGTCACGGTGCTCAGCCGGTCGGCCGTGTGTCAACGCCTCGTCGCGGGTGATGACCACGCGTGACTTCCGTTTGTCCGGCCCCGCCATCACCGCGAGCACACGGGATGTTGGAAGTGCCATACCCGCGGCGGCTGCGCCCATCTGTGCGAGAAACCGCCGCCGATTACTCTGCGTTGACATGCCAAACACCCCTCTCCATTGAGCAACCTACTTATGCTTTCAACTTCGTACATCCGCGCGGGCTGAATCCTTGACACGCGGTGCAGCTCCGCTACGGGGCTTCGCCCCATGGAACCGCGCGTCAAGGACAGATCCCGCGGCTCACCCCTGCGCGGGTGGACGCTCATGCGAGAATCCCTTCTCGCACGAATGGGCCGAGAAAGGATTCTCGGCCCAGCAACAGAGTATGCCCGCGCATTCGGCTTGGGCATGACACACAAAAGTCTTCGTGGTCCGCACGACGGACCCTACGTATGTTCGCCGAAGACCTCCGCCTCAAATGAGTATATCTCGGCGTCAACCTGTTTCCAGGCGTCGAGCGGCAGTCCGGCCTTACGGCAGGTTTGGCCGAGGAATTCCTCCCTTGTCCAGCCGCGCTCGTATGCAACCTGCGGCAAAAGCACACCGCGCCGAGTACCCCGCGAGATCAGCAGGCCATGCTGTCCGACTATGATGTCCTCCGCCTTATCGATGAGTTTCATCGGCGTCAGGTAGCTGATCTCGATATCGATCTGCTCCAACTCTGCTGCTGTTACAGGATTGTTAACGAATCGATGATCGCGGCAGGCTGACACGGCGTTACTGATCACCGCTTTGTACAGCGGTCGGTCCGCAACCATGTTTCCAATGCAACCCCGGAGTTGTCCGTGATTCTGCAGCGTGACGAAGCACGCCCCATCGTCTTGAAGAAGCTGCGGGAGCGTTTCGGGATCTGGTTGCGGCAGCTTTTTGCTGTTGAGATATGCCGTAACGGTCTGCCGAGCGAGCTTGAGCAACCGGTCGCGATGCTTCTGATTGATCGTTCCGGGCCGGGTTGTGAACACGATCGACTGATAGGTCACGCTGTTGTCCCAGTCATTGGTCATCCGACCGGACGTGTCAAACGCCGCTCGTACGGCACTTGCACCACCCTTCATCGAGAGTATCCGCAAGAGCAGACTGATCGGACCGCGGCCGCAAATTGTATCCCGCGTCTTTGCCAGATGTTGCACGAATCCGTCGAAATCGCATTTCAGTATCGGCGCAGCCGCCTGATCACCGAGCGCCTGGAGCCTGTTCGGGACGTCATCCGTAAACGGTGTATACCCGAACCGCGGGCCGAAGTGGGTGAAATCGCTGCTGGCAACTAGGAGGGTTTTCTCGTTGATCCACGGGACGATGACCTTGGCCGCCTCCGTGTAGTCTTGCGTCTCCATCCGACCGACGAGCAAAGGAACGAGCTTGAACTCTTTAATGGCTCGCTGCAAGAAGGGAAGTTGAAGCTCGAGCGAGTGTTCGCCTTGATCGATCCCGGGGTTCGATGTGAACATAGGGTCTTTTAAGAGCCGATCACAGACCTCCCGGTCGATCGGCACGTCGCCGAGCGGGGTTTTGTAGGCCGTCAGCCCGGCGGGCACGTCCACGCCGCGATATTGACTGGCATTTCGATGACTGAGTGCCAGTACGATGACACGTTCGTAGGTGTGACCCTGCAGGGTGCGATAGCCGGCCGCCGCGACCTTCGCGCTGTAGCGGTACCCCGCGTGCGGCGAGATGACCGCGAGGGGGTTCCCGGAGACGGTGGGGGGTGACACCTGGGAGAGCAGATCATCCACCCGCTTCGCCAACACCGCGGCGTCGCCGGGGTACCAGGTGCCTGCGCAGTGGGCCGGACGTACCTTGCCGTCATCACCCGCGGCGGCAACCTGGCTGACTGCCGATGCAGCGATGGCAATAGCGACAATACCCGTGGGGAAGCATCGTAGGATGTTCATGGCTTGCATCTCCAATATATCGTATTCGATAACACGGGATTTGGCATCCTCGCCGGCAATTAACCGCGTTTTCGCAGAGGCTTTGGCCAGGTGGACCTGACAAACCGCCCGTTCTTGAGAATAACCTTACCGTCGCGGAACCGCAGCCGCTTGTTCGAGTCTGCAATTCGCAACTCTCGATTTCCGATGGTTGCATCGTGTCCGGATCGGCGAGAATTGTCAAACCTCGGCTCACTGAGCTGAGCCTTTAGCTGCCCATTATCCCGATCAACAGGTGTGGTGGTAGTCCTGGGGACTCGCTTCAGGTGGCGTGGTTGACGGCTGCGACCGTCTCTCGCTTACTTGGATGGTCCGGTCCGTGAGTGTTGGCGGGGGCGGAAGCAATGTCGGCCCACGGCGAAGAGTCCAAGGGCCAGGACGACAAGTGCCCAGGTCGAGAGCGTGGGGATCTCCATGCAGTCCGGCACGCCGTTGCCGTTTAGGTCAACTGTGTCGTCGTCACCCGGGCACCGATCGTCTGAGTCGCACACGTCGCAGTAGCCGCGTTCGCCAGCCCCGCCCATCCATGTTGCACAAAAATGGCCGCCCTGCATAGCATGACGGCCGGTCGCTCCGTAGAGCGTGGCCTGCGAATCTTTTGTCTTGTTACGGATAGACACACAGACCGCGAAGCCCGGTGCTCGCGTGTGACGCACCCCAGAGACAAAAAAGCCGCAGTATCGTGGGTTGCACGCGCTGCGGCGGTCGCCCAAAGGCGGTGCCTGCGCATCCTGCTTTCGCTCTGCTTGTTGCGAAAAACCGCAGGCCGAGGTCGATTACACTGCTTGACATTTCTAGCCAAAGCGTTGACACTGTCAAGGCAAAAATCCGCGGATTCTCGCACAGAGCTGCTGCGGGTACGGGATGACGCGGGCGATGTCGATGGGATTTATCCCCCCATCTAGCAAACGGAGACACATCATGATCACGCTCGGCCTGGATATAGGCTCCAATTCCGTTGGCTCGGCCTGGATTGACACGGATAGGAAGGGAATCCACCTCGGCGTAAGCGTGTTCCCGGCCGGCGTAGACGAGACTGAGGCCAAACGGGGAGCACCGGTAAACCAGAAACGACGGCAGGCGAGGTCGCAGCGGCGGTCCTTGGCTCGGCGGGCCGAGCGGAAGAAGCGCCTGCGGAAGCTACTCACTGAGGCAGGATTGCTGCCTGAGAATCCGGCAGAACTCCAACCCCTCTGGGATCGTAATCCATGGACGCTACGACGTGACGCCCTTGACCGCGAGCTGAGCCCGCCAGAGATGGGCCGAGTGCTGATACACCTCAACCAGCGGCGCGGAGCACTGGGCGTCAACGCCGAGTCGGACGACCCCGACGAAGGGAAGGTGAAAGAGGCGATCGAGAAACTTAGGTCTAGGCTCGCGGGTCGTACGGTTGGACAATTTATGGCCGACGAGATGGATGCCCGACGTATCCCGATTCATGGGTCCAAGGCTGACAGCTGCCAAGGACCGATTCGCAACCGAAGGGATTCCTTCGAGTTCCACGCAGAACGAACGATGATCCGGGATGAATTCGAGCGAATTTGGGCCAATCAAAAGACGTTCGACGGTCCAACGTCCCGGCTCCTGACCGACCAGCTGCGCCTACGAATAGATGATCCGTCCGGAGATGCGACCTGGCGATGCAAGGGAACCATCTTCGGTCAGCGTCGTACCTACTGGGATACGGGAACGCTGGGCCGCTGCGATCTCGAGCCGACGGACCACTGCTGCTCAATTCATGACATGCATGCCCAGTACTACCGGGTTGTGGAAACGGTCAACAACATTCGGATTCGCGCCCGCGGCGACAAGGACTGGCGAAGTCTCACCGCAGAAGAGCGAGATAAGATCTTCGGCTCGCTCCGTAAGCACAAGACAGGATCGCCAAAGACGATCAGAACAGCGATCGGAATAGATAAGCGTCGTCTTGCAAAGCAGGATCTCCCGGAGGACTACTATGAGCTGAACATTGAGCGCGATGAGGATCGTGAGATCAACACCGACTGCTTCTACCGGGAGATTATCAGCGGTGTCTGGGGTCCGGAGCGATGGGCGGAGCTCGGCGAGAGCGAGCGGGAATCGGTCAACAGCGCACTGCTGAAATTCGATCCGGACAACGACAACCATGAGCAGAGGCTTCGCCTGGGCGCGGGCAAATGGTGGGGTCTGGATGTAGAGGCCACCGAGAAACTTATCAAGGTCTGGAGGGGGCGCGGACGTACGGACAAACGATTGAGGCTGTCTCGCCGGGCGGTTAAGAACCTGGTGCCGTATATGGAGCGTTATAACGATGAGACTGCACGCTGGCCGACGCAAATCGAGGCTCGCCAGGCATTTGCCGAGGATTCTGGCAATGGAGCGACGCTGGAGCAACGGGTGCGCTACGCCCACACGGTTACCGAACGGTTGGAGAATCTGCTGCTCCGCGAGTTGGAGGGGAGCGAAACCGCCTGCAACAGACTGCTGGCAATTCGTGGGGCAAGGAAGGCTGACAGGCACTATTTAGCGAAACACCCGGACCTGTTACCACCTGCACCGATGTTAGCCAATCCGGTAGTACGCAAAGCAATCCATGAAGTGAGGCGCCACGTGATGGCTCACATTCGAGCCGCTGACAGACCTCCGGATCGGGTGATGATAGAGCTTGCCAGGCAAGCCCGGCAGTCCGAGCGGGTGCGTAACGCGACGCTCACACGAAACCGCAATCGGGAGAAGGTGCGCAAGCAGATCACATCGGATTTTGGCTTAGCCAGCAAGTCACAGAATCAACAGAGAAGAGCACAGGATCGTGTGATTCTCTGCCGACAGCAGCGGAACGTTTGTGCCTATACCGGTAAGGTTATCACCGATCGGCAGGCTGCACTGGGTGAGAACTTGGAGATAGACCACATCGTTCCCTACAGTCGCTGTGGCGACAATAGCATGAATAACAGAGTGCTATGCTACATCGAGCAGAATCGAGGCAAGGGAAGCCAGACATTGCGAGAGTGGTGGGGAGAGGAGTTCGACGAACGCATTCGCCCGTTAGCCTTCATGCAGGGGTACAAGCCGGGCAAGAGCGAATCGAACGAATACTTCACGTCCAAGGATTATGCACGAAAGTGGGAAAATCTCACGCGCAATGTACGACCCGAAGATGAATGGAAGAATTCACAACTAACGGACACGGCCTACGCTGCCACCCAGGTCATGGCGTATCTACGGGATGCCCTGTTTGCGGGAGATCGCACGCGCGGACACGGTGTTTTCGAGACCAACGGTAGATATACCGCCATGCTGCGCAGAGATTGGCAGCTTCTGGCTGATGGTGAACAGAAGGATCGCGGGGATCACCGTCACCACGCTATCGACGCCGCGGTGATCGCGCTGACCGATCCCTATAGGTTGCTCCCCGAGTTGGCCAGGCAGGCTGCCATGGACGAGGAATATCACGAACGAACCGGCCATTGGCCGGGACGAACTCCTGTTCCACCGCCGGCACCATGGACGAGTGTGGAGGAGCTGCGCAAAACGCTCATGAGTACCCATTACAGCATGCTCGTCTCGCACCGACCGGTCAAGCGCAGGATCGTTGGTGCGTTTCATGAGGAAACGCTCTTCGGTCCCGTGCTTACCAACAGCGAGCAGTTCACCAACCGGATCGGCGTTGCGGACATCAAGCCAGTCCATTTGCGCCAGCCCAGGTTCGAGACTGACACCGAAATGACACAGCGCCTCACGAAGCGGTACTTAAAGCAGGGAATGAGTGAGAAGGACGCGATAAGGAAGGCCCACGGGGTCGTCAGGGATGAAAGTCTCTTGCGCAAGACCATTGACCCTCCACCGGGCAAGAGTGGAATTGTTAGAGACCGCGATTTGAGGCGACGGCTGAGGACGTCTATCAGCGACCGTCTTGTAGAACTCGGGATCGAACGGGACGCCGATTCGTTTACGAAGGACGACATGAAGAAGCTGATCGGAGCCGGTGGTCTTACACTGCCGAGCGGCGTACCGATCAAGAGTGTAATCCTGCTTCGAACCATGAAGGACCCTGTGGTCATGGAGCGTAGAATCTGGGATCCAGTGAGAAGCCGGATGGTCCATGATGCGGACCGGCGTACCCGCCGCGTGTATGTTGGAGGCACCAATCACCACATAGAGATCCGCGAGGACGACAAAGGCGGATGGCATGGGAAGGTAGTGCCCATGTTTGATGCAGCTCAGCTTGTACGGATGGAGCGGCGTCCAGCGGTCGATCGGCGCGATGACCTCAACGGTCGGTTCATCATGTCACTTGCGGAGGGTGAAACTGTCCATATGTGTCACCCGCGGACAAGGGAACCCGGATACTTCGTCGTTTTTAAACTCGACAAGCCGCACACGATTCACTTCGTACACCATTGGGATGCCAGGCGCAGCAAGGCGACGGAGACTATGCTGGCCAGAGAAGAAATTGCCGTAACCGCCGGTAACTTGGCCAAGTGCGGCCCACGTATGGGAGTATCGCCGTACAAGGTCGTTGTCGACCCGTTAGGCCGGATTCGACCGAGGCCTGACTAAAGGGACCGGTGCCATCCGCCGAATGCTATGGCAGTGGCACAAGGCGGTGGCAAGATGATCAAACGCACCATCGAAATCTCGCGGGAGCCCGTCTACCTGTCCGTCAAACATGGGCAACTTGTAGTCCAGCCGCGCGGAACGGATCGTGCCGAAGCCCCCACCATCCCCTGTGAGGACATCGGTGTCGTGCTCATTGATGAGCCCGGGACTACCGTATCCCATGCCGCATTGGGATCCCTCATGCAGTCGGGGGCAACGGTCGTCATCTGCGGCAAGGACCATCTCCCCGCCGGCATCCTCCTGCCCTTGCCGAATCATTCCGAGGTAGTTGTCAGAATACACGAGCAGATCGCGGCCAAGAAACCGCTGAAGAAGCGTCTTTGGAAGCAGATTGTTGCGGCCAAGATTCGCGCTCAGGCAAGAAATCTCGATCGAGATTCCCCCATACGACGTAAACTGGGTGTGCTTGCCGGTGACGTGCGAAGCGGTGATCCTTCGAACGTTGAGGCTCACGCGGCCAAGGTCTACTGGAGCGCATGGCTGAGCACAGGTACGGACCAGAGTGATAAACGGTTTCGGCGCGATCCTGACGGTAATCCTCCCAACAACTTGCTGAATTACGGATACGCCGTCCTGCGGGCCGCCATCGCCCGGGCACTCGTCGCCGCGGGATTGAGTCCCGCGCTTGGAATCCATCACTCCAATCGATCCAATCCCTTTTGCCTGGCCGACGATTTGCTCGAACCCCTGCGTCCGATAATCGATGCCCGGGTCCGGGATCTTCACGAAAGCGGCAGCGACACACTCGATCAACCCACCAAGGCCTCCCTGCTCGAGTTGCTGGCCAAACGCGTGGAGATCGGCGCCGACCGCGGGCCTCTGATGGTCGCCACACATCGGATGGTCGCCAGCCTGGTCCATTGTTACGCAGGGACGGGAGACCAGCTTGTCATCCCCATCGTGACCGGTGACGGTTTGTGATGCGCATTAGCGGGTATCGATGCATGTGGGTCGTGGTGATGTTTGATCTGCCGGTGGATACAAAGCAAGCGAGGAGAGCATACACGCTTTTTCGCAAGAAGCTCCTCCAGAACGGGTTTGCACGAATGCAGTATTCGGTGTATATTAGGCACTGCGCAAGCAGGGAGAACGCCGATGTCCACATTCAACGAGTCGAGGCAAACGTACCCAACGACGGAGAGGTCCGGGCCCTCACGATCACGGATAAACAGTACGAGCGCATGCACGTTTTCTGGGGAAAACGGCGCAAACCTCCCGAGAATCCACCCCTCCAGCTTGAGTTATTCTAGCCTCAAATCAGCGCAACTCCTTTGCTCGCAACGGCTTACGGCACAGGTAGTGTAATCGACCTCAGCCTGCGAGCAATCCGCAACTAATAATTGGGGTTGTGTGGACGAAATCGAAGTGTAATCGACCTCAGCCTGCGAGCAATCCGCAACTCGTCGCCGGATACGGCGATGATCACCGAGAGTGTAATCGACCTCAGCCTGCGAGCAATCCGCAACTCCAGCCCAATTTTGCGAAGCTAAAGTGCAGTGTAATCGACCTCAGCCTGCGAGCAATCCGCAACTGCGACGGCGATCCGGTCTGCGTCACGTCTAGTGTAATCGACCTCAGCCTGCGAGCAATCCGCAACACCAGGCAGGCGATGCCGCACTCCTCGATGAGTGTAATCGACCTCAGCCTGCGAGCAATCCGCAACCAGTCGCCCGAAAGGAGGCATCACGCTAATAGTGTAATCGACCTCAGCCTGCGAGCAATCCGCAACCCGGTAAAACCCCGCGCAGTATGCGGATTGGAGTGTAATCGACCTCAGCCTGCGAGCAATCCGCAACAGTTCGTCGCCCCGGCCACCGGCAAGAGCTAGTGTAATCGACCTCAGCCTGCGAGCAATCCGCAACAGGCCTGCCTCTGGCCCGTCGAGCGGCACCAGTGTAATCGACCTCAGCCTGCGAGCAATCCGCAACCGCATTCTGACCGGCGCCTCGCGCTGCGCAGTGTAATCGACCTCAGCCTGCGAGCAATCCGCAACGTTCGCATTTCGTTTGCCATTCGGCGGCCTAGTGTAATCGACCTCAGCCTGCGAGCAATCCGCAACAACAGCTCAAATGCGTCAACCAGGCAGGCGAGTGTAATCGACCTCAGCCTGCGAGCAATCCGCAACGCCATAAGTGACAACACCACACGCCAGGGCAGTGTAATCGACCTCAGCCTGCGAGCAATCCGCAACTTTGTGGCAACGCCACGATCGCTGTCGATTAGTGTAATCGACCTCAGCCTGCGAGCAATCCGCAACCGCTTCATCATCCTTCCCGTCTCCCCCGTGCAGTGTAATCGACCTCAGCCTGCGAGCAATCCGCAACATGATCTGAAACTGGCCCGCTCCGGTGCCTAGTGTAATCGACCTCAGCCTGCGAGCAATCCGCAACACAGTCCCCAACCGTGAATTAGGCGCGGCAAGTGTAATCGACCTCAGCCTGCGAGCAATCCGCAACCGATCCTGTCATTCACCGCCACGGCCACACAGTGTAATCGACCTCAGCCTGCGAGCAATCCGCAACCCTCCCTGCAATCGAGAATGCGCGTCCGCAAGTGTAATCGACCTCAGCCTGCGAGCAATCCGCAACAGGGTCGCCTTTACGTCGTCTCCGGTGAAGAGTGTAATCGACCTCAGCCTGCGAGCAATCCGCAACGTGCCTCAGCTTTCATCCTTCATCCTTCCGAGTGTAATCGACCTCAGCCTGCGAGCAATCCGCAACGGCGCGACGTTCGGGCTGTAGTAGCCGATCAGTGTAATCGACCTCAGCCTGCGAGCAATCCGCAACATACGGAGGAAAACATGCTAGCGTTAATTGAGTGTAATCGACCTCAGCCTGCGAGCAATCCGCAACAGATCACGCGGCACATCCTCACTCTCGCACAGTGTAATCGACCTCAGCCTGCGAGCAATCCGCAACCCCGACCAGAACCGCTCCTGCCAGGTGCCAAGTGTAATCGACCTCAGCCTGCGAGCAATCCGCAACGCTGGCGGTGTGGGACCCGAAAGACCCGGAAGTGTAATCGACCTCAGCCTGCGAGCAATCCGCAACATAATAACACGCCGATAGCAGTCCGAGAGTAGTGTAATCGACCTCAGCCTGCGAGCAATCCGCAACTGAGGGCATCGGCGGTATTGTTGTGCACGAAGTGTAATCG
>CAZJTP010000034.1:0-28346 GCA_964548955.1 uncultured Phycisphaeraceae bacterium
GGACAACTCCCACCGTTACCCGACACCAACATTGCAAACGGCTGAAGAGTTACAATCGGGGTAAGAACCATCTGCGTTCCCGCCCATTACCGTGAAACCGTCGAGGACGGCCGTGGCGCTGGTTCCGCTGCCGGTGACCACGTGGTAGCTGTTTTCGGCGCGCGTTGGTTCGCCCAACAGGTCTGCCGGATCGGGCACTTCCGCGTCGTCGCCGTTGAGATCACCGCTGAGGATTGTTTCGTAGGCGTCGACATCCCGAGCATCAGGATCTGGTGCTCCACACCCGGCATAGCCACCTTCAACCGTCACGCCGTTTATGAGTTGAAACGTAGCGGTGCGATCGCCGCTCCCGGCAACATGCACGCCGCCAACCGGGACCCGACCGCCGTCGGGCATGTACGTACCGTCGGCCACGCGGATCTCGTCGTTTGCGAGCGCAACGGCCAGCGCGTCCTGTAGGTGTAGGTACGCGCTGCACCAACTCGATCCGTCGTGCGTGGGCCCGGTGGCGTACGCGTCGACGTAGATGATCGTGTCAGCCCACGCCGGTCCCGTGGCAAGACACATCAAGCCCACAATCGCGAGCACGCTCATTGTTGTCCTTGTAAAACGCATGACTTGTTTCCTCCTGCTGCGGTCCAGAACGGTTCGATGCCTTACATTCGACATCTGTTTCGGCGCACAATGTCCAAGTCGGGAAAGGCACCTGGGGCCGAATTGATCCGAGACGTTAGGACAGGCACCGGGCATCTCTCTTCCTCCTCGACGCGCCGTGTGATCCGACAGCATAACGACACCCGCATACCGTGTCAAGTATGATTGATTTTCTTAATTGCACATGTTTGCGGCCAAGATTCGTGATGAAACGCCGCATGGCGTCGGAATGGACGTTGGCCTGGACCCCTAGCTTGCGCTTGGGGTTCGGAATTGATCTACGTTGCCATCAGGGATGTAACGCTGCTCCTTCGTGGGCGGCGCCCGGTCAGGCGTCGGGTCTGCGGACCCGACCTACGTCTACGGCTGGTGGTGAACCGCTCGTGCGAGAATCCTATCTCGCACGAAACAGCCGAGAAAGGATTCTCGGCCCAGCGACTGAACCTCCTCGCTCGCGCTTGGGGCTCGGATTTGAAGTGGATTGCGATGGGGGCGTTATTCGCTGTCGTCGAGCGGTCTGACGAGGCTGCGGAACGCTTTGGTTGGAACAGTGACCGTGTCCCACTTCGGCGAGCGTTGCCGTGCGTGCGCCGCGTAGTCGGAGGCCGAAACCCAAAGGAAGGCATAGTACTCGTTGCGAAAGACGTGGATGTCGGTGGCCGGTTCTCGATCGGGTGGGCCGATCAGCCAATACACGAAGACCAGGCCGGTCTCGAACTCATTACCGAAGACGGCCTCCCACTTGCGAAGACCCTCGAGGTCTTCGCGCGTCACCCAATTCTCCCAGTATCTTTTCCCGCCGTTCGTGTCGTAGGGAAACTTTCGACCTTTCACGTCGACCAGCCACGGCTTGCCGCCGGGCCGGTAGACCAGAAAGTCGAACGATTTAACCCGCGCCCCGGCGAAGATGGCCTTTTTGTGCTCGTCGACCGGCAAATAGGGCCAGCCGCGCGATCGCACATAGTCCTCAAACGCGGCTTCGTAATGGATATGAGGTCGTGCCATTGTTGCTCACTCCCCCTACTCCCCTATTCCGTATAACCACACGCCTACTGCTGCGTCAACGATGCATTGGTGAGTCGGGTGGCATGGGCAAACTTGTTTACCCGTGCTTGATCGCCCCAAGGCACGGGTAAGCTGGTGCTTACCCATGCCACGCTGAAAACCCAGGCGAGCCCGTCGATCGACGTTTGATGGAGCACTACGGCGTTTCGAGTGTGGTGGTTGCATAGTGCGGATAGCCCGCCATATCGTGGATCACAAACTCCACTTCGGTCGTTCCGGTAGAGTTCAGCTCGTTGCCCGATGGACGATAGCGCACCTGATAATAACCGTCCGGCTCGGATTCCGTGATTGTGAAGCCGGGGCGATGCGGCCGATCTATGTAAATGGAGCGGATTGACCCGTCCGAACGACGAATTCTCAGGACACCGGATTCCGTGTCCAGATCGTCCGGTGGTCGGGCGATTGTCAGCTCGATCAGCGTCTCGTACACCGTCAACCGTATGGAGTCATCGGCCACCTTCCGATCAGGATCGTCGAACGGGTTCTCTGCGTAGACCCACTCCCCGGCGATCTTCATGAAATCCCGCTGGCCTCGCTGCCGGAACGCCGTCGCCCGGACGTCGATGGTCTCGTCGGGTGCGCTCTGATTGAACGTGTGTGCGAATCGAAAATGACCGGTGAGATCCGGCTCACTTTCGATGCGTTCGTTGCCGATCGTTAAAATACAAAAGTCGGCGAGACCTGTCGGGGGGACGAACTGCCGCCACATGTCCTGCAGAACGAAATCAAACTCCACGGTCTCACCGACGTACAACATTTGCCGTGGTGCATCGGACCAATGGAAGCCCAGTGTGTGCCGGTCGGTATTCGACGCGAGCGATCCCGAGATGCACCCACCCGCCCAGGGAAGTGAACTGATAAGAGCAATCAGATGGATACGCTTCCCCGATTGGCGTGTATTCAAATCCATGCTACGCGGTTTTCTTCTTGCCCGATTTCGATCGACGGCGCGGGGCCGGTTCCTTCGGAGCACCAAGCTTCTTTCCGGTCTTGTTGTGATAGTACTCTTCGATCTGCTTGGGATGGGTGAACAGATGGTCGTAGTCGTAGGTGCCGCCGGAATAGTCGCACCCATCGGACTTGTACTCCCGACAAATCTCCGGTCTGGTCTCGTAGACTGTGCAGATGTTGTCCGCGCCCAGGTTCTTGCACGTCGTCTGGTATTGGATATACCAGTCACCCTCTTCGACGAAAACGCTGACATCCTCGTGCATCAGATACCATCGGATGTCATCGTGGTCCCGCGCGCTTGTCGGCTTATCGAGCGGGAGCGCGAGGTATCGGCAGCACGCGGCTGCACAGTGCTCACACAGGTTCGATCCCATCGGATGCTCCGCCGGACGGTACCTTCGCCGCCCTGAAATTAAGTCTTGTCAATCATCGTGTGACGGCGGATTATACTCCGTCGGTTCAGGTACGGTCAACGCGTATGGTAAGCGCGATTTATCTCGAGCGTGCTGATGAGAATCATTGCAGGTCAGTGGAGATCCAGGCGTTTGATCCGACCGCGTGGGGATGACACCAGGCCCATGCCCGACCGTGTCAAGGAGGCCGTTTTCAGCATCCTCGGATCCTATTATGGTTGCCCCGGCGTATTGCCTTCGCTGCGTGTTGCGGACGTGTTTGCGGGGAGCGGGTCGTTGGGGCTGGAGGCGCTTTCTCGCGGGGTTGTATCATGTTGTTTCTTCGAGCGCGACCGCGAAGCGCTCGACGCGCTGTGGCGGAATCTGCAGGTCCTGCGGGTCGGATTGGCCGCCACCGTCGTGACGCGGGATGCGTGGCGGGCGCCTATGGTAGACACGGAGGGTCAAGCGTTTGAGCTCATCTTCCTTGACCCCCCCTACCGCGACTCTCAAGATACGTCGGACGTCGGTGCTGTGAGACGATTCCTCGCCAGGCTTGGTGAGATCGAGAAAAGCAAGCCGCTTGTTGTTCTGCACCACAGCGCCAAGGTTTACTATCAGGGTAAATCGGGTGATCTGTGGCGCGTTGTTGACCGCCGGACGCTCGGTACGAATTCGATTACCTTCTTCGAACGATGACTGCTCAACGTCACGATGCTCACGAGGCCGCACTTCGCACGATCAAGAAGCTGCGCGCCGCGGGTCACGTTGCGATGTTGGCCGGCGGTTGCGTTCGGGATCGTCTGCTGGGTCTCCCACCTAAGGACTACGACGTGGTGACCGATGCAACGCCCGCCCGTATCAAGAAGGTTTTTGCGAGTGCCCGTCAGATCGGAGCGAAATTCGGCGTCATGCTGATTCGCAAGTTCGGCCATGACATCGAGGTGGCTACATTTCGCTCCGATGGTTCCTACACGGACGGACGCCACCCCGACGTCGTCACGTTCGGGACCGACGTCGAAGACGCCCGTCGGCGGGATTTCACGATCAACGGGCTGTTCTTCGACCCGGTCGACGAACGCGTGATCGACTACGTTGACGGTCGTGCGGATCTTAAAGCGTGCGTCATCCGAACCATCGGCGAACCCGACCGCCGTTTTGCCGAGGATCACTTGCGCATGCTCCGAGCGGTCCGTTTTGCCGCTCGGCTGGATTTTACGATCGCTCCGGACACGATGCAGGCGATCAAGCGGCTCGCAGCTCACATGGAGTCCATCAGCGCGGAGCGCGTATGGATCGAGCTCGAGATGATACTGACGGATCCGACGCGGTCCCGTGGTTGGGCGTTGCTCGTGGAGACCGGTCTGATCGGCCACATGACACCGCTGTGGCAGCGAATATCCGAGGAGGATTCGGCGGTCATCGCCCGCCTGGCTGCCCTGCCCCATCGGCCGGTCGACGCGGCGCTTGCCCTGGCGGCTACACTCTGCGGGCGGACGCCGGAGGCGGCGGAGCGGATCTGCCGGGCTCTGCGGCTGAGCAACCGGCTCAGCCGGAGCGTCGTCTGGATGATCCGCTCGTTGCCGTTGTCTCGCCGGCAGGACTCGCTCGAACCGGCCGATTTGAAACTGCTCATGGCTCAAGAGTCCTGGCCGCACCTGCTCGAGCTGTTTCGTGTTGACCTGGCAGCGACCGGTGCGGACCTGGAACCGCATGAGCGCATCCGCCGACGTGCCGCGGAGATTCCAACGGCGGATGTATCACCACTACCGTTCGTAACCGGTGACGATCTCTGTGACATGGGTGTGACACCCAGTCCGCGCATGGGCGAGATACTGGGTGCGATCTACCGTGCTCAGCTCAACGGGCGGATCACATCGCGTGCGAAGGCTTTGGCGATGGCACGGAAACTGATGGATGTGTGAAGTAACTTACTTGCCGCCCATAGCGTCGATGCGCTCTTCAACGCTGCCGATGCGAGAGATACGTAGGCCGAAGTTCTCACCCACCTTGACAGCTTGTCCGGCTCCGATCGTGTGGTTGGCGACTTGAAGATTCAGCTCAGAATCAAACGGGACCACAAACTCGTAGATGGTCCCGACCGTGGTTTCGAGAATCGTCTCGATCGGCATATCTCGTTCCGCTAGCAGGACCGCCACCGGCACGGAGATGTTCAGGATGCGCTCGATTCTCGGCGTGCGCGGCCCGGATTGCTGTACGGGCGCAGGTTGACCGGCTGCGGTGTTGGGCGCCTGTTCGATAGGCACGGACGCTTCGACACTCGAGGTCTCGGCAAACAGTGCATCAACATCCGCCTGCGAAATCGTCATACCAGCTCCGAAGTCCTTTCGTCAGCGCGCACCTTACTCACAATCTGCACCTTACTCACAATCTAGCATCGGATATCGACACCCTCCAATCCAGTGCTTGAGCGGGCAGGAGGCCCCGCCGGCATTCGACGACCCCGAATTATCGGTATGTGGCGGCTGACGCTTTGCAAGAACACTCTTGAGATGTCCCTGTGTGAGGACACGGGTGGATCGGGGTGTGGGGATGTCGAGTGCGGATTCTACTTTCGTTTAGCACGTTGCATGGTGTCGGAGGACGTTAACTCTGGTAGATCCACGCATGCTAAAGCATGCGGCTCGCTACACGGAAACGGAAAATGCTCTACTCAAAACGCCGGACTACGAGACAGGCGTTGTGGCCTCCGAAGCCAAAGGAATTGTTCATCGCCACTTTGATCTTTCGATCTCGAGCCGTGTGGGGGCAGTAGTCCAGGTCGCACCCCTCCCCAGGATTGTCAAGGTTAATCGTTGGGGGCACAATCCCGTTCCGGATAGCGAGGATAGTCGCCACCATCTCGACGCCGCCGCTGGCGCCAAGCGAATGCCCAACGGCGCTCTTCGTGCTGCTTACGACCAGCTGATCCGCCGCCGCCCCGAAGACTTTCTTGATCGCGATGGTCTCCGCGATATCGCCAAGAGGGGTAGCGGTTCCGTGTGCATTGATATAGTCGATTTCATCAACTGAGACGGCAGCATCTTTGAGGGCAAGCTCCATGGCCTCAGCAGCCCCCGCTCCATCCTCGGATGGCTGTGTGATATGATCCGCATCCGACGTAGTCCCAAATCCGATCACCTCCGCCAGAATCGGTGCCCCACGTTGCCTGGCGTGTTCCAGTTCCTCAAAGATGCAGGCACCTGCGCCTTCCGCAAGAACAAAGCCGTCCCGATCACGATCGAACGGTCGGCTCGCTCTCGGTGGATCATCGTTCCGCGTGCTCACGGCTCTCATTGCGGCAAACGCCGCCAGCGCGAGCGGCGTCAAGGCCGCTTCCGACCCGCCGGTGAAAACAACATCTGCCTCGCCGCTACGGATGGACCCCAGCGCCACACCCATCGCATTGCTCGCGGAGGCGCACGCACTACTGACGGCCAGACTGTTGCCCTTCGCGCCGTAGATAATGGAAATGTTGCCGGCGGCGGCGTTGACCATCAGCCTGGGGATCGTAAACGCCGAGACCTTCCCAGGGCCTTTGTTCATCAGACGGGTGTATTGCTGCTCCAGCTCATTCATTCCGCCGATTCCGGAGCCGAAGATCACCGCGATACGGCGAGGATCCTTGTTGGTGAGGTCCAGACCTGATGCCTGAAATGCTTCATCAGCGGCAACCAATGCGAACTGGGCAAACCGATCGAGGCGTTTGACGAGCTTGCGATCAAGATACTTGCCAGGGTCGAAGTCGGGTATCTCGCCGCCGATGCGCACGTCGAAACCGGCCGTATCGAACAGCGATACGGCTGTCAGACCGGATCGCCCTTCGATAAGATTATCCCACAATCGGTCGACAGATACGCCAAACGGCGTAACCGCACCCATCCCCGTGACCACTACACGCCGCTGTGCCATCGTACTTGCCGCGCTGCGAGGCTACTTGCTCTCGAGCTGTTTCTGGATGAAGTCGATGGCCTGTCCGACGGTTTTGATGGCCTCCGCCTCTTCATCGGGGATCGTCAGATCGAACTCGTCCTCGAGCTCCATCACCAGTTCCACAGTGTCGAGGGAGTCCGCGTTCAGGTCGTTGACGAACGAGGTGTCGCGGGAGAGCTCGTTCTTATCAACGTTCATCTGCTCGATGACAATCTGTATGACCTTCTCTTCGATCTCAGCCACCGTAGGCACTACTCATTCCTCCCGTTGCAACTCAAAAACGCCAATATCCGCTCTGTGGATGTCTCGGATTCCCGAGAATACTAGTCGCCGCCGGCCCGTATCGCAACCGCCCCGTCACCTGTGGTCTGGGTTTGCAAGCCCCGTCCGCCACGGACGAGGGTATTCACACCTCCGGATAAACGCCGGGGCCCTCGGACCACTACATGTGCAAGCCTCCGTCAACCTCCAGGACCTGCCCGGTGATGTAGGCGGCGGCGTCGCTGGCCAGAAACGCAACCGCAGACGCCACCTCTTCCGGCTCTCCCAGGCGCCCCACCGGGATGAGCCTTTTCGCGCCTTCCTTCACCTCGTCCGGCAAGACGTCGGTCATGGCTGTACTGATAAAACCCGGCGCTATCGCGTTGCAGGTGATCTTACGCTTGCCCACCTCCTTCGCCAAGCTCTTCGTGAAACCGATCACGCCCGCCTTACTGGCAGCATAATTGGTCTGACCGGGATTGCCCATCACGCCCGCCACACTTGCTATGCTGACGATCCTGCCGTAACGCTGCCGCACCATGATCCGGATGACGGCCCGCGTGAGGTAGAAAACCGAATACAGATTCGTCTTGAGCACCTGGTCGAACTGCTCGTCCTCCATGCTCATAAGTAGGTCGTCGCGCGTGATCCCGGCATTGTTGACCAGGATGTCGATCCGATCGTTCACCTCGGTGATCTTCTCAACGAACTGATCAACAGCATTGCGGTCCGTGACATTCAGCGTGTGGACCTCAACCGAGCCCGGATACTCCCGCCCCTTGACTTCAGATACCAGGGACGCCAGACCGGCCTCTTCCAGATCACACGTGATCACCTTCGCGCCGTTCTCGGCGAACTGCAGGCAGATCGTCCGCCCGATGCCGCGGGCTCCGCCGGTGACAATGGCCACTTTGTCCTTCATCGCATGTTTGCTCCTTGCTGCAAGATCCGAACCGCGGGCAAAGCCCGCGCGGGGCTCCGCGCAGACTATAAAGCCTGTAGCTCAAACCGTCGCGAGACTCTACGAAGCACGGTACTAGGAAATCGTGACAGCCGCCAGCACCTCGGCAATCGAGTCCGTGGTGCTGACGTTGACGATCGGCACCTTGCGATTGATCTTCCGCATCAGACCGGTCAGTACCCGCCCAGGGCCGATCTCAACAAACCGCGTTGCCCCCTCCTCGATCATCCGTTCGATGCAGCGCTGCCAGACAACCGGCTGCGTCAACTGCCGTCGGAGCGCAACTCGGATGCCTGCCGGTTCGCCGTGCTTCTCGGCACCGACATTTGAAATAACCGCAAGAGCGGGTGTCGTAAAGTGGGTTTCCGCAAGCACGCTCTCCAGACCCCTCGCTGCCGGCTCCATCAGTGGCGAATGGAACGCACCGGCCACCGCCAGCGCCACCGCCCTGCACCCCATCTTGGATGCAAGATTCATCGCCCGTTCACAAGCGTCTTTGCTGCCCGAAATCACGATCTGCCCCGGACAGTTGAAATTGGCCGGTGCGAGTACCTCGTCCTCGCGTGCATGGTCACACAGCGTTCGTGCTGATGCCTCGTCGGCTCCGATCAACGTTACCATCCCGCTTGGGCTTGCAAGCGACGCCTCCTGCATCAGCTGCCCTCGGCGCCTCACCAGGCGCAGGGCATCGTCAAAACCGACCGCACCGGCGACGTACAAAGCCGTGTATTCGCCAAGACTCAAGCCCCCGGTCCACGAGAACGAATCCCGCCGTCCCCCGGCTTCGATGAACGCCTCCCAGATCGCCACGCTGGCCACGAAGATGGCTGGCTGTTGAATGTCGGTTTTCTCCAGCTCATCCGCCGGTCCCTCGAAGCAAAGCCTGGCGAGGTCGAAACCGAGCAGCTCATCGGCCCGGTCGAACACGGAGTGGGCGGCCTCGCTGGCCTCGGCCACGTCGCGCCCCATGCCCACCGATTGGGCGCCTTGACCCGGAAAGATAACAGCCAAGTGACTCATGACGTTCTCTTCAGTGAGCCGCAGATTTTAGAGCAGACTCCTTTTTTGTGTAGCAGATGTAGCACCGTCCCTCGTGGGCGGCGCCCTGGCAATTCCTGCGTCACCCACGAGGGGTGACGCTGCACAAAAACGAAGAACGCTATAGCCCGCGCGGATATCCGCATTATCCGCAGCTTACGGCTCGTTGAGAGCTCATCCTCAAATACATCCATTACCGGCGTCAAACAACACTAAAGTCGAACGATCATCGTGCCCCATACCAACCCGGCGCCGATCGCCACCATCAGCACGATGTCACCCGCTCCAACGGTGCCGTCGCGACGCGCTTCGTCCAGACTCATTATCACCGACGCCGCCGAAGTGTTCCCATAGCGATCAATGTTGACTGCCATCTTCTCGTGCGGCAGACCCAGTCTCTGACGGGCGGATTCGATGATTCGCAGGTTCGACTGATGCGGGATGACCAACTTCAGATCCTGCGGAGTCAAACCTGTGGCATTCAGAGCTTTGTCAATGGACCCTTGCATTTTGGTCACGGCGAACTTGAAGACCTCGGGACCCCGCATGTGCATGTAGTGCAAACGCTCCGCCACCGTTGTCTCGGACGCCGGCAGACGAGAGCCGCCCGCCGGAAGCCAGATGTGCTCCACCCGGGTTGAGTCGCAACCCATGTCGCAGTACAGAATCGCCTGCTCCGGATTGGTGGACCGGCCTAAGACAGCCGCCCCCGCCCCATCGCCGAACAGGACTATCATCCTGCGGTCTTCCGCGTCCGCAAATCGTGTCAGTGTTTCGGCGCCAATCACCAGCGCATGTCTGTACAGACCGGCATTTAACAGGCCGACGGCTGTAACCGCAGCGTACAGAAAACCCGCGCAGGCCGCGTTGACGTCAAACGCGGGCACATCCGTGATACCTAAAGCAGCCTGGACAAACGCCGCGGTGGCAGGGAACTGGCAATCCCCCGTCGCGGTCGCACAGATGATCAAATCGATATCGCTTACGCTCAACCCGGCGTCCTCGATCGCCTTGAGCGAGGCATTGGCGGCCATTGTTGACGTGTATTCACCCTGCGCGGCCCGGCGGCGTTCGCGGATGCCCGTGCGCGTGACAATCCATTCGTCACTGGTGTCCAGATAGTCGACGAAATGCTGGTTCGTCAGCACCTCGTCGGGCACGTACATCCCCGTGCCGCAAAACCGAATCGGTAACGTTTGTGCCATCTAGGTTCGGTCCTGCTGGGCGGGCTACGAGAGCCTGGCGATGATCATCATGTTGAAACTGGGGCCGGCACATCGCCGCGCCACCTCGCCGCATTGATTACGGTATACTCAACCACATGCACACGTCGCGGCCCGGATTAGGTCTTGCGCCAACGCGGGAGGGTACGAACGGGTGGTCTGTGGCAGGGGCTTCGACGGCGTGCCGCGCCATACCATCACGTCCCTGATTGACCCATCGCCGTGATCGCGACTTAGACCACGGTCAGCCCTCTCCTTCTCCGACGGGCAGCACCACTTTGGCGCTAACGTATCCGCAGACTCCGCACGCCGAGTGAGGCAGCTTCGCTTGTCCGCACTTAGGGCATGGACTGAGAGTTATCGGACGCAGGGCGTGATGAGCACGGCGCGTCCGCGTACGACACTTTGACTTTTTCTTTTTTGGGACCATGCTCGTTCCGTTATCAGCAGAGAAAACAACCGCTCAGCGGCCCTACCGTCCGCCAACCGGCTTCACCAGCCACACAACGTCTGCGCCTTCCGCAAAGCGGCCTTGTAACCGTTAGGGATCGGCTCAGCCTCCATACCCGCCCATCACTCCCGAGGTGGGATTGCCGTCATCATGGGCAAAGCGGCTAAGGCCGAACACACCACAATCGCGGGTTAACGCCGGCAGCCTAGTGCCCTCACGGTTCCCTGTCAAGCTGGAACCCTCGACAGCGTGGTGTTCAGCGCTGGAAAGTCGCTGGAGGCGCATCCGTTCCACCGACTCCACAGCCATCAATCCCCAATACGCAATCCCCAACCGCAATTACGGACACGTACCCGGGCCGGCGAACGGATACGGCTGACCACGGAATGCATCGAGGATACGCGTGACGTCTGTGGTGACACCGACCTTCCACTCCGGAACATTCCCGGCCACATCCGCTCTGGCCTTGATCGGCGCGCCTTGCGCGTTCTTGAACTTCTCCAAACAAGCGGTGACGTCAAGTGTCACATCGACGGTGCCGTTCGGTGCTGTCCAGTGCGCGCCGTCGAAGGTGTTGCATATGTCGCCCCACATGCTCGTGTAGATCACCAGCGGGTCGGAGTAATTACCCTCCACAGCGGGATCGGCGCCGCAGGGTATGGCCGCAACGGTGTATGTTGCCCCGGGGACGATCTCGCAGTCGGTCACGTGGAGCACGTCGTCTATGGAGCCAAAGTCGTAGCAGTACTGATCTGCCTGCAGGTTCGCGGACCACATCGTCAGCTTGGGGCCGTCTGGAGTCCAGGCGACGCCGCAGTTGTTCGGGGCCTGCTGGTCGTCCTGGCCGCTGTTTTCGCAAACCTCGATCGGATCGGAGACCCACACCTGTGTGCCCTCGAATCCTGTGAAGTCGTAGTGGGGTGGATCCGCCGGCATACTCGTCAGGGTTACGCGCAGGGCGGTCAGCTCACCCGGATTGCCCGGCACGAACGAGATATAGCGGTTCTTCTCGAACCCGGCCTCACCTTCGGGCTCACCGGGCGGATCGATCGGGCGGACCAAACGGAGACCGAACCCGTAGTTACGGACGTCGGGGCTGTAACTGCCTCGGTTCGCACAACGCTGGTGGTAATCGTCGTTATCCCAGGAGCCGACGCGAAGAACACGATAGTCTCCGCTCGCCGGGCCTCGTGGATTATCGTAGGAGGGAGGCAAACTGTAATAATCTGGATCGTACCAGTCGTTGCACCAGTCGTAAACGTCGCCAGCCATGTCGTACAGACCGTAGCCGTTGGCCATGTCCGGGCCCGCTGGAATCTGGTTGCCGTCGTAATAGCTCACCGGAGTGGTCTCAGGTGAAGCGCCCTCAAATGGATCACCGGAACCCGAGTAGTTCGCCTTCGATCCATTAATCGTGTCACCCCAGGGGTACCTGCAGTAGGGAGCCTGCGTACACTCAGGATGAAGCCCGCCACGGGCGGCATATTCCCATTCTGCCTCAGTGGGAAGCCGATACCCGTTGGCGTCGAAGTCGCATTCCCATGTGGACAGGTTGTAGCACGGATCGCGTCCGTCCTGGGCGCTTCGCCAGTTGGCATACGCCACAGCTCCGTACCAACTCACCAGGACCACCGGATGATCTTCTTTGCTGGGAGTGGCTCCGAAGCTGCTGCCATTCCATATAATCCGGCTGTACGACGAACTGGTCATCGTGTCGCAATACACCGTGCTCCCTTCGCTGTCGTACACCACGCCGCCGTGATCATCAGGGTCGTCGATGTATGCGTTCGCCCACGCCCAGTTCAGGGCCTCGGCGTAGCACTGGTTGGTCACCTCATAGATGTCCATGTAGAACGGGCTCACATACACTGCGTTTGTCGGCAACTCGTCTGGTTGCCCCACACCTTGATGGTCGCCCATCTCAAACTCGCCGCCGGGGATCAGGGCCATGACGTCGCATTCGCACTCGTCGAGGATGCCGTCGGTGTCGGCGTCTTTGCTCAGGCCGCAACCGGACAGATTACACAGGCCTCCTGCGGCCGCACAATCCAGGTCGCACTCGTCCGGCAGGATGTTCTCGTTGCAGTCCTCACACTCGTCCGGAACACCGTTGCCATTGATGTCGGTGGTATACGGGACGAACAACTCCATGTCATCGAAGTAGAACCCGCTGGTGCCAGGCCCGTACAAGTCGATGGCGGCAAGATTCAGCGACCCGCCTCCGATGGTCCAGTCGTGTGTTCCCAGCGAGGTGTCGTTGTAGAAAACCGCGACTGAGTCCTCCAGAAGATCGATCTCCAGCCGGATCGGGACCCACTGATTTGTGAGAAGCGGCAGACTCGTACCCGTTCCGTAGCAGTAGATCGTTGAGGAGTCCATCTGCAACTGCACGGACCAGTACGTGCCACCAACTCCGTAGTCGGACAGGGCAATCAGGTAGGCTGAGCCGCTCATCCCTGATGGGATATAGATCCATGCCCGCAGCACCCACAGAGGCGACTCGGCCAGGTCATAACCATGGAACAGACGGACGGTATCATCATTCTGCTCGATCTTCAGAGACTGTGAGCCGCCCTGCGTGTGGTTCTGCTCGTTTGAAACAACGCCAAGGGCACCCGGGTTACCCTCCCAGCCTTCCCAGTTGGGTCCCGAGATCGTGCCAAGCGAGTAGCTCTCGAAGTCGTCACACCAAGTCTGGCCGTCGGCGGCGGTCGGCGAGCACGGACCGATGTCGGCTGGTATCACTGCCCCCATTAGCTGACAGTCATCCGGCACGCCGTCGGGCTGACAATCCGCACTTGCTTCGCTGGCGATGTCACACTCATCCGGAACGCTGTTGTCGTTGCAGTCATTGCCGGCAAGCTCGCACTCGTCGGGTATCTCGTTGCCGTTGCAGTCGTTGTCGACCAGCTCACACTCGTCAGGTATGTCGTTCCAGTTGCAGTCATCGCTGGTCTGGTTGGCGATATCGCAGACATCCTGGATCTGATTGTCGTTGCAGTCCTCGTCGGGTTCGCACTCATCCGGGATGTTATTGCTGTTGCAGTCGGGTTTCTCGCCACAGTGCAGTACGCCATAGCATCTACCCCCCAGCGACCCACAGTCTACGTCGCAGTCGTCGTCGATGCCGTTGTTGTTGCAGTCGCCCTCGATGCGTACGAAGTAGACGTCCTGCTCGCCGTTGAACGTGGCCGCGTAGGCCAGATTCGCCCCGTCGTTATCTGAGACCATGTGGTAATAGTCGCCGAGCTTGTTTTGCTTGGGCCATCCCACCCAACTATCAAACACGAAGCTGATCGGAATATTGGCCGACCACCTGACCCCGGCATCCGTCGAGTATGAGTAGTACACCTCTGACAGGTTGTCCTGACCCATCTTCCGAGTATCGGCCCACACGGTGTCGATCCGGCCATTGGGCGCGACCGACATTGTTCCGAACCATTGCCAGGCACCGTTGCCGGTCGGATCGTCATTCACCCGGATCGGGCTGCTCCAAGTTAATCCGCCGTCTGTGCTGCGAGTGAACATGATATCCAGCGGATCGCCGGTATCTGGCACGACAGAACTGAGCATGTAGACGTTCCCGCGAGTTGGGCCGGTGGAGTGATCTGTTGCAACCCAGACCTGTCCGAGCAGGCCGCCAGGATTTGGCCCGCCGCTGGCATCCGTGTACCCGCCGAGGGACACACTGTTCACGAATCCATCAACGCCCTCAAAGGCCGGTACTTCGGAAGGATCCTGGGCGTTTGTGGACTTGGCGACCGCGTGCCAGCCCGTGGACGAGTCCACGCCGGCAACATACAGCTCGCCGTCGGGTCCAACGTCGAGTGTCCCCCAGTACATGCTGGGCTGCGGCATCGCCAAGATTGTCTCGAACACCGCGCCCGCACTTACAGATCTGGTGAAGTTGTTGGGCGGGCAGCAGCTGTAGTAGACGGTCCAGTAGGCGTAGATGTTGCCCCCAACTGGTCCGGACCTCGGGTCGATGGCCATCCACTGCTTGTCGCCACCGTAAGCGTAGACGTAGGGGAGCCAGTTCACCCCGCCGTCAGTCGACTTGAAGACGTGGCAGACAAACGAATCGTCCACGGGGTCGTGCGTAAGACTGTTATAGTAGAAGTTCCCGTCGGGATCGGCAGCGAGAACCGGATCGCTTCGAAACACACCGTCATCGAGGGCGCCGGGGAAGGTCCATGTCTGTCCCCCGTCATGGCTGTATGCCACGCCGGCCTCGCGGTGGTTTGATGTGATGTGATCGAATTGCCGCCATCCTATGGCCATCTTACTAGGGTCGGTCGGGTCGATGGCGAGTGTCGGCTCGTTGGCCGCGTCATCTACAATGTTGCCTCCGAAAGCGTCGACGTTTACCTGGACACTTGTGTACGGCCCCTTGGACCAGGACCGTGCCGGCTCCGTCGCCCGCTGGCGAAGCAACGAGCGTGACGCCGGCGGGTCGCGGGGAACCTCCTTATGCGGCGGGCACGTCTTTGCTTCCCTGTGGGCGGCCAGAACGTGGGCACTTGGGTAGCCTCCGACGGCCGGACTCGTGTGGATCAAAAGAACAACTGCGAGTAGAAGGCCCACCAGACCTGCATGTTTGCCCCTCATACAACACCTCCTGCCTTAAGTGATTGAAATGCCCCGGCCGTGCCGAATGGACCGTCATGCAATGTGGTCTTTCATAGGCGCACCGGCTTCGCAGCCAGTCTACTGAATCCCGGATGGAGATGCAAGCGAGATTCGGCAGTGTGGTGCATATCCGTTTGTGCAAACCCTGAAAAACGTATCCCCATCCTCTTGTCGCCTCGGTTTGGCGTCCGGTGCCACCCGCGTTTTGACGGCAAGAACGGGATTTCGGTTCGCAATTACGGTCATACACCCCGCAAGACACAAGCCCGGTTCGGGACGCTGTCCCTGGGACGCAGGGAATGCGGCTTTAGCCTTGCAGAGTTGATCGTTTTAGCCGTCGGTTACGTCAGAACGTGTTGGCGGACGGGCAGTGTTTTGCCAGCGTGCAGTTGGGGCAGTCGGGTTTGCGGGATGGGCATACTTTCCGGCCGTGCCAGATGAGTGCGTGACCGATGAAGATCCTGTCTTTGAGCGGGATGATCTCCATTAAATCGCGTTCGATCTTGACCGCATCTTTCCCGTCCTTGCTCGACCAGGTTAGTGCCATTCTAGTGGCAAGGCGGCCGACGTGCGTATCGACGACGATGCCTTCGGTTATGGCGAACGCGCTGCCTAGCACGACATTGGCCGTCTTTCGCGCGACACCGGGCAGCGTCAGAAGATCCTCCATGTTGTCAGGTACTTTCCCGCCGAAATTGTCAGTGATGTTGCGGCACGCACCTTGGATACTCTTGGCCTTTTGGCGGAAGAATCCCGTCGAGTGGATGATCTCTTCGATATCCTCGCGCGGCGCCTCCGCCAGTGCCTTGGCCGTCTTGAACCGCCTGAACAGAACGGGTGTAACCTTGTTGACGGTTTCGTCCGTCGATTGCGCCGACAGGATCGTGGCGATCAGAAGTTGCAGCGGATTTCTATGGGTAAGCGCCGTCTCGGCATCGGGGTAAAGCTTGCGCAGACCGCTGATGATCTTCCGTGCCCGCTTCCTTTTGTCTTCCAATGATTCCGTGATCTTCGCCATTGTACACGCAATACAGTCTGCATCACCCGCAAGGGGTAACGCTACATTTCGCCATTGCTCCCGCCCCACACACCGCCCTTACCCGATGCCACTGTGATGACGTTCCTGACACTGGATAGCAACGTCGCATCACCGCGACTCGATCTGCCCTTTGCGTTGAATGCAATCTCAACGGCCTGGACGCCGGCGATGTGTTTCACCTCTCGCTCGACGTCATCTTTGATCTGCGATTTCAACGGGCTGGCCATCGACAAAAGGTTGAGCCATCGGCCGTGTGTGAAACATCAAAGCCTCCACGCCAGGCTGCACGGGGGCAATATAGTACCGATTTGGCGCCGTATCCAGGCGTCCGGCGGACATCGCCAATTCAAGGGCGCATCACGAAAATGGTGGCAAAATCCGAATAGGATGCACCCCCAATTCAACCCCGAGATGGAACAAACCGTGGCCAAGCCCTCGGATGGCCGATAGTCTGTTCAACGGCGGACCTATCGTGTACGCTTTGCGTGCCGTTTGGTCAGCGACAACGAGTGGGGATCGCTGCAAGGCCACCTACTGGATCAGTGAAACTTACGGCGCGGTGCTCAAGAGCGTTATCACAAGGGCGGGCCGCACACGAACCGAACTGGATACGGTCGAGTTCAAGGTCAACATCCCGATCGAGGACGCCAAGTTTGTTTATGACCCGCCGGATGACGCCACGGTGTTGGACGCGGAGCCTTTGGTGGGAAACGTGGCGGCGCCAAACCGTAGGCGACTGCCGCTCAAGTCCAAAAGTTTATGCCACTGACAGACCCCTATCACCTGCGTCGACGGCTGGTCTGGCGGATCGCAGGCCTGTGGATGGTCGTGCTTGCTTTCGGGCTTGCGCTTATCGGGATTCTCCATGCGCTGCACCAAGCCCGGTCGCTCACGTATCGGCTGATGGCGCCGGCGGAGGCCCAGGCCGCTCGTATCGCCGAGACCGCGCTCGAACAGTTTGACAGGCAGGTTTCCACCGGGCTCGGTACCCTGGCGGAGCACCTCCGAAGAGATCCGGGGCGACCTTGGGCGACTCCGCGCGAGTTTCCCTCGTGGTTGGACGGGCTCTTCGCGTGGAACGGGCACCGACTGGATATAATCGCAGCTTACTCCGCTGGTTCGACGGAGGAGCTGTTGGAACTACTGAAGACTCGTCTGGCGGCCGGGTTGCACCAATCGCCCGAGCCACCCGAGCGGCCCGAACTCCTTTACGATTCTCTTGGCTCATCGCCGATTGTGTTCGCATGTGCCGGATCGACCGATTCACATGGTCAGCCGATCGTCATCGCAGCGAATTTGAACCTCCAGCGGCTTAAGACGGACCTCGTGGAGCCGCTCCTTCCGCCAAATGGCGGTTTGGAGCTGGTCCCGGTTCAGCCCAGCGCCGACTCGGGTGTGCGAGACAGTCTGTGGTCTCAGCGGCTCTTCCGCGCCTTGCGTTTCTGGGCGATCAGGCCAACAGAAGCCTTTGTCCGTGAGCAGACACAGTCGGTTGTCGGCCAAACGCTCGTCTACCTGGGGCTTACCGTTCTTGCGCTGGCGACGTTGTTGATTGCCATGTGGGTGCTGCTCCGCGTGGTTCGACGGGAGATGGCGCTTGCCCAGATGAAAGCCAACTTTGTTGCTGATGTCTCGCACGAACTAAAGACCCCGCTGGCGCTCATTCGGATGTTTGGTGAGACGCTGCAGTCCGGCAGGATCACATCCGAAGAAAAACGCCAAGAGTATTACGATATCATCACGCGGGAGAGCACCCGCCTGGCTGATCTGATCAACAACATCCTCGATTTCGCGCGGATCGAAGCCGGGCGAAAGGAATACAGCTTGGAGCCCACGGACATCGCTGAGGTTGTCCGGGAGACGTACGAAGCCTATCGTCCGCAGCTCGATCACTACGGATTCGAGCATCATCTTCGTGTGGCGACTTCACTGCCGACCGTCGACGCCGATCGCAACGCGATCGCCCAGGCCCTGATCAACCTGATAACCAACGCCATGAAGTACTCGAAGGATGAGCGTTACCTGACCATCGACGTGACCGAGGACATGCGTCGCGGACGACGAGGCGTGCTGATATCCGTCCATGACCGTGGAATCGGCATCAGCCCGGAGGATCGAGCCCACCTTGTTGACGGATTTTTCCGGGCGGCGGATCGTCGAGTCCGTGAGCAAGGCGGCACGGGACTGGGGCTGGCTCTCGTGAAGCACATCGTGGACACCCACCATGGTCTGCTGGATGTGGAATCAAGACTGGTCAAGGGGAGTACTTTTCGCATATTCTTACCCGTGTCGGAGCGCCAAACCCGCCCGGCGGGTCAATACGCTCCAGCTGATCCCGAAGTGGAACAGCACGCTCGAGGCATTCGAGGAAATCCAGCCAAGCGGAGGTAGCAGGCATGCCAAGGATACTGGTCGCCGACGACGAGGCAGACATGGTCATGGGGCTGTGCGACAACCTGCAGTTCGAAGGTTATGAGGTGCTCGTGGCCCGGGATGGGGAGGCTGCACTCGACAGCGCGCTGCGCGAAAGCCCCGATCTGATTCTGCTGGACATCATGATGCCCAAGATCGACGGCTTGGAGGTATGCCGGCGTATTCGCGAGGCCGGTTTCACCATACCAATCCTAATGCTGACAGCCAAGAGTCAGGAGATTGATATCGTCCGTGGCCTTGAGGTCGGCGCAGATGACTACGTTATAAAGCCATTCAGCATTCGTGAGCTGCTCGCGCGGGTCAAGGCGGCGTTGCGGCGGACCGGTGTCGGCAAGGGGCTGTCGCGAATCCTCCGAGTCGGCGAAGCCACGGTCGATTTGGTCAAGGGGAAGGTCGAGCGAGGCGGCGAGACTCACAGTCTGGGGCACTTCGAACTGGAAATCCTCAAGCTGTTGGTCGAGAACGCGGAAAGCCCCGTCGACCGTAGCAAGCTCCTCGACGTAATCTGGGGCCTGGAAGGTTTTCCCACCACGCGAACCGTTGACAACCACGTCGTCAGCTTGCGACGGAAGATCGAACCGGATCCCAAGCATCCCCGACACATCGTGACGGTCCACAGCATCGGGTACAAATATGTACCGTGATTGTCACAAATCTGCGTTCTCGACAGGCGGAAAGCTCGATATCAGCCGTCTGTCGGGCTTCCTGCGTTGGCCCTGACAAACTCTGACAATTTTTCTGTGAACGGTCAGGAATAATCGGTCCGTCTTAACGTATGAACGTAGTGGATGGCGAGCGTTGGCGTCAAGAATGGTTTAATGCGTGCAACCAGCCGGTCGTGAACAAATGAGAGTCGACTTGAGCAACGGTTGTGCAGTCGCTGGGAACGCGACTTGCTGCTGACGCTCAGCGGGCGCTGCGACGGGTGTACGGAAGATCACCGTGAACTGCTCGACATCGTCCGCTACCTACATTATTGACCTACAGCCGGCGTGACGCACCGGCCTGCCTGATGCGGGTCGGATTACCTTTAATCCGACCCGCATCCCTCCATTTTACCCACCGGAACGACGAATCCTTCGTGCTAAATGATGCCAGAATACAGTCCGATAATCTTGAAAGCCGTACCAACCGTCCACTGCTCCTTTGGTGCCCTACTCTACCGCACTGACCGGCTGTGCGAGGTCGCCGCGGAACGGATTCCGTGTCTTGCGATGATGACTTGCTGATCGCACAATGCGGGCGATCCGGTGTGCCGGCAAGAGGGAGGCGATATATGGCCGATGCTCAAGAGATTCTCGACAGGAAAGGGACGGACGTAGCCACAGTTAACCGTGATGCGACAGTGGCGGATGCGGCCAAGATCATGAACGAGCGGCGAATTGGGGCGGTCGTTGTGACCAGCAAAACACACGTGGTCGGCATTTTCACCGAACGGGATATCCTAACCCGTGTGGTAGGCGAAGCCAAAACCGCATCGGAGACCCGTGTTGGTGACGTGATGACGTCGCCGACGGCCTGTTGTCGTCGGGACACCCCGTTGACCGAGTGCAAGACCGTTATGACGGACAAGCGCATTCGCCATATGCCCGTGGTAGAGGAGGGTAAGCTTTACGGTTTGATCTCCTCAGGTGATATCCTCGCCATCGAGCGCGCCAACCAGCAGGCTACGATCGAGTACCTCCACGAGTATCTGCACCGACACCGGTAGCGTTGCGGCACCGGTTTTGAACCGGTGCGATCGCAAGTTGGAGACCTGTGTCACGTTCGGAGCTTCGGTGATGCTTATCGGCGTGATTTCCGATACCCATGATTACTTGCCGATGATCGACGCCGCCCTTTCGCTTTTTGCGCGCCACCGTGTCGAAACGATCGTCCACCCGGGTGATTTCGTCGCTCCCTTCGCCGTCCGGCGTTTGCTGCAATTCGATGGACCGCTGCACGCTACCTATGGCAATAACGACGGCGAGCGGGCCGGGCTTAGAGAACTCATACCGCAGATTCAGGATGGGCCTTTACTTGTGAAACTCGGTGGACGTACGATCCTGATCCACCATTTCATCGATGGGTGTAAGCCGGCTGATGTCGAGCAAGCGGACATCGTTATCACCGGCCACACGCATGAGGTTGTCAACCGGTTTGAGAACGGAAAGCTCTTCCTTAATCCCGGTGAATGTTGCGGGTGGGTCAACGGGCGGTGTACCGTGGCGATACTAGATACCGAAGGTCCGTCCGCGGAAGTGTGTGAGTTGGAGTCGCGCTGATGAAGCGGTTGTCGAGTTGCCGTGTTCTATTTTTTATCGCCATCGTCATGATGTCAGCGGTTGTGGGCTGCGTTCGACGGACGATCACTATCACGACCGAACCGCCTGCGGCGTTGGTATACCTGAACGATCAGGAGATCGGCCGCAGCACGGTCACGACCGACTTCCTTTGGTACGGTGATTACGATGTGATCATCCGCAAGGAAGGCTACAAGACGCTCAAGACGAACTGGGATATCAAACCGCCCTGGTACCAAGTAATCCCCATCGACTTCGTCGCCGAGGTGCTCTGGCCGGGCTACCTCCACGATGAGCACGCACGGCATTTCACCCTGGAACCGGCCGAGCTTCCCACCCAGGAGGAACTCATCGAGCGTGCGCTCGAAACCCGCAAACGCGCCCTCGACCCGCGGAAGTGAGTGGTCAAACGCCACAGATCGTTCGGCAATCCTGGAGCCGCGAACTTTTTCAAGCTTTCCGTATTTCTTTAGCGACCCGCGAGCTCAAAGCCCGCGCGGGTCGTTCGGCAATCGGCAGCATTTCGCAATCCGGAACTTGCTATACGAAAACGGAGTCTGCTCTAATCTAAGTCATTCTGCTCGGAGATCCGCCAGGCCAGACCGGCGGCGCCGATGACACCGGCGTCGTAGCCGAGCTCGGCGAGCGTAATCGTGGGCAGGTCGTCGTGCAGCTTCCATCGCTGTCGAGTGACATGGTCCGTCACTCGATCTATCAGGAAGGCACCGGCATTGCTCAACCCGCCGCCGAGCACGATACGGGCGGGGTTGAACGCGTGTTGAATGCCGATGCACGCGATTGCGAGATAGAGACAGGCTTCATCCCAGATGCGCAGACAGAGCGGGTCGCCATCCTTGGCGCAGCGGACTACGTTTCCCGCGTCGATAACACTCCCCTCACCTACTGCACGTGACAGCGCACACGATTCACCATCCTTGATGGCTGCAACAACACGGCGTGCCACAGCGCCGGCAGATGCGTACTGTTCCAGACATCCGCGCTGACCGCACGAGCATGGCAGGCCGTTTGCGGCGACGATCGTGTGGCCCAGCTCGGCGGCGTTCTCGAAATGCCCGTGCAGGATGCGTCCGTCGAGCACCACACCGGCCCCGACGCCGGTTCCCATGGTGAGCATCACGAGGTCTTTCCCGTCTCGACCTGCTCCGGACCAATACTCGCCAAACGCGGCTGCGTTACCGTCGTTGTCCAGCACTACCGGGATTTGCAATTCCTGGTGCAGTCGGTCTCTAATCGGCACATCCACCCAACCGGGGAGATTGGCTGACCGGATGATGCGACCGGTACGATGGCTCAGTGGTCCCGGCGCCCCGACGCCAACGCCGACGATATGCGACCGATCGTAAGACGACTCCGACAAGAGTGCGTCGATCAAGCTGATGATGTCTGGAATAACGGCGTCCGGCCGGATATCATGCAGCGTGTGCGTTTGCCCGGCGAGGATGCAGCCGTTCTGATCAACAACCGCTCCCTTCAGGTTGGTACCGCCCAGATCGATGCCGATTGCGACCGATGCCACCCGTTCGCTCCTATTCGAAGACGATAGCGGCATAGCCGACCGAATCAGCCTGATCGTCGGGCATCCGCCCACCCGCGACCTCTGTGCTGGTCGTGTGCTCGAGCAGCATGCCTTTGGTGGCACCCAACGCGGCAACGGCGGCAACGGTGGCTGCGGTCGCCCCACCGCCACAGGCGTTCTTATGTTCGATTGCCTCGGACACGACTTCCTTCGCCCGCATCGAGCATACTAGATCGATGAACCGCCGGTCGTTCTCATCCTTTGCCCACACACTGCCCTTGGCACCAAAGCCATGCGGGATGAAGCCGTAACGCGGGCCGTAGTGTGTCAAATCCGTTGTGCCGACAATCAGAGCATTGTATTTGTAGGCTGTAAGCGTGCGCCCGATCGCTTCGCCGACCTCATAGGCCGTCGGCACCTGTGGGACCATGATCGGCACGACTTTTGCCTCGGGGAACAGGTGCTTGACAAAGGGCATCTGCACCTCGATCGAGTGCTCCTGCTCGTGGGCGTAGGGATCATCAACGATCAGATTCGTGTGTCCCAAGATGCGCTCAGCCAACCGGCTGTCCACTTCAAGCGGACCCAAGGGGGTTTCCCAGCGGCCCGCACCGAACAGTGCAGCCTCTCGCCCGCGGATGCGATGGACGCTGCCAACCAGGACTATGACATCCGGCGTGCCCGAAGCGGCGAGGGCATTAAACACCCTTGCCGCCACGGCGCCGCTGAAGACCCACCCGGCGTGCGGTACGATCCCGCCGAGAAGCCGGCTGTCCGTTGTATGGTCCGCCGATCCTTCACTGAGGTACTGCAAGACTTCCGCGCGACATTGATCCGGATTGGCCGGATAAAACTGCCCAGCAACGACCGGCTCTCGAATGATCATGGTTCGTTCTCTCTGATGGGATCCTGTTCGGATGGGTCGGAAACCCCATCGCCCCGGCTTTCATGCCCTCACGTTGAGCGAACATCATGCCGCATCCCCACATCCCCGGCAAGTGTTCGCCATAGCCGCAGCACCAGGGGGTCGGCGTCAAGTTAGTGGGTAACCGGCAGAGGGGCGAGACGCAGGCTGGAAATCATGCCGGAACTGTGGATCCGAGCCCCAAGCGCGAGCGCGGGGTTCTCATCGCAGATGCCGGTTTCAACCCGTCGCTGGCGCTCCGGGTAGGTTCAAGATTCTACACGCAATCCTGACGCCGACCCGACGCTAAGCAGTAGGACTCCGGAAATCTTGCAGAGTAAGACCCGGTCGGAGGATCCGTTTGTCGGATCGATCAACAGGTTCGTCGTCGCGGACAGAATCGTAAGGTGTGCAGGAGGAGCAGGGCGAACGCGGGTGCGAGAAGCCCCATTGAACCACAGCGAGTGGGGCCGTCGGACGAAAGTACTTCCCCGGCGGGATACAGTGGTCGAAGTGGTTCCTCGATAACCGGATCGACCGGTACTGGTAGCGTGTCACCAACGTCACCGGCAATGCTTGCATCCTGGTGTACCGTGGTGCCTATCGGGGCCGCCAGAATTGCCTGATGATTCCACACGACACTTCCAACGAGCGTTAATAGGATCAGCAGATCACGCCGAGCGATCATGGGACGATACCCCTCCGTTCCGTAAACAGCCGGTGATTCTATGCGTCCGGATTGTCGTTCGTCGACCACATCTATCCCCACCGACGCTGCCGCAAGAGCACGGGCTGGCAGGCCACTGGCGGCGTACCCTTGACACCCGTACGCGCCTGAGCACACATGGGACGCTTGCATCAAAGACCGGACTGGACGAATCTATCGGACGCAATTGCGAATCCGTACTCTGGCGGCTGCGGACTAACCGACACGGGAGCGCCGAAACATGTGGGAAGCCATTATTACGATCGCCGCGATGATCCTGTGTTGTCTGGGTGTTTTACTGACGGCGGTACGGCTTCCTGGTACCTGGTTGATTGCCGTGGTGGCGATCGCTTATGGATGGTGGGCGGAATGGCAGCCAGTAGGGGTGGTGATCGTCGCGGTCCTGCTGGGATTGGCTCTGATTGGCGAGGCTGCCGAGCTGTTGACGTCGGTGTTCACCGCGAAAAAGGCCGGGGCGACCCGCCAAGCCGCCTGGGGCGGCTTGGTCGGAGGTCTGCTCGGGATGTTCCTTCTGTCGTTCCTGGTACCGGTGCCGCTTGTCGGCACGATGATCGGAGCGCTTGTCGGCTGTTTCGCGGGCGCGACGCTGACGGAACTGTGGGTGCGCAAGGGGGTGACTCAAGGGGTGAGAGTCGGCCTCTTTTCGGCGATGGGATTTGCGTTGGGGGCGGCTATGAAGATCGCGATCGCCCTGGTAATGACCGGGATTCTGCTGACCTCGGTTGTCTGCTCCGATCCGGCGCCGGCCAACGTGCCGGATGAAGTCTCAATTGTCGCGCCGCCCTAACGCGTTGTCGTAGATTATGCGGATTTTACCGGGACACGGGTTGGGGCGTTTGTATTGCACTTCCATCCTCTTGACGGTTCTCGCGCCCTCTACGGAATAGGTGGTGGCCACGCGCTGTTTCTCGTCGATGAATCGGTCAACGACTTTGTACCGTGCTTTGGAACCACCTTTGTCCGATGATTCGAGCGAGTACACCATGGTCCGCGTGTCATCCGTCCATTCACCTTTGACGGTTCTGGGACCCGCGGTCGATACGTTGTCAAACCAGACACCGTGGTATTTGTTCTCCGCGTCGTTGAAGGTCAATGTCCCGATCGCGCGGTAGACGTTTGGTTGTGTGCCGCTGGTGTAGACCCGCCGGATGGCGTGGCTATCGAGAATCCAACTGATCTTTTCCTTGCCGTCCACTTCGGCCACGACCTTACCCTGAGCATCGTAGTGCGTTTCGGTGACAAGCCACAGTCCGATGAACTGCTCCAGACAGGCGATTTCGGGACTGACGTACTCGATCGACTCCTCGTCGTCGGCCGCGGCATCGACCGTGACACTGACCGTTCCGACAAGTGTCAAAGCGATGAGTCTAAGCCGAAAGCGAGTCGACATCGCTGCGATCCTCCAACAGGATTTTGATGCTTGTGGGCTTTGCCCGTCCACCTCTGCATTCGATGGCGGGCGGCGACACATCCGTTCCACATCAACCCATATTTGAGCCGACTATCTTATCGCTGCACAAGCGCAGTCGCCTTCTCTATGATATGCACTAATCCCACGCCGACGTACGAGAAAACTTCCTCGGCCGTCTTGGCGGATTTCGGAATCCGTTCGACGGTCATTCCGTGTACCCTTATGTTGCCCGCTTGGGCAGCCACCTCGGCGATTTCCGCGTGTAGGCCACCTACATAGTTGTCCTCGACCGTTAGGATGACGCCACCGCTTGCCCGGGCGGCGTCGAGGATCGGGGTCGGATCGATCGGGAAGGTGTATGCGTCGAACACGTTGCACGCGATGCCCTTCTCCGAGAGCTTCTCGGCGGCTTTGCGAACGGTGTGCAAGATAAAACCGCAACTGACGATTGTCAGATCATCACCGCTGCGAAGCTGCTTGCAGCCAAGAAGGTCGAACTGCTCATCAAACGGATAAATGAACTCCGCTCCCGGCCGATGTGTCCGCATGTAGCACAGCCCATCGATGTTGGCCATTAACTCAGTGCAGTAGTAAGCGCTGATAGCATCGCAGGGGTGAAAGACGTGGCACGCCACGCCGCCGCGACCGGTATCCGGTTTCGTCATGCTGCGAAAATAGGCCACGTCCGCCAGCGACATCTGGGACGGCCCGTCGGCGCCGAGCGATATGCCGGAATGGGACCCGATGATCTTGATGTTCGCTCGTGAGATGCTGGCCATGTCGATCTGATCGACCGCTCGGGCGATGAATTTTGCGAAGCTGCTGACAAAGGGGATTTTGCCGGCCGCCGCGAGGCCAACCGCTGCGCTGATCATGTTCTGCTCGGCGATTTTGCATTCGAAGAACCTCCCAGGGTACTCCTTGGCGAAGAGCTCCGCAAAGGTCGAGTTGCTCACGTCGCCGTCGAGGCTGACGATCCGCGGATCCACATCCCCCAATGCCACCAGTGCGGCACCATACGCCGCCCGCGTGGCCAGCTTCTTATCTTCCAAGGCATTGTCCAGACCGACGCGTCTTAGCGCCGCGTCAAACGGTGGCAGGTCGATGGGACCTGTGGGCTTCGTACCTGGCGTGGCAGGCGGCGCTGCGGGCGTCATGCCACCGTTTGACACTGCGCCCAGTCGCTGCCCGGTGGCGTCAAGTTCCGCGCACGCCTTCTGAAGATCGGCAATGGGTATCGGCTTGCCATGGAAGTTCTTGTCCTGGATCGAATCGATCCCCCATCCCTTGACGGTTCGGGCGACAATCGCCGTCGGTTTGTCGCCGCTGCCAACATGCTCAAACGCCGTGGACAGTTGGTCAGGGTCGTGGCCGTCAACCTCAATCACCCACCACCCGAAGGCCGCCGCTTTCGCTGCGATAGTCTCCGGGTACTGCTGCGGCGTGACCGGTGCCGCCTGGCCGTGCCCGTTGCAGCTAAAGATCGCGCATACGTTGACAAGCTTGTGATCGACGATGAAGTCAGCCGCTTCCCAAACCTGCCCTTCGCGGGATTCCCCGTCACCGGCGATCACGAAGATCTTCTTGTCGATGCCGTCGAGGCGCGCCGCCAGCGCGAGACCGGCGCCGACGGAAAGGCCTTGCCCCAGTGATCCCGTTGCGGCATCGAAGAACGGAAATCCCTCAGCAGGATTCGGATGACCGTCAAGCACGCTCGACAACTCACGAAGTGTCGAAAGGTCGTCGATCGTCATAAGCTGCGAGTTATTCCGGTCGGTGCCCACCGCGCCACCGAGATCGGCATACGCGGCATAGACAATCGGAACGGCATGACCGATGGACAGAACGAGCCGATCGCTGGTCGGGTTCCACGGGTCAGCCGGGTCATAGCGCATCCGCCGATACATCAGTTCGACGATGATGTGCGACAGCGCGAGGGCTGAGGACGGATGGCCCGAACCGGCCGTGGTCGTCATGTGAACGACGTGTTTCCCCAGTTCGACAGCCTTAGCGTGAACGGTACTGGTTGCAGACACAAGAGTCTCCTGACCGGTGGGTGTTTCCAGTTGAGTCATCTGTAGCTCCGTACAGCAGTTTCATGAGGTTTCGTGTGCAGATTAGCGTTGGGGAAAAGCCGGTTCAAGCCCTGATGGATAGTGGAATGGAGCACGTTCGGCGGCCATCCTGTGAGTCGCCAACAAGTCACAGAAACGCCGAATGATGAATGGTGAATGGCGATTAGCGAATGTCCGATACAAGAGCGAGCCGCAGGCTTTAGCTTGCGCGGTCCTACGACCCCCATCGACGCCGCACAAGCCGGATGTTCGTTCGCTATCCGCTACTCATCACTCGCCGGTCCTTCGCTATTCCCCCTTGAACCGTGCTGGGCGTTTTTCGAGAAACGCAGCTACTCCCTCGCGGTGGTCGTGCGTTTGACTGGCCGTGCTTTGGAGCA
>CAZJTP010000035.1:0-28195 GCA_964548955.1 uncultured Phycisphaeraceae bacterium
GTGGTACATGCACGCTGCAATGTCCATCGGCGCAGGGATGAAGTCCTGCACCTGCTCGGGTCGGTAGCCATTTCGTTTTAGGAACACGGCCAGGTCGATCATGGCATCAAGGTCACAACCCGGATGCCCGGATACGAAATAGAGCACAAGATACTGTTTCTTGCCGAACTTATTCGACGCTTCTTCGAACTTGCGCGCGAATGTCTGGAAGTTCTCGACAGCCGGCTTCCTCATGAGGCTCAGCGTTTCGGCGTCGACGTGTTCCGGAGCTACCCTCAAATGGCCGCCCACATGATGCGCCGTCAACTCCTCCACGTATTCGGGCGAGAGCTGTGCAAGATCCATCCGAATGCCGCTGGCGACAAGCACCTCGCGCACGCCTTTTTGCCGTCGCGCTTCTTTCATCACGTCGATCAACGGGCCGTGATCAGTAGCAAGGAGTCGACATATAGTCGGATGCAGACAGGAAAGCCGACGGCAAACCTTCTCGATGTCGAGCCGCCGGCATCGCATCCGATATGTGTTGGCCGTCGGGCCACCGAGGTCGCTGATGATCCCCTTGAAATCCTTGTCTCGTCCCAACGCAGCAACCTCACCGACGATGGACTGCTTGCTCCGCGACTGAACGATCCGCCCCTGGTGTGTGGCGATCGAGCAAAATGTGCATCCGCCGAAGCATCCGCGCGTGATCGTGACCGAGTCCCTGATAACCTCGTACGCGGGGATCGGCTCGGTGTAGCTTGGATGAGGTTTGCGCGTGTACGGTAGGTCGTAGAAGAAGTCCATTGCCTGCGGTGATTCTGGCAGCCTCGGCGGATTGCAGACGACGGCCTGTCGATCGTGCCGTTGAACCAGCTTCCTGGCGTTGTACGGGTTGGTCTCCAGGTGAATGTGTCGAATGGCTTCGGCGAACTTGCGCTTTTCGGCCTTGACTTCCTCAAACGACGGCAACACGACAATATCGTTGTCCGCAGGCGGAGTCTCCGTTGCACCCAGGCAATAGGCCACGCCGCGCATGTCGCGAAGATCCTTCACGGTTTCGCCGGCCGACAGACGATTGGCAACCTCAACGATCGCCGACTCACCCATACCGAAGACCACGAGGTCGGCTTTAGAGTCCAGCAGGATCGATCGCTTTACCGTGTCGCTCCAGTAGTCGTAATGAGCAAAGCGTCGCAGGCTCGCCTCGATTCCACCTGCGATGATCGGTACGCCCTTATAGGCTTCACGGGCTCGTTGGCAGTAGGCCTTGGTCGCCCGGTCAGGCCGCATCTTCGTGCGCCCGCCGGGTGAGTAGGCGTCGTCGTTGCGGACCTTCTTGTTGGCTGTGTAGTGATTGAGCATCGAGTCCATGTTCCCCGCGCTGATTGCGAAGAACAGCCTCGGCCGGCCGAACGCTCTCCAGGCCTCGCAGTTACGCCAGTCAGGCTGTGCCACTACTCCGACACGGTATCCGTGTGCCACCAACACTCGCGTAAGAATCGCCGCGGCGAAGCTCGGGTGATCGACGTAGGCGTCGCCGGTTACGAAGACGACGTCGATCTCATCCCATCCGCGGGCCAGTGCTTCCTCGCGACTCATAGGAAGCGGACCGACCGATTGCGGATTGCGGATTGGGGATTGGATATTGGTGATTGCGGATTGGGGTGCGTCGGCCATGAGGCTCGCGCTCGCCTCGCCTGGTTCACGACATCCGTGCAGCGAAGAACCAACCTCTTCTGTTGGATGAAATTTCACCTTCGAGATCATCAGCAGGCCCTCGACATCCATCGTTCCGTCACGCACAGCCGATCCGCAGGCTTTAGAGTAGTTCTCGCTTTTATGTGGCGAGCCACGGGCTCAAAGCCCGCGCGCAGTTCCCGATCAATTCTTACGCCGCCGGCTTCAGGATACCGCTACATTAAATCGTGAACCGCTTCAGCCCGCGCGGCTAATCGTACCCAATCCCGCTTCCCGTAGCATTTGCCTCGCAGTCTCCCAGCTCAGCCAGTGTTCATACCACCAGACGAGGTTTTTCCACGCCCCGTATGACTCGTAGATCTTCTCGATCTGCCGTAGCGTCGGCTTCTTGCCGTTCATGTGGGTCCGGGCGACGTGAGCGACCGTTGAGCTATCAATCGAAAGATGTCCCTGGCGCCCCAGAAACGAAAGGAGATAGTTTGCGCTGGACGGACCGATCCCGCGGATCGAGCGCAGTTGTGACAACAATTCGTCACTACGTATCTCTTCGTCGTGCGCCAGATCGTCGAACGTCTCCGGATCGATCCGGCCCTCGCACACGTCACGGCAGAATGACAGGATCGGCTCCGCTCGGTACCCGACACGACACACCTCTTTGAGATACCGCTCGCCTGCGCGGAGGATTTCGCTCGGCGTCGGCCAGGCATTGAGATTCACGAAGTGTCGCATCGGCGGTCCGAGTTGACCGAGGCGGTTGATCATCTTGACGGCCTGTGTCCAGGTGACGTTTGTGGCGCACAGGGCCTTTATGATGTTTTCGGTCATCGAGACCGATCGCAAACCTCGACCCGCGCCGATGCGCGGGATCACGTGCAGCGTCGGATGCTCGCGGCAGATTGCGTAGAACTCGCTCAGGTCCCGATCAAGCCCGAGGATCACTCGTAGGTCATTCCGGACTCGGGCGACGAGTGGCTTGTCGATGGTATCGCCCTCGATCGTCATGCGGAGCGTGATCTTTCCCTTACGCCGTGCCGCCTCGACGACGGAGACGCGGTGGATGCGATTCTGGTCGCGTTCGATCGTCTGAAAGCACTGGCCGCCCTCGCACCAACTCATCGGGCTGCATTCGTGCCAGCCGTGGCTCAGAACGGTTGCTTTCAGCGAAAACGGGGGTGTCACTCCGAGCGTGGTGGAATGTATCAGCATCGCGGGCTTACTCTTATGGATACCAAGACCCTTCACCCAGTACCGCCGACGCTTACTATCATAGCGTCGCTTGAATTCGTCAATTGGGAACGCGGGACTGCCTGCTGCCGCGCCGCGGCGAGTATCGGCCGGGAGGGTCTGGTCCGACGCGAATCGGCGAAGGTTTCGAGACGGGTTTGAAGGATCAAACATGTTGATTGCGCCGTTAGATTCTCGCTAACCTCGCCTGATGTAAGACGTTGTGTTCTATCGTGGCGCGCCCACAATATATTGTGTTTATTCTTGACAGGGGCCGATATATGGGCTATTCTTAGGATTACCCGGTTAGCTCAGCTAGAGACGGGAAGGGATGCGGCCAGCGGCTGCAGCCGGTGAGTATACCTTTATGTCGGTGCTCAGACGTGGCGCTGATCCAGGTAGGATTCACCGAATAAGCATCCACCGGCGCGCGGGTGCGCCGTGGGGGATTGGTTTCGATAAACGTTAGGATTTAGCCGGTCTAACGACCGGTGGAGGCGCGGAGGTTTCATGTCGGAAGTTGCGGTTACGGATGGCGTCTTTCGGGTCATGGATGACTCACGGAAGACCGACCTGAACCTGTCTCAGAACGCTGAGCGCGTCCTTCGTGCGCGGTATCTCAAGAAGGACGAGCAAGGCCGGTGCACGGAGTCGCCCAGAGATCTGTTCAGGCGGGTTGCCAATGCGATTGCCGAAGCCGAACTGATCTACGACTCCGACCCGGAGAACCGCAGCGAGTGGGAAGATCGATTCTACTCTTTGATGGTCAGCCGACGGTTCATGCCCAACAGTCCGACGCTCATGAACGCCGGGCGTGAGATGGGCATGCTCAGCGCGTGTTTCGTGCTACCAGTCGGCGACAGCGTCGACGAGATTTTCGATTCGATCAAGCATACCGCGTTGATTCAAAAAGCCGGCGGCGGAACCGGCTTTGCTTTCGACGAACTGCGCCCCACCGGTGACTATATCAGCAGCTCGGGCGGCACGACGAGCGGCCCGATCTCATTCTGGCGGGCATTCAGCGAAGCGACAAACGCGATCCAGCAGGGTGCGTTTCGGCGCGGCGCCAACATGGGCATGATGAATATTCATCATCCCGACATCCTGAAGTTCCTTTACGCCAAGGAGGATTTAACTGAGTTCACCAACTACAATATCTCCGTCAAAATTACCGACGAGTGGATGAACTCCTTCATCAACGACAAGGATGGTGCGCATGTCGTGCGAAATCCGCGCACGGGTCGGCAATACGTCCTGCCCAAGAATCTCGACATCGCGGGGTATGACATCCGCTCGCTCGTTGAACTGAACGAAAAAGGTGCCGTTCCGGATGGTGACTACTACACCCACAACGATATCTGGAACATCATTATCACCAACGCGCACCGCACGGGCGAGCCGGGCGTGGCCTACATCGATCGTATCAACGCGGACAATCCCACGCCGCACGTCGGCAGGATCGAGGCCACCAACCCCTGCGGCGAGCAGCCGCTGTTGCCCTACGAGGCATGCAACCTGGGCAGCGTCAACCTGGCCGAGTTCGTCCGCGTCAATGATCGCGGCGAGCCCGCGGTCGACTGGAACGGTTTGCGCGAAACCGTGCACGACGCCACGCGGTTTCTGGATAACGTGATCGACGTGAATCGATACCCGCTGCCCGAAATCGACCGTATGTGCAAGCTCAACCGCAAGATCGGATTGGGAATCATGGGCTTCGCGGATGCGCTCTACAAGCTCGGCGTCCCCTATGACAGCGAGGAGGGGGCCGAGTGGGGCGAGCGGTTCATGCGGTTCGTCCACGAGGAATCCCATAACACCAGCGAGAAGCTGGCGTCTGAGCGGGGATCGTTTCCCAATTGGGAAGGCAGCATCTGGGATACCAAATTCCACCGGTCGATACGCAACGCCACGTGCACCACGGTCGCACCCACGGGGACGATCAGCATCATCGCCGCATGCTCGGGTGGGATTGAGCCGATGTACAGCCTGGCCTTTTACCGCAACGTGCTCCGCGACAAGAACGAGGACACGACGCCGATGGTCGAGGTGAATCCGATTTTTGAAGCCGTCGCACGCAAGCGCGGCTTTTACGGCGAGGGACTGATGGAGCGGCTTGCCACGGATGGCACCCTCGCGGTGATTGACGACGTTCCTGACGACGTTCGTCGCGTGTTCGTCTGCGCACACAATGTGTCACCTGAGTGGCATGTGCGCATGCAGGCCGCCTTCCAGAAACACTGCGACGCGTCAATCTCCAAGACGATCAACTTCTCCGAAGACGCAACCGTCGAGGACGTCGAGAAGATATACCGCCTCGCGTACGAGCTCGGCTGCAAAGGCGTCACCGTCTATCGCGACGGGTGCCGTAAACTCCAGCCAATGGCGCTGAAGGGCAGCGACAAAGTCCACGTGTCCGCTGCACAGGCTGAGCCGGAGAACACACGCCCACTTGAGCCGGCCGAACTGCCCGAGATCCAAAGCGGAATCCGTGTCCGGCAACTGACACCGTTCGGCAACATGCACATCAACATCACCGTGGATCCGAAGACCGAACGTGAGTTGGAGGTGTTCGCCCAGCTCGGCAAAGGCGGTGACCTCGCCAACAGCGATCTTGAAGCTATCTGCCGGATGGTGAGCTTGTGGTTGCGCGCCGGTGGCAGCCTCGACCACGTCATTCGCCAGCTTCGCTCGATCGGCTCCAGCCTTCAGGTGCACACCAAGGAAGGCAAGATCATGAGCCTCGGTGACGGCCTAGCACGGGCGCTGCGAAGATACACTCGCGCCAAAGCCGAATATGGTCTCAAGGGGCTGCTCACGGGCGAACGTAATCCCGATGCCGCAAGGAACCGCGGTGGCATCCCTCCAGGCACGGACGACGGTCGAAACGGAAAAGGTTCCAGTGGCGCGCCCCACGCGAGCGGCAACGGATCCAAGATCGCGGAGCGGGCCGGTGGATCTTTGCCCTCGAGGATCGATGCCCGAGGATTTCAGTGGCAGCAGACGCAGTACAAGGTACTTTGCCCAGATTGCCAAAATCCGCTCCGGTTCAGTGAAGGTTGCGTAACCTGTGATGCCTGCGGGTTCTCGGAGTGCTGAAAGCTGCAAAATGTCCGGTAAAACTAGGTATTTTGTGCTGACTTTTTCGGTTGAGCGGGTAGAATATTTTGTTGACAAGTGAAAGCTTAAGGCTTACTTTTGTCGATACTAGGTCGTGTGGACTGGCTGTGTTTAGCTGGAACACATGCGTGGTGTGTGCGTATAGAGTATAGGACGTCATAGCGGAGGGAGGCCGAAAGGCCGACGATAAGCAGTACCAGGCTTCTTTCCCCTCCGGAAAGCACCGTTTCGCCCCCGGGTGAGCGGTGCTTTCTTTTTGGCACTTTCAAGCAAGCTTCATGTTTGCAGCCGAGGAGTTTCTCCGACGTCGCTCCCTTGTACCTAGTCGTCCATGAAAAATCATTCGGAGTCTGTATTTGCAGTGTTTTTTGTCACATCAGCGGTGCGGAAAATGCAAGGTAGTTTAGCGATTGGTGCGAAAACCATGCAATTTGAGCACAGGCACGGAGGCCCTGATGAAGCCGAAATCCCAACCACGCGACGAATTCGAGCTGTTCCAAGCCCATTTCGATCAGATTCTGAACCGCAGCCACGAGTTGGTGCAACTGGCTGACAAGATCGACTGGTCCCGGTTCGACGTGGCATTCGCCGACAGCTACAGCGAAGACATGGGTGCCCCCGCCAAGGCGGTTCGCTTGATGGTCGGTCTGCAATACCTCAAATACACGTTTAACGAATCGGACGAATCCGTCGTGGACCGCTGGGTCGAGAATCCCTATTGGCAGTATTTCTGCGGTTTCACGCACATGCAGCACGAAGCCCCCATCGATCCCAGCAGCATGAGCCGCTGGCGATCACGGATCGGCGCCCAGCGCCTCGAGTTGCTCTTGACCGAGACGGTCGACCTGGCGGTTCGCGATAAACAGCTGCCAAAGCGGGACCTCACGCAGATTACGATCGACACGACGGTGCAAGAGAAAAACGTCACCTACCCCACCGATTCGAAACTGCTCTACACCGCGATTTGCAAACTCGGTCAAGCCGCCCGCGAGCGCGGCATCCGGCTGCGTCAGACCTACATTCGCGTGGGCAAGCGGGCGTCCATCAAGGCAAGTCGTATGCCCACGCCAAGCAATTCAAACGCATGCGTCGGTCGTTGCGTAAGCTACGCACCTACGTTGGACGGATGATCCGCGACATCGAACGCAAGGTCCTCGAGAAGGACGACGATCTGGTTGCCATCCTGGTGAAGGCCGAGCGACTGAGAAACCAACAGCCACAAGATTCAAACAAGCTCTACAGTTGGCACGAACCAGAGGTGAAATGCATCAGCAAAGGCAAGGCCCGTCAACGCTATGAGTTCGGGCAAAAAGTAGCGTTGGCCACGACCAATCGAAGCAATTGGATCGTGGCTTCCCGGATGATGGAGAACAATCCGTACGATGGGCACACGTTGGCGGCGACTTTGGAGGCAACCCAGGCAGTCACCGGCTTTGAGGTGACCGATGCCTACGTGGACAAAGGTTACCGTGGCCACGGTTACACTGGGTCGACGCGCGTGCATATTGCCGGAAGTAGATTGAAAAACGCTACGCGAAGTGAACGGCGCCGCAGGCGGCGGCGAAGTGCGATCGAACCGAAGATCGGACACTTGAAGAGCGACCACCGAATGAACCGGTGCTTCCTGGCCGGGTTGCGAGGTGACGAGGCCAACGCCGTGTTGGCAGCAGCCGGGGCAAATATGCGCAAACTGCTACGGCGGTTGTTTTATGCGCTTATTCGGTGGCTGGAGCGTACATTTGTGCCGTCCAATGCCCGTCTCATCCCGCTGGAACACGCTGCTTGAGAATTCGCCACGCGATCTCGGACTACTGCCGCAGCGAGAATCGCCCGTGACGTCGATGCCGGAAAGAATTGCAGGACTTTTTCATGGACGACTACGTACGCACCCTTTCCAAAAAAGCTCGCGCCACCCGCGCTTGTTCTTTACAGGCATGGTGCTATACTGTCGTGACTTTGCCCAGGCACAGACGGCAGGCCTGAACGAACACGGCAGGCCTCAGGAGAGAACAGTGGCTGTCCGGATTAGACTGAAACGAGTTGGTCGCCGACACCGCCCGGCCTTTCGTTTGGCGGCAATCGATAGTCGGCGGGCACGCGATAGCAAGGTGATTGAGGAACTCGGGAGCTACAATCCCATCGACCCGAATGAGGATCGGCACGTGGCTTTGAAGCGTGACCGGATTGAGTACTGGCTCGGTGTAGGCGCTAAGCCCAGCGATACGGTCCGTCGGCTCCTGGAGAAGTATGACATCCTCAAGGCCGGCGATTCGGAATAGGCGCGAAGCTCAGTGATTGATGTGGATCGACGTCCTGACACTGTTCCCGGAAGTGTTGGAGCCGTTGTTGGCTTCAAGCATTGTCGGGCGCGCGGTACGCGCCGGCACCGTTGACGTCGAGTGCGTCGACTTTCGCGATTTCGCCCACGACAAGCACCGTAGTGTAGACGACAGGCCTTTTGGCGGCGGGCCGGGCATGGTCCTGATGTGCGGACCGGTTTTTGACGCCCTGGAGCACATCGAGGCCCGACGAGAAGGCGACCCCGCGCGGATCCTTCTAACACCGCAAGGCGAGCTACTAACGCAGAGCCTTGTCGCAGAGTTGGCCCGCCAGCCCTGGCTCGTTATTCTCTGCGGACATTATGAGGGCTTTGACGAACGGATTCGTATCGGCATCGATACCCGGGAGATTTCGATCGGCGACTACGTGCTTTCCGGGGGCGAGCCGGCCGCTATGGTCCTGATCGACGCCGTGGTCCGGCTTTTGCCAGGCGCTTTGGGTGACGAGACCTCGGCAGTGAGTGATTCGTTCACTGAGGGACTGTTGGAGTATCCGCAGTACACCAAACCGCGGTCGTTTCGGGGCATGGACGTTCCCGACGTGCTCCTTTCGGGAGATCACGGCAGGATCGCAGCTTGGCGCCGCGAGCAGGCGATTAGGCGCACGTTGTTGCGGCGTCCCGATTTGATGAACGGGTTCGGTACGGCAAAGCAAGAGGCAACGTAGGAAACACTGACAGACCGATGAGCACTGCCCCTCACGGGATCGGGCGCAGGCGTAGGAAACTCGGGAGTAGCGTGATGAGGCAGCCGTTGATCGAATTGGTGGAGAAACCCTATCTCAAAGCGAAGCCGCCCGTGTTTCACATCGGCGATACGGTTGACGTTCTGTGCCGGATCGTGGAAGGCGACAAGGAGCGAGTGCAAGTGTTCAACGGCGTGGTGATCGCTCGCCGTGGGGGCGGCATCAACGAGGCGTTCACGGTGCGGCGGATTGTGGGCAACGAAGGGGTCGAACGGACGTTCCTGATCCACTCGCCGAATGTCGTAAACGTCAAAATCCGGCGCCGCGGTAAGATCCGCCGGGCGAAGTTATACTACCTGCGTCATCGGATCGGGAAGGCACGCAAGGTTCGTGAACTTCGAGTCCATAAGAAAGCGGCTCCGCAACCTGAGCTGGCCGGTTCACCGGTGTGATCCGAGGTTGGCATTCGGGTCGCGGGGAGAGCGTGCCGCCGCCCGATACCTCAAGCGTCAGCACCACCGCATCCTCACCCGCAACTACCGCTGCGCCGCCGGGGAAATCGATCTGATCTGCGCTGACTGCGACACCATTGTCTTTGTCGAAGTCAAGACCCGATCGAGCGACACAGCCGAGGAACCGCAACAAACCCTGCGCAAGACGCAGTGGAGGCGAATCGAAAACGCAGCCCGATATTTCCTGATGCAGCGATCGGCCCAGGATCGCCCGTGTCGCTTTGATGTGGTGACAGTTCTGTGGGCGCCGCGCGGTTCACCGCGTATCGAGCATTTTGAGGACGCGTATCAGCCGAGGCGCTTATGACACGGAAACCGCTGTTCCTTGAGGGTATTTCCCAGGGGCGGATGCGATGGGCCTGATCGATTCGCATGCACATCTGACGTTTCCTGAGCTGCGCAACCAGGTAGACGATGTGCTCGCGCGTGCCGACAAGGCCGGTGTCGACCGCGTCATCACGATAGGTATCGATCTTGATGGCACAAGGGAGTCCGTCGAGCTCGCTCGACGCTATCCGGGTCGCGTCTACGCCGCCGGTGCGTTCCATCCTCACGAAGCCGAGAAGGTCGAGGATTCCACCCTGGCGGCGATGGCCGATCTGTGGGACGATCCTTGCGTTGTGGGACTGGGCGAGATCGGTCTCGACTATCACCACGACTATGCCGATCGCCAGAAGCAACGATCCGTGTTCGACCGTCAGCTCGAGCAGGTCGCCTCGCGCACCAAGCCCCTGATCATTCATTCCCGCAAGGCGTTCGAGGATGTGGTGCCGATGTTGGTTGACCACGGCTTTACGGGTCGGCCGGTAGTGTTTCACTGCTTCACAGGCACACCCTCCGAGGCCCTGCAAGTTGCGGAGCACGGTTGGCGCATTTCATTCACCGGAGTCGTGACGTTTCCGACATCGACCGAGCTTCAGAAGATAGCGAAGATGTATCCGAAGAATGCTCTGATGATCGAGACGGATTCACCATATCTGTCACCGGTTCCCGTGCGCGGGAAACGGCCCAACGAGCCGGCCTACCTCGCTCACACCGCGAGGTTCCTGGCCGACCTTCGTGTTGTTGACTACGAAGAACTGGTCGCACAGATCGAGAGCAACACCCGGGTATTCTTCGGGCTGTGAAGCGGATCTGGAGCACGCATCCCGGGCATGTTGTAAATGGCTTGACAAGTCGTTTTCCCCAACCAGAATCCGGGTTCGTTTCCGCTTTGGGGGCGGGGTACGCTCTTACGGGTAAAGTCATTCATATAGGAGTTGAGTGATGAAACGCTATGTTGCAGCCGGTGTTGGTGTGCTTGGCCTGACCATGGTCGGCACGGGGATTTTGTGGTCCACCCGGGTTGATCAGGCCGGGGCACACTGTCAGGTACCCTGTGGGATTTACGACGACAAGGCGCGGATTCAGGGGATGTTTGAGGACACGACGACGATCGCCAAGGCCATCGGCCAGATTCACGAGCTGGCCGGCAAGCACGACGCCGAGTCCCTGAACCAGATCACGCGGTGGATCACGACCAAGGAGGCACATGCCTCGCACATCATTGAGGTGGTCTCCGAGTACTTTCTGACCCAGAAGGTCAAGCCCGTTGATGCTGGCACGGATGGGTATGACGCCTACCTGGCGAAGTTGGCTGACCATCACCGGGTGATGGTGGCTGCGATGAAGACGAAACAGAAGCCCGAACCGACGCTGGCCGAAGCGCTGCACCATGCTATCGAGCGGCTGGCGAAGCACTACCAGTAGGAGCGGCTACGGCGCGGCACCCATGCACGTGCGTAATCCGCCAAAGCAGTACATCGAAAGGAAGGTCAGTATGCCTACCCGTTCATCGCGTTTGAGGCACCGGCAGATTCTACACAATCTGTTCTCGCTCCCGACAGCGCCATTTGCGGAGCATTACGTGATTGACCATGTCGAGCGTTTCTGCGCCGAGCGCAGGAACGTAACGGTCAAGCAAGATGCCGTCGGCAACATGCTCGTGCGGGTACGCAAGGGGCAACGTCGGGTAAGACGACCCGTATGCATCACGGCACATCTGGATCATCCCGGCTTCGTCGCCAAGCGCAGGATCTCGAGGCGGCGAGTCCTGGCCCACTGGCGGGGTGGAGTGCCTCCGGAGTACTTCGTTGGCAGCAGGGTGCGTTTCTTTGTGGGCGGGACCTGGGTACGTGGGCAGGTTCGTTCAATCAAGACCGTCTCGCGCCTGGGTCGCAAGCGAGTCGACACAGCCGTCATCGAGGTGCCCGGCGATGTGCCACCGGGTTCGATCGGCATGTGGGACCTTCCCAAGGCGGTCGTGCGCGGAACGCGAATCCATGCCTGCGCCTGCGATGACCTTGCCGGTGCGGCGGCCATGCTCAGCGCAATTGATGAGCTGTCCCGCGGGCGGGAAAGCTGTGACGGCTACTTTCTGTTCACCAGAGCCGAAGAGGTCGGTTTCGCCGGGGCGATCGCGGCGGCACGTGCAGGGACGATCCCCTCGAAGTGCTTCGTTGTGGCCATGGAGACCAGTACCGAACTTCCTCAGGCTAAGATGGGCGACGGACCGATCCTGCGTGTCGGTGACCGGGCAACGACATTCACTCATGAAGCGACGGCACACTGTTACCAGGTTGCCCGCGAACTGGCCAAGGCGAACCGCGCATTCTGTTACCAGCGGAAGCTGATGGACGGCGGGACCTGCGAATCATCGGCCTATTGCACGCTGGGATACGAGGCAACCGGCCTGTGCGTCGCCCTGGGCAACTATCACAACGTCGACACGAGACGCAAGAAAATCGCTCCTGAGTACATCGACCTCAACGACTTCAACAACACGGTCAAGTGGTTTGTGGCACTCGCCCGGGCGCTGCGACCATACACAGGCCGCGACGACACCATGCGATCGCAGCTTCGAGATGTCGAGCGGCTGTATAAAGGCCTGCTGCGCTTATCGTGCAAACATCCGCGTTGAGTCAACGAGTTTGGATTGCAACCTACCCGATCCGCAGGCTTTGGAGCACTCTGTGTTTTCGCGTACGCCCCCGGTGGGCGATGACCTTGGTCGGCACGACGCCGCAGAGTGCCATGCTCAAGCCGGAGGCGCGGGCATGCTCTGCCGCGGTGTGATGAACAAGGCCCCGCAAGCGTGGGCCATGGCACACTTCGGGCCTTCAAGCACGGGCCCGCCACGGCGGACCCATGCCACCCGGCCGATCGATGAACTGCGACACGCCGACGCACTGCTCCCAACCCGCCGAGGCGTCGGACAAGTGACCGACATGTGTCATTGCTCGCGTTCGAAGTCACCGAGGCGATAGTCGTAGAACAGCTTGGCGATCCTGACGGAGAGTCTGTTCGCCAGTTCCTTGGAGATCGCATCCTTGGTCTTGGCAATGCTCACCTCGCTGCCGCTCATGATCACGGTTATGGGATGCCCCTGCGGGCTGATCGGCCAGAGGCGCACGCGGGAGCGGTTCTTTTCCTCGAGCACGTTGAGGACTTTGACGGTAATCGAAAAGTACGCCGCCGTTGTGGCATCCTCAATCTGTTCCTGGGCGAGGAAGTCCTGCACCTCGATCCAGAGCACCTGCTTTGCACCGGCGAGCTTGCCGACCTCGCGACCGCCGCGTTTGTCGAAATCAGGCACCGATTGCCGCAGGTGGTCCACCGTCTGATGCGGGATGATCTTCCGGACGGCCTTGTTTCTGAGCAGCTCTTGAGCGAGGTCGTCAAACAGGTAGCGGGCAGCCAGAGGCCAATCGACTCGCTGTCCGGCGTCGTCGATGAGGATCATCACCGGGTCTTCGGTCAGGCGGAACTTGGCCGCCATCTTTTGTCCCCGTCCGAATCCAAGCGCGTAGAGCAGTTCGCCGCCCGAATAAGTACATCCGCCAAGCGCAACAGCGCAAGCGACGGCAAGCGCTGACCATACGCCGAGGCATCGTGTGTGGCAGACCCGCTCGGGCCCAAGCCCGCGGCTTGCCTGAGAGGCCATGGGATTACACCTACAGGTCCACGGTGTATTCATAGAACTTCCTCGCAACCTCCTCGGCGAACTTCCGATACGTCGCTTCGCGGACCAGGGGTGAATTGATCGCCGTCATCAGGATGGGAGAACCCTCCGGATAATAGCACTTGACCGGCGCCAACTCATAGCGCCGGAGCTGATCGATATCGGCGCCGATGTCATGCACCGACACGGATGCGTGGATTTCACCTCGCAAGAACTGCGGCTGTCCGGGATCACGAAACTGGAATTTTACCACTTCCACGTAGACCACATAGTCGGCCTTGAACGCCTTCCCCACCGCCTGCGGATCGATCCGTGCGTCGATGTTCTTTTGTATGAAATCCTCCACGTCGCGCGGATCAACCACGTCGACCGCCAGTTTCCGCCGGACCATCTCGGTATACAGCTTGTCGCCGATGTATGTCGCCAGCTCGAACCGGGCGTATGGATAGTCAAACAGCGTCGACGGATGCGTCCAGACCAGGACCGCCACGCGGCAGTGCATGAGCTTGTCGAACTCCGCCGATATCTTTTTCTTGTGCTCGCCGATGAATACAAGCGGTGTCAGCAAGTTGCAGGACGCGGCAAGCGGCACGAGGCTCAGCAGGACCCAGCGCAGATGTTTCGATGCCATCGAGACCGTCTCCTGTTTACTCTGATTGCGGAATCGAATTCCTGATTGCGGGATTGACTCTCCGGCTGTGGGACCGACTTTCCAGTCGGTCTCTTTCAGATCGAGAATGTCGCTTGACAACTTGGAAAGGTTGTCCCACAAACTCTTGTTGCAGCACATTCCTTCGACGGACCGCTAACGTCCCACGGGTAATGTCCCGGAAATCACGCCCACAGCCAACTTGTACACCCAACCGCCCAGTACAAGCAACACGACGGCCAGCGTCACCCGCGTCGGCGAGATCCGGTACCAGTTGACCGCCCAAACCTTACCCGTAACCGCTACGCCAAGCGACACGCACGCCGCAAGTATTGTCGCCAGGGCCAGCGCGAAGCCGGCCGGCTGAGCGTGGAACGCCGATAGTAGTTCACCCCGTACGGTGTGAGCAAACGCGGTGGTCATTCCGCACGTCGGGCAAGGGAATCCGGTCAACGTCAGCATGGTACACGATGGGTAGCCAAGCTGCTTGTGGGAGCCCATCCCGGAGCTGTCGGGCGTTATCCGGGCCGCCAACGACAAAAGCACGGCGCAACCGCCAAGCACACCAAATGCGATCAACCGGGCCCGTGCAGGCCGCTTCGCGGCGATTCGATAGACGACCGGGCCGAGCGGGTGGACCGTCGCGCCCGGTTTCGGCGGCGCTGACTGTGGAGTGTTGGTGTCAGTCACCGGATGAAGCTGCGCCGTTTGGTTCAACGAATTCACAGTCGGAGCATAAATTGCGCCAGCGCGCCGGTCAAGATGACGCACCGATGCGCTGCGGCGGTTACCGCAACACCACTTTACACAAGATGCGACTGTAGTTCGGGCGATAAGTGTAATACGATGACTTGGACCGTAGAATCGAGCCTGTCGGACCGACTTTCAGCCTGCTGGACCGACTTTCTAGTCGGTCAAGAGACAGGCTGGAAAGCCTGTCCCACAAGGGTCTTGTTAGACGCTCTTACGATGGTTTTCGGGCTCGCCGGATGAGACGTACTCGGGAGACAGATTCATGACACAAATTCGTGCTCTGCTCGTGGCGCTTACTTGCACGCTGTGGCCGGTAGGTATAGCACTTGCGGATTCCATTGATTTCTCGAATCCGCCGCAGGGTCGCTTTCTGGACGAATGGGCGGTGGTTTACATGGCCGGTGGCAAGGTCGGATACATGCACTCGACGATGAGCCGCGACGGTGATCTGATCCACGCGAACACCACGACGAAAATGAAGCTTGGCCGGGTCGACCAGCCCGTGGAGCTCGGTATCGTGCAGACAACAACGGAAACGCTCGCCGGGGTCCCGATCACCTTCAACTCACAGATGGACGCGTCGTTGATGAAGACCGCCCGGAAGGGAGAGGTGAAGGGTGGCCGAGTGACCATTGTAAGCTCCCAGTACGGCATGGAGCAGACGCAAACCTTTGACTACCCGAATGGGGCGCTGATGACGTGGGGTATGTTCAGGGAAAGTCTGCTCCGCGGTTTTGAGCCCGGCACTCAGTACACACTCAAAACGTATATACCGGACATACGCCTGGACGATGCCGTGAACATGGTCACGAAGATCGGTGAGTGGGAGGATTTCGAGCACGCCGATAAGCGTCTCCGAGGCCGGAAAACAACTGTCATAATCGAGTCACCTATCGGATCGATCGAATCCATCTCGTGGGTCGACAAAGATGGGCGCCCGCTCAAAGCGATGATACCCGCGCCGGGTTTGGGCGACATGGTGTTGTTCACAACCGATCAGAAAACCGCGTTGGCCGACTTCGTTCCACCCGAGGTGTTCATGCAGACGGTTGTCAAGGCCAAGAAACGGATCGATCCGAAGTCGACAGCCAGGATCAAGTATCGCATCCGAACCACCAGCCCTGATGTCGACCTGTCGACATTGCCGTCCACGGACATGCAAACCGTGGGCAAACAAACCGACCACTCAGTCGAAGTCGCCATCACCCGGCAACACCACAAGGCTCGCGAGCCGCGGCCTAAAGCCCACGCGGACTTGCCCACGCCGCGCAAGCTTCAACCCGACGAACTAGCCGAGTACCTCGATCCCAACCTTATGATCAACACCGACGATCCCAAGCTGATCGCGCTGGCGAAGCGCGCCGGTGGAGGTGAGGCCGATCCCTATGTACTCGCCGACAAGTTGCGCCGCTTCGTCACCGACTATGTCGAGTCCAAGACGTTAAACGTCGGCTTCGCCACCGCCAGCGAGGTCTGCCGCACGAAAGAGGGCGACTGCAGCGAGCACGGCGTGCTTCTGGCGGCGTTGGGGCGGCTGAACGGCCTGCCCTCGCGAGTCGTGGTCGGGCTGGCGTACGTGCCGGTCTTCGGCGACCGGGACGACATCTTCGGGTACCATCTGTGGACTCAGTTTTATATCGACGGGCGGTGGATCGACGTCGACGCCGCCCTGCGGGAGACGGTATGCAGCCCCACCCGAATCGTCTTTGCCACCTCGTCGCTAAAGAACACCGGACTGGCTGATCTAAGCCTGCCACTCCTCTCAAAGATCGGGGCGATTGATATCGACATTCTCCAGGTCGAGAAGACTGCCGATGGGGGCGATTGACCGACCCAACCGACCTGGACTTCACCGGCACCGAGTGAGCATCGGATCAGTGGGTAGAGTCTTGAACCGAGCCCGAAGCGCAAGTGACGGGTTGCTCTTCCATTTCCAGGTGAAATCCCGCGCTGGTCCTTGACATTTCGCCACTCGCGGAGCGAGTCCATGCGGGCGACCGCCCGCGCGAAATGTCAAGGAGGGCTCGGAACAGCGATCCGAGCGCCGTTTGCGAAGTGGAAACCCGCTGAATCCGCGCTTACCCCTTTTGATCTGACGTTCACCCACCGACGGACCAGCCGATCCGGCTCGCTTGAATCCCGGTGCACGCCCATCTACAATGCGTCCGCGGGAAAAGGTGAAGGATGAAGTAGGGAGTTGACTGACAAGGTTGGAGCCTGCTGTGAACAAGAACGTCGTAACGCTGGTCGTGTCGGTCGCGGCCATCGTCATTTGCGCAATCGGATGGTTTGTACTACCCTCGCTGCAAGATGCACGTCAAGCGGTGGACGATGAAACATCCGTCCAATTGGAGCGTGCCCGACGTTTGCTCGACAAGTACAACACCAGCCTTGCCCATAGGGCACTTCTAACAGATCGGCTTTCCGAGCAAGACGTTGAGGTCGATCCCGATGATCTCTCCGATGACGTCGCGGACGATTATCAGCAGTTGCACGCGGTGATGTGGGAGGCGTATCAGCCGGTTGACTGGCCGGAGGGTGGCGTGCCCACTCCGGCCCACCCAAGGTACGGCAATCTCCCCGGCCAGATCCGGAGCGGGCTCACGGAGACGGCGAGGCTGGTCCGCGAGAACGAGAAGCTGCTGGACGACGCGGATCGCGCGGTCGATCAGGCGCTGGCAGTCACGAAAAGTGGGGAATCGTCACGATCCCACGCCGAGGCAAACCGTCTAAAAAGCGTGATTCTCTATCACAAGGGGCTTGCCAAGCGCATGGAAGCGCAGCTTCACCGCCGTGACAGCGACCGCTATCGCCGTGAACTGATGTCGCTGGCGACCGACGCCGGGACATCTCGGTCCGCGCAAACGCTCGTTGCCGATACGCAGGTCGACGTGCAGATCGCCCGCCTTAAGGCGAAGACGGCAGAGTTGAAAGCGGTTATCGGAAAGGACCGCGAGACCCTTGCAGCGCTGGATGCGAGGATTCGTGATCTGGAGGCCCGCTTCCTCGCTGCCGAGGCCAGGGCCGCACAAGCCCTTAAAAATATCGACGCGTTCAAGGCTCAAGGGATCGACTTCTCCGATCCCGGTGGGGCCGAGAGCTTCCAGACGCGTCTCGAGGAGCAGGACCGGCTTTACCGTAAGACCGCCCGGAAGGCCCACGCGCTAATGCACGGGACCTATCCGAACGCTCGCATTGACCAAAGCGGCGACTATCTCACCGGTCGGTATGTGGAGGATGAATCGGGGGGTGATCCTGCAGTCGAGTACGGGCTAGTACACTATCGAAGCGAGCGTGCCGTTCTGGTGGCCGAGATCGACGGTCGGAAACGCGGGCTCGATGACTTTCGCTCCGACATCGCCCGGCTCGAAGGGATGAAAAACGATTACGAGTCCTCCCAAACCCAGGCGGCAGGGTGCATTGCCGAGTCAGTGGCTGCGGCATCCGAGGCATACGCAGAGCTGAATCGCATCGACTCGGAAGCGTTCGCAATCGAAGACGAAGCCCTTGGGCTGCTCGATCGATCGTTGAAGACCGCCAAACAGGCCGCCGGATACGCCGATCGCTGGCTTCGCGACGCGGGCAACCGAACACGGGGGCTATCAATGGAAGCCAAGAACCGCTCCGCCTTCGGCGGACGCCTGAGCGACGGTTGGATGGGAGGGTTCATCGCCGCCCAGGAAGCGGACGCCCACCTCGCCAAGGCCTGGATCCAGCATGTCCGCTACGACGCTTACACGCAAAACGCCAAGTTACTGGCAGACGTGGCTGAGCTTGTCCAACTTACCGAGGCGGACGTGGAGAGCGAACAAACCAAAGCCACACAGGCCCATGACGCCGGTCTTGATGATATCAAAGAGAGCATGGCGGTCCTGCAACGTGCCCACGGCAAGACCGAGCGTCATTGGACGATCACCGCTCAGGCCGCCGGTGCAACCTACCTTTTGGCACTGTTCGGCCACGAGGAGTATGTAACCGAGGCCATCGAAGCCTATCGCACCGCAGTGCAGGGTCGGGAGAATGAGAGATTTGCCGAAGTGTTCCTCAGCCGCCTGAGCCGTTTGGAAAACCGGTGACCTGCGGGCGTCTCTACACACCACGTGTGACAGGCTACTTTTCATTCAGACTGGAATCAAGCGTTTCGGCGAGCGCACAAATGCGCTGGGGAAGCTGGCTGCTGTTGACCGGGCAATGCATCGCGGCGATAATATAGGGTGGTATCGAGATAAAGTGTGCCGCCTTCCCTGACCGGTTGCGAGAGGGTTCGACTCCGAAGATCAGAACCCTTGGCAATCAGAGACCATGCAGGGCAATGCCGAGCGCTGCGAGGGTGGCTACGGGAACGCCCATGGCAGGCCGTACGAACGTGATCACCAGCGCTTAATGCCTGGAACGACCAATGCCTAAGTTCTTCAATAGCGACATGGCTGAATTGGCACTTCAGCTGACGCTTTCGCCGCGCCGGTTGAGGATGGAGCAGATCCGCGGCATTGAGAACCTGATCGGATTGATCGAACCGGACCGGGCGTATCCATTTGAGTTGGTCTGCTACCGCATCACCAAGTATCGTAAGCGTGGACCCGCGAAGACCGGATTCTCAATCCCTGGCAAGGCGCTGATCAGCGATCTTGTTGCGATGGCCGAGGTCATCAGCCGCAAGGCGGCCATCGCCGTCAGCGAGTTGCAGGAGCCGCACAAAACCCATCAGCAGGTTGCCGAAGAGCTCGACGTCAGCACGAAGACAATCCGCCGATGGCGCAGCCGCGGGCTGATGGGTATCCGGGTGGTGTTTGAGGATGGCGTAAACCGTTTGGCCTTTCTAAAGCGGACAATCGATCGGTTCGTCGATCAGCATAAGGATCTAGTGGCCAAAGGCGCTTCATTCAAGCAGCTCACTCAATTGGAGCGGGATCGGATCGTCGATCGGGCTCGGGAGTTGCGGTCGCAACAGCCGATCAAGCTGCACCCCGCCGCCTGCATGATTGCACAAGAGATGGGACGTGCCGTGGAAACCATCCGCTACACGCTGCGGCGTTATGACGAGGCACACCCCGACACGGCGCTGTTTGGCAACAACGGGCAGGCGGGTTTGTGCGAGCGTGATGCGGCCATTTGGCGCTGCCGTGAGGCGGGCGAATCAGCCGCTTCGATCTCCCGGGCGTTCGATTGTCCGGTGGAACGGATCGAGCAGATTCTCCGCGAGGTCCAGTTGCGAAAGTGGTCGCAGATGCAGTGGGACTATGTCCCTCACGAGCTGTTCGACGCTCCCAACGCGGACGCGATCATTCTCGAGGCACCCGAGCCGGCCGCTTCCGGCTGCCCGCCGCCGCGACTTCCCAAGGACGTTCCGCCGTACCTGCGGTCGCTGTATCTGACACCGCTACTCACGCCGGAGCAGGAGCACGATCTTTTCCGTCGGTACAATTACCTCAAATGCAAGGTGACCAGGACTCTGCGCGTGCTCGATCTCGAGGAGGTGACCCAAGCGCAGTACGAGATGCTGCGGGATCTGATCGGGCGGGCACAGTACGTCAAACAGCGGATCATCCAGGCGAACCTGCGGCTCGTCGTGAGCATCACAAAAAAGCACGTCGGTTGGTCGCCGAGCTTCTTCGAGATAATAAGTGACGGGAATGTGTCACTCATGCGGGCGGTGGAGAAGTTCGATTGCCAGCGAGGCACCAAGTTCAGCACCTACGCCACCTGGTCGATAATGAAGAACTACGCCCGATCGATCCCCGAGCAGCGTTACCGCTCGGCGCGCTACGTCACGGGGCAGGAGGAGCTGCTCGATGCGAAGGCCGACCACCACCCGGCGCCTGCGAGCAAAAGCGATCGGCAACACGTCCGCAAGGCGATCGCCGAGGGTATAGGCGAGCTGGACGAGCGCGAGCGTGAGATCGTCAGCAGCCACTTCGGGCTTGGCGGCAAGTGTGGTGCGTTGACCCTCGAACAGCTCGGTCAACGATTCGGCGTGACCAAAGAGCGCATCCGCCAGATCGAGCAGCGGGCGCTCGCCAGGCTTCGCGAAGTGCTCGCCCCCTCTCTCGTCGAAGCCATCGCCGACTGATCCGGCGACGTCGGCATTACGTTCGCAGAATCCAAGCGTCACCGGCAGTTGCCCCCAGCACGACCTGCGCAGCTCTGATTCAACGCCGCCGATTAAGCACCCGGATCAAAACGACCGATAACAATTACAGCGATGAATGTCCTGGGCGTCATCTTGGCGCGCGCCGGTAGCAAGGGACTGCCCGAAAAGTGCGTGCGTGAGTTGCTTGGCAAGCCGGTGATCCGGTACACCTTCGATCACGTCGCCGCCAGTCGTCGTCTGACTGCTTCTGTCTTCACGACCGACTCCGAACCGGTCAAGGCGATCGCCAAACAAGCGGGGATCGAGGTGATCGACAGGCCTGCTCGCCTGGCGACCGACACAGCCACAGTCGATGCGGCTGCGCGTCACGCAGTCGAGTGGTGGGAAGACACGCATGGCGCCCGGGTGGACATCGTCGTGTTGCTTTACGGTAACGTGCCCGTCCGGGCGGAGGGTCTAATCGACCGGGCCGTCGAGCAACTGATCCGAACCAAAGCCGATTCCGTGCGCAGCGTCGCTCCGGTGACGAAGCAACACCCGGACTGGCTCCATCACCTCGATGGCGACAGGATGTCGCAACTGCGGCCCAACAGCATCTACCGTAGGCAGGATCTTACGCCGCTCCACTATCACGACGGCGCCGTTGCCGCGGTGACGCGGGAAGCCCTGTTCGCCGCGTTGGATCGACCGGACGACCACCAGGCGTTTCTGGGCCGGGATCGCCGGGCCTTGGTCCAGCTCTGCGAAGACGCCGTCGACATCGATGACCCGATTGATCTTCATCTGGCCGAGGCGATCCTGCGGTCGCGGGCCGGCGGGCCGGCTTCAGGATCCATCTACGAGCATCAAGATTCCAAACCTGGGACAATCGGACGACACCAAATTGGTCCGGGCAGGCGGGTGTTCATCGTGGCCGAAGCGGGTGTGAATCACAACGGTTGCGTCGAGACGGCACTTGAGATGGCGGATGCAGCCGAAGACGCCGGTGCCGATGCGGTCAAGTTTCAGATGTTTCGCGCCGACGATCTGGCGACAGACATCGCTCCGATGGCTGCGTACCAGCGAGAGGGCTGCGGTGAGGCGTCCCTGCGGGAGATGTTGTCGCAGCTCGAGTTGTCGTGGGATGCGTTTCGACGGATCAAACGGCACTGCGACACGCGATCGATCCTGTTTCTGGCGACGCCGTTCGGAAAGACCGAAGTCGCGGACCTTGTGAACCTGGGGGTTTCAGCGATCAAGATCGCCTCGACCGATCTGACGAACGGCCCGCTGCTTCAGACGGCCGCCGCGACGGGCCTACCGATCATCCTGTCGACCGGGGCGTCCACGGAGGCGGAGATTCGCGCCGCCGCTGATGGGCTTGGTCACGCAGGCGCGGGCGGACGATTGATCCTGTTGCACTGTGTCAGCAGGTACCCGACACCGATTGCGGCCACGAATCTGCGCGCGATCGCCGAACTGCAGCGAGTCTTCGGCGTGCCGTGCGGTTTCAGCGACCATACCACCTCGACGCGGGTCGGCGCATGGGCGGTGGCGGCAGGAGCGTGTGTAGTGGAAAAACACTTCACGCTCGATAAGGCAGCCCCTGGACCGGATCACGGAATGTCGCTCACGCCGTCCCAGTTGAAGGAGTACGTCGCAGCCGTCCGCGAGGTGGAGCAGACACTGGGTGATGGTAACATCGGCATGACGCCCTGCGAGGCGGAGGTGCGGGCTGTGGCGACTAAGAGCGTCGTTGCGGGTGTGGACATCCCCGCCGGCACGCGGCTTACCGCGGATATGCTTGCGCTGAAGCGCCCCGGTACGGGCATCCCCGCCGGCGATCTGGCGATGCTTCCAGGACGGTGCGCATCCGTCGACATTCCGTATGACACGGTCTTGTCATGGCACATGATCCGATGACATCAGGCAGACACGGGCGCACGCGCCGCCGCATTCGCCGCATCACAGTGATTACCGGCACGCGGGCGGAGTACGGCTTGCTGCGTTCCACGATGGAGGCTATCCAAAAACGCCGCAGCCTCAGACTACAAATCGTCGTGACCGGGATGCATCTGCTTCGCAAGTTCGGCAACACAGTCGACGAGATCGTCCGCGACGGCTGGCATGTCGACGCTCGCGTAAGAATGCAGGCCGGTGACGACAGCCCGCTGGATCAGGCCACGGGCCTGGCACGCGGCGTTTCGGGCATCGCGAAGTTCCTCGAATCAGCCGACACGGACATTGTCGTCGTGCTCGGTGACCGCATCGAGGCGCTGGCGGGGGCGCTGGCGGGGGTGACCACCGGCCGGCTCGTCGCACATATCCACGGTGGTGATATCGCCCGGGGGGATTTCGATGAGAGCCTGCGGCACGCGATCACCAAGCTGGCCCACGTGCATTTGACCGCCACACGCGCGGCACAGCGCCGAGTCATTCGTATGGGTGAGACCTCCAACCGTGTCCACTGGGTCGGCGCTCCGGGTCTCGACCACCTCATCCGCTTGACCGGCCACGTCAAAGGAATCAAGAAACGGACCGGGAGGGCTTTGATCGTGCAGCACTCAGCCGGTCGCAAACCGGCCAACGAACGGCGTGTGATGACCGCGGTCCTCAACGCCGTTGACAAGGCCGGTCTTACGCGAACGATCGTCTTCCCGAACAGTGATCGCGGACATACCGGTGTCATCGAGGCAATCGAAGCCCATCGCCGGCGCAGCGACAATGGTTCCGTGCGGATTGTCCGATCATATGATCGAGATACTTACCTTCGTACGCTCATCGAGGCTGATGTATTGGTGGGGAATTCATCGAGCGGTATCATCGAAGCCGCCGCTGCCGGTACGCCGTCAGTCAACGTTGGTCCACGTCAACACGGGCGTGAACGAAGTGGACGCTCGGTGATTGACGCTGACGAGTCCGCGGCATCGATTGGCGGTGCAATCCGGAAAGCGCTACGGAAGCGCCCGATAACCGGTCGTCCGACCGTCTACGGCGACGGTTCCGCAGGACCGAGAATCGCCGAAATACTCGCCGATGTTCCACTGAGCGACCGTTTTCGCCACAAGACCAACGCATATTAGCGCGCAACTAGGACCCAACCTAATCCGCAATGGGTTGTCTGACGATAAAATCCGCAAGCGGGACGGCATTACGCCAAGAGCAACTGACTGGTTACGGTTTGAGGGAAGGTTATGGCCATAGAGACGGCCGACAGCACCAAGACCGTTGTCGAGAAGGCTTTGGCAAGCGTCGGTGACATCGCGACGCTTCCCGAAGTGACGGTCAAGATCATCGAGATCGTCGAGGACCCCAAAAGCACGGCGCGCGACCTGCACAACGTCATCAAGAATGACCCGGCGCTGTCCGTCAAGGTGTTAAAGGTCGTCAACTCGGCGTTCTACGGTCTGCCGGGACAGGTGGCCAGTATGGACCGGGCGATCATTCTTCTCGGCCTGTCCGCCGTCAAGAACATTGCGATTGCTGCGTCGATCGCCAGACTCTTCAAGGGCAAACGCATCTCCGAGCACTTCAGCGCCGCCGACTTGTGGCGCCACAGCGTCGCGGTGGCGGTGGCCGCCCGCACTATTGCCAGATGTTCACCTAATCCGGTGATGGCCGATGAGGTTTTTGTGGCCGGGTTAATCCACGATATCGGCACCCTCATCGAGCGCCAGAGCTCCCCTGATCAATTTGCAGAGGTGATCAATCGCTGTTCGACAACCGACATCGACTTCCTCGAGTGCGAACGCGAGATCATCGGCGCCGATCATCAGGCCTTCGGCGTGGGTCTGACGACCAAATGGAAGTTCCCGCATCACCTGCGCGCCTCCGTCGGGTTCCACCACAACCCTTCGGCGCTTAGCATTGAGCTGCAAAACGTTGCCACGCTGATCCGTTTGGCGGATGTGCTTTGCTGCCAGGAACAAATCGGATTCTACCTGACCGCCCGGCACGACGTGGTCACCGAGGAGATGCTGGATATCCTCTCCATCACGCAGGATCAGGTCGAAGATGTTCGCGTCACCCTCCTCGAGCAACTGGCCGAAGCCGAAGCTACACTCACCGGCTGACCCGTATCTTTCGTTCAGCCCATGCTTCGCAGGACGTACCCAGTTGGGTCTCAATGCTCATGCCCCGCGCGCCGCGCGATGACGACCGATGACGAGTCCCCCCGCCGATGACATCCGCTTCCGCATGGCGTAGACGGCTGTTTCTGATTGCTTGCAGGAGCCGTTTTCAGGCGGCTTGAGAGCCTCTATCGGCTGGCTGGTCTAGTGGCTGGACGGCTTGGAAACCGTTGTGCGGGCTCTTGGGGAGCGGAATCGGATTCAATTCTCCCGCGAAAATTTGCGCTTGCGGAATTTCACTCCGTGAGTAGCTTGCGTTCAGGGAAGTTGGATTGCCGTACCGAAGTGACGATGCAGAGTGGAGCACGTAGCAATGAATATCGAAGATTATGCGGGAGAGCTTCGTAAGCTCCTTGACGTTTCTGACGCAGTCACAACAGATGCCATTCTCGATCTAATCAAGAAAGAGGGCTGGGAGCCGCATCTATTCAGCGAGGAAGTCGAGGGTTGTACGCTCTGGGCTTGCCCGATTAGAAAAGGGATTTTTCAGACCGTAGAACGTAACGAAGCCACTGGGCAAACGGGACAAGCCGGAAGTCCAACACCCGAAATCGCCGCTCTTGAGGGACTTAGGAAAGCACGCTTCCAACCACGACTACAGAAATTGTGGGAATTCATCTCTTCGGCAGACATTTCCGAGGACGAGGTAAGGGAAACAGCGGAGCAACTGTCATCCGTAGATGGGGCCATGTCGCTCGTCATCGAGGGCTCTGATGAATCGCAGAATCTCCACTCACGAGTATCCCGAATCATCGAGGAATGAAACCCTAAGACTAAAGATCAACGGCTTGGTTATCTGAGCCTGATTCTCGCTTTCTTAACCTTCCTGTCGGCAACTGGTCTCTCTGATTGCCGATCCAAACAGAGCGCTACGATTATTAACAACTTCTGGAACTTCAATATTACTTGGGAAGACAAGCCGTAGGAGTAAGAGTTTAGACGTTTCAAGAAGGGCGACCTTGACAGTCATCGTATTCGGTTGCTGTCGGTTTCGGTTGTATGAGAAAGGCTAAGCCGCTATCCGGGATCTTTCCAGTTCAGCCGAAGCCTTTCTTACGCTGCGGGCAGTCGCTCGCCAACTATTGCCGAGGTAATCTTCAACGGTTACGCGGGAAAGTCGCTTGCCGTAGAATGCCTGCGCCGGATAGCCTATCACGCACTGTTCGTCCGGCTCCAGTCTTGTCGGCAGACTCTCGTGCATCGTGACCAACCGGCTCCGATCCACAACGATATGTTTTCGCTCACCGTCTATTGTGAACCAGCATTCCTTGACATTAACGGATTTGTTCCCAACGTTGGTTATCGTCACTTCTATGATATGTTGCTCGCTCGGGTGAAGCCGGACGTTCGCCATGACGCCCTTCGTCTCGATTGAGACGCTGAGTCGCCGAAGGTTTTTCCAATGCCAAAACAGCCAGTTCCCGCCGAAGCCCACTACAATCCCGCCAATGATGCCAAGAATCCATTTCATCGTTGTTTCCTTTCATCTTCCATGACTTAGGTACCAACTGCTTCGCCGTCAAAATACGCGATTACGATCAGGTTGACCAGAGAAACGAGATAATCATCGGGCGTATCGCCCATGTCGAATACGCACAAGTACGCTCATTGTGGGAAAATCGTTTCACCCGATGCCTCGATCTTGGACATTGCTGCTGTCAATTCGTCCTCGGCTTTCTCTCGCGAGTCAAAGCTCGAATCGCCTGCAATCCATCGAAACTGCCCTTCCTCGTCTCGACCGAGTACGACGTAGTTCAAATCGTTATCGTGGTGGTCGAGAAGAATTGCGCCGATTATGTTTTTCTCGCTGTCGGCGAACCACGCCGTCTCCGTCGCAATCTGTCCAACCGCAGGATTCTTGGCCGGATTGAGTGCTGTGAATTCCGCCCTCGTTATAAGTTCGATTGCCATTGTTAGCCTTTCAAGTGTCCTGAATCCATCAATCATCAGCCGATTGCTCGCCGTCAAAATACTCGGCTCCGTTCAAGTTCGCAAGCAAGCTGGACGTTTTTCTTCACTGCGTAATGCTGCTTTATTCCGCTCGAATGTCCAGCGAGCACATTCACTCTCGTTCCCGTCAATCGTTGCTGATAAGAGCGATTAGCGAGCCTACCAGAGCCAATACCGAGTCAATCAGAGCACCCCAAGAGCGGCGATCCGTCCAGACGTTCCGCGTGTACGCGGCATGCTCGTCGGAGGGGAAACCCGACCGCATGCCGAGTTCGTTTAGAAGACCTTTCCTGATTGCATCCTTCACGATCCGCTCAATGTTCTTTGGAATGAGTTCTTCGTCCGGGTCGCCCAGGTTCTTTGAACCTGGGGAGACGATTGCTGAGATTCGATCAAGGCGCTCTAATGCCGAGGAATACTCGTGACCCAATCATTCCCCCAAGTCACCGCTTCGCTAATGACCTGGGGCACCCGCCAGGATTGCCGCACGACAAGAAAGCCGCGGAGCGGCGACAGGTGTGTAGCCCGCGGTGTCAACCTCGGGTAAACATGCGCACGTTGAATGTCGAGCCCCGGTAGGGGCGACACACACACTCGCGTTCTTCGTGTTGATCGCCGAGCAAGATGTCACACACGGCCGGGCGGAGAATTGCGGCCGGGGCGCGTTCGCGTGTTCATTGTTGCCTAAACCGCCGCAAAATCGCGTCCCGGCATAGCTCCGCCGGCGTGTGGCCGGCCTCGTGAGCGGGTAAAGAAGATGCGTCAAACCGAAGCTGCCTTGACTTTGCGTCTTGCGCAAAAGCAGGGCGTCCAGGGAGTCCCCGCGACCTACCCCCACTGCAAAACCCGCGCGTACCTTAGACTTAGTACGAGGCGAACGAAAAAACACGGGGAAAGGGCTTGACGGCGGTAGATGTTCGGTATATGTTAGGTATATCCGCGGACGCGACGGCGCAGGATGCTCCAACAACCGAGGATCACCAGCAGGCACATCATCACGGTGAGACCCACGTCCGAAAGCGCCGGAATCGGAGGCGAAACGACGAAGTCCAATATGCCGCCGGTTAAATCCCCGTTAGACGCACG
>CAZJTP010000036.1:0-1841 GCA_964548955.1 uncultured Phycisphaeraceae bacterium
CTACTTCGACCGCCGGCGCCGACTCTCGTCTGCGTAGAGATAATCCGCGCGGGCTTTGAGCCCGCAAAACAGAGCCGCGACCGTTAGGGAGTGGAGATGGGCCGTGCAGCGTCCCGGTGGGAGACCGCTTCCTGACGGGCGCGGTTCGAATAACCCACAAAAACAGGTGTTACGGTGTTCTAGTGCTCGGTCACACCCATAACTGTGGGTTGCCGATCAGGCCTGCAAAACAGAACCGCGATCGTCCAGGTTGGGACTGCTCAAGCCACAAGGCCCAGTCCCACTCGGACAGCGATCCGCGGCGTCAGCTTGCCCTCGTCAAGGACGTAGAATAGAAGCAGCGACCTGAGTCCGAACCAACTGCCGTCTTGCGAGACATATGGTTCCCCGACGCGTGCCAAGAGCCGAACCGCCGCGTACCATGCGAAAACAAACGCCACCGCCCTGAAGAGGGAACTTATGAACATTACGTGGAACACGATCTCACCGGCACCACCGGCGAAGGTGAAGGCGGTTGAAACCGTCCTGGATGAAACTCTTTCAACAAGCGGAAACCTTGCAGAATTCTTGGAGTTATCCGCGACCGCGGATGAGCCCGTTCTACTGATCGTCAATGACCCTCACCGCTCGACCCAGACACGACCAGTGCTGGTCGCTATCGCAAAGCATCAAGCAGGGGCTGCTGTGCGGACCGGCTCCCACCGGCGCGCTGCGAGATTCCGCGCGATCGTCGCAACCGGAACTCATGGTTTTTCGATTCAAGAAAGTCACGAGTTCGAGCAAGCCATGTTTGCCGGCTGCGGCCTGAACGTCGAAAACGTAACCTGGCACGATGCAACCGACGCGGACTCGCTGGCCGACGTCGCGGGCGTGCGAATGCACCGTTGGGTGGCCGATAGCCGTTTCCTGCTGCCGATCGGGAGTGTCGAACCGCATTACTTCGCCGGCCTGACGGGGCCTCACAAGACGGTCACGATCGGATGCATGTCCATCGAGGACATTGAACGCAACCACGCGGGTGCCATGAGTCCGGCATCAGAGATTCTCCGCCTGGAGGGCAACCCGGTTCATGACGACACCGTCGAGATCCTTCACCGACTGGAGGCGACCGGCAAGATCGTCTGTGCAATCGGCGAGGTCGTTTGCGGCGGCGTCCTGCTCGCAGCCGCGGTCGGTGATCCGATCGGAGTGCTGGTCGAGCTGTTTCCCACCGTCCGCCGTATCTACGTCCGTACCATACTCGAGCCGGTCGACGTGCTTCGACTGCGCGTACCGCTGCCGCTGGGCCGGAACCTCTACCAGGCCGATAAGGCGTTGAAGAACAATCACCTGGCTGTGCGCGACGGCGGTGGGATCATTCTCGAGGCCGATTGTGGCGAAGGAATCGGCCCGGACGACTTCATGAACTTGCTGCGCGGTTCCAGTGACTATGCATTGGCACAACAGATCGTCGCCCGGCGAGGCTATCGCCTCGGCGACCACAAGGCAGTCAAACTGCGATACCTGACGGACCCGGCACACCGAGGCGTTCATGTCGCACTCGTTACGCCGCACGTTGCGGAGTCCGAAGTGACCGGCACGGGAATCCGGGTCTTCCGGGAGGTCGCATCGGCCCTTGACTGGTTGAGCACCGTCGTTGCCGCCCCGTTTGCCACAGGTATGACCATCGAAGACGCCGGCATGATAACGGTCACACCAACACGAACGTAGCTTATACGCATCCTTTGAAATATCTGCGTTTTACTGTTGGACGCGTAACACATATGGAACCGGTTACGGTTTGCCCAAGCCCGCTCCTTGACAGTCGCGGTTCTGATCAGAGGCGCAGTTCAATAGGATCC
>CAZJTP010000036.1:1941-27447 GCA_964548955.1 uncultured Phycisphaeraceae bacterium
AAGCCCGCTCCTTGACAGTCGCGGTTCTGATCAGAGGCGCAGTTCAATAGGATCCGCGTTACTTGCAATCATCCCGTGCCTAGGGCGAAGACCGTCTTGACGACGCCGCTTTGTCTAGGATCGATGGCCGACGCGAACGCCGCGCGGTAGTCGGCCAGTTCGTGAGGTGGACCTACAAGCATTGCAAGCTTCGCTCCCCACGTCCGCATAAGGTCAATGGCGATGTCAAACGTTTCACGCGCTCCGTCGGCGTATCGTTCCGGGCCGTACGCATAGGTCGCGTGGATCGTCAACTCCTTGAACCACAGCGGCGTCCAGTCAACGCCGGACGGCATACCCGGCATCCCGACCAGGACCAAGGTTCCTGTGGAGTTCGTGAATCGCAGGCCGTCGTCGATAGTCTGCGATGAGGCCACACAGTCGAACGTCACATCCGCTCCGCCGATCACGGTCGGCTTGCCGAGCTCCGGCTTAAGTACCTCGGCGTCAAGCGCTCTTGCCCAGGCTACATACCGCTGCTTCGTGGGACCGCCGGCGCTGAGCAGTTCGTTTGCACCCATACCCAGAGCGTGTTGCTTCTGATGGTCCTCTCTGGCGACCGCGAGGATGCGAGCCCGGCAGCCTGTCGCGCGCAGCGCCGCGATCGTCAGAAGCCCCATCGCGCCGCACCCGATCACCAACACGGTGTCCCTCTCCGTCGTCGACACCTTAAGGGCCCCGTGCAACGCACAGGCAAACGGTTCGACCAATACGGCCGCCCGATCCTCCACCTCATCCGGAACCTTGTACACCTGTGACCGATGTGCCACCAGGCTCTCGCTGAAGCCGCCGCCGGTGTCACGGCAAAAACCGGTCTGAATACCCTCGGCGATGTCACCGCGTGTCACATTTTTGCAGAGCGCGTCACGGCCTTTGTGGCAGGCGTCGCAGGGTGGATCGATACCGCGCACGGTACAACCCAGTGCCGGACGCAGCACGACCCGCTCACCGACGGCAATCCCCTGCACGTCACTGCCAATCTCAGTGACGATTCCCACCAGTTCGTGCCCCATGACAAACGGCATGGAGGTGACCGGAGCCAGGTAGGGCGTGCCCGCAGCGCAGATGGTCGCCAGGTCCGATCCGCAGATACCGGCAAGCCGCGGTGTGATGCGTACCCACTGCTGTGTGGGCAGGTTCGGCTCGGGGACGTCGCGCAGCGCAAGCGGTGATGCCCCGCTGGTGTAGAGACGTTGAAAGTGCGGCCCCAACAGTTTCAGCAGTGCGTATCGCGGGATGCTCTTTCTGTATTGTAGCGCCTTCATCGAGCGTCACCCTCGTACGGTGCCGCGATAGTCCAGCGATGCGTCAACCAACCCCGTGCCCTGGCGACGGCTGCGAGCACCCGGTCGGGATTGACCACGTGCGGATGTCCCACCAGCTCGAGCATCGGCAGGTCCGCGACACTGTCACCGTAGGCGTGCGACTGTGACAGATCGATGCCGTTCGACTCCGCGAACCGTTGAATCCGGCGGGCCTTTTCCTGTTCACCGATCGGCGGCCCGTCAAGCTTGCCGTTGAACCGGCCGTTCGACTCGACGAGTGACGGCGCAACAACACTATCCACCGCAAGATCCCTCGCCAGCGGCTCGATGATAAAATCGATCGATCCCGTGACGAGCACGATTTCGTCACCCGCCTCACGATGCTTTGCCACACACGACGCCGCCTGCCGGAACTGGCGCGGCTTGATGACATCGCGATAGCACTCGGGCACTTGGGCCTTGATCTCGGCGGCGGGCAGGCCGGCGTAGCTGCGGTAGAACACGACGTTGAGTCGGCTCCGATCGATCTTGTCGAGCATGAGGAAGTATCCGCATTTGACGAGAAACGCGGCGTACCAGAGCTTGCCTGCAAGCGGCGACATCCGCTTCCGCCGAAAGTAGACGTAGTAGTGAACGATCGTTGTTTGAACGAGTGTACCGTCCACGTCGAAAAAGGCGGCGGTCTTGGCGGCGGGGTCGGACATTACACAGGCGCCCCGTTCGCGAGCGTGGTGACGGCCTCCTCAACCTGCTTCGCCAGCAACCGGAGTACGACGGACCGGTCGCCGTCGTCATCCGGGTTGGGTGGCCGGATCGAGCGGCCGAACGTCACCGTAATAGTGCCCGGCTTAATGAACCGCTGACCCTTGGGAAGCAACTCAAACGCACGGTCAATGTGAACGGGGATGATCGGCACCTGCCGCTCCATCGCCAGGACGGCCACGCCGATCTTGAAAGGCTGCAAACCACCTTCAGCCGATCGTGTTCCCTCTGGGAAGATCAAGAGTCCATCGCCGCGACGCAGCGCCTCGCCACACCGTCGCATCCCCAATATACCGTCGGCCTGTCGGTCAAACGGGATCGTGTCCAGCAGCCGCCCGAATACGAGCCGTTTGAGCCATGTGCTGAAGAAGTAATCCTCGGCGCCGGCGATCCACACCCGGCGCCTGCCGCCGATGGCCGTCAACACCGACGGCGAATCCAGATGCGAGGAGTGATTCGGGGCCAGAATGAAGGCACCCGTTGTGGGAAGGTTCTCGCAACCCCGTGCCTTGATGCGCACATACGTGTTCATGAACATCATCACGCCGCCGCGAACGAGCCACCGGACCGGAACCAGCGGCGCCGGGACGGGGCCGTTCGTCCACGCGGAGGCGCCCTGCTCTCCGAGCCGCCGCTGCCACATAGTGGCAGTCCGAGCCGCTCCGGTCTTTGGGCGACGATCGCCGATGACCTTCAACAAGTCCGACACCCGTGCGATCTTGGCTGCAATCTCACCATCGATCCGCAAGCCGAACTGCGACTCAACCGCCGCCAGCACATCCATCTTCCCTATGCTGTCGATCCCCAGGTCGAGGTGCAAATGCATGCTTGGGGCAATGGCGCCTTCCGGCTGCTTGGATTGCTGCGACAAGATACGGCGAACAGCCGCAATTCCGGCTGCATCATCCTTCGTATCCTCAGGCCCACCGCGCGCCGTCGCCTCCAGTGTTGTGCGTGTGGCATCTGCATCACTCGCGGTCGGCGCATCGTGTTCATCAAGCACCGCCTCGCGAATCCGCACGCGTTTCGCCTTGAGAGTTGAGGTCTTCGGCAGCTCGCAATCCCAGAAGTGAAACGTGGCGATCCTCTGATGCGACGGGAGCGACTCGCCGATTGAGGCGGCCGCCATGCGGATTTCTCGCTCGATCGAGGATCGGTCCAACCCCGACGGCGCCGCACCCTGATCGACAACCACAACCGCGTGAACCGCATCGCCGAGTCCGTCCTCCAATGGCACGCCGACAACACAGAGCTCTTTCATATAAGGAAGATCAGCATATCGCGCCTCGACCTCGTCCGGGTAGACGTTCTTGCCGGCGTCGGTCACGATCAGGTCGGTGCACCGGCCCGTCAAGTGCAGATAGTCGTCCGCGTCGCGCCGGCCAAGGTCGCCCGTGCGGAACCAGCCGTCGACGAGGACGGCCCGCGTCGCTTCGTCGTTTTTCAGGTACCCCGACATCACACTCGGCCCACGGACCCAGATTTCGCCCACACCTTCGAGATTCTCGTTGCGGATTTGTATCTCTATACCAGGCAGTGTGGGTCCCACCGAGCCCGCCCGCGCGCGACCGCGCGGATTCACCGTCAGCACGGGCGACGTCTCGGTCAGTCCGTATCCTTCGTACACCGCAAACCCCATGCGGCGAAATGCCGTGAACAGTTCGGGATCAAGGCGTGATCCACCGGAGACGAACATGCGCAGGCGCCCGCCGAACCGCCTGTGGACAGTGCCAAAAAGCCGTCGCCCCAAGCGGTGCCCGGTCAGGTTTGACAAGAAGCGCAGGACGCGGAATACGGTGCGTTTGAGTAATCCGGACGCCGCCACATTGTTCTCGATCGAATCGTGGAACATACGCAGCAGTCTGGGCACCACCAGCATCGCCGTCGTACCCGTCGCCTGCATCGCCGAGATAATCTCGGGGCCTTTGAGCTGCTCGACATAGGTGATCGTCGCACCAGAAAGAAGCGGCACCAGGAAGCCGGCCGTAAACTCCAGCACGTGGTACATCGGTAGCACGGACAGCATCTCGTCCGTCGTACCGACCGAGTGCACCTTTATCAGTGCCGTGGCGTTCGCGATCAAGTTGTGGTGGGTCAGTTGCACCGCCTTCGGGGAGATCGTAGTCCCCGACGTGAACAGAATTGACGCCACCACCGTGTCATCCACGGGTACCGGGTCAGGGACGGCGTCGCGCGACGCGCCGGGCTGGGGAATGAAGGGCTCCCGCATCACGACGACCTCGGGATCACCGTCACCGCGGTGCCTTTCGAGCCCCGGAAACACCGCCGGCGTCGCGCACATCAACTTCACCTCGGCAAAGCGGGCGGCCGCCCACGCCTCGTCAGGGGGAAGCTGCGGGTCGAGCGGCACGGCGGTCAGACCCGCCCGCATCGTCGCCAGATAGGTCAAACCCCACTCAGGTCCGCTCTCACCGCAAATCGCCACTCGATCACCCGGTTGCAGACCACGCTCGGTGAAACGCCGCATGATCATGCCCGTTGTCCGCGGAGCTTCCTCGTACGTATAACGAATCCAGCGCCCGTTACGGCGGATCTGCAAAGCCGGCTTCTCACCGAAACGTTCCGCCGCCCGGCTGAACACGTCGAAGAGATTCGCTCCCTTAAGCGCGGTGGCCGCCGCGACCGGGCCTCCCTCATCCCAATCGCCGACCGCAAGAATGCGCGGCGTCGGCTCGGCCCCAGCGCCCAACACGAACGCCCGCAACCCGGGCACATGCCGGTTGACCAGATAATCCTCCCAGTCAATCCGCCCGACATCAAAGGTAAACGTCGCCTTGTCGTCGGGATGCAGCCTCTCGGCAGCCGCCCGCAGGGCGTCATCCGCGAACCGGCAGTCAATGTGCGTATATGGAGAATAGATCTTCGCGAAGTAGATGAGCTGTTCGATCTGCCGCAAGATCCCCGACAACTTGCGATAACGCCGGCCCCGGATCCCGATCGTCTTGAACACCCACTGCAACCGCGCGATCCGGCGGTACCTGCCTTGCCATCGGTTGACGAAGGACTCCCGGTCCGCAAGGCGCAATCGGCCGGGGCGAATCGGGCGACCGACGTCGTCACTCATGGGCCGCTTGCGGAACGCCTGCTCCAGTGACGTACGCATGACCCTCAGATAAAGCGGGTTGCGGTTGCTGGAAGCGCAGTGATACACGGCCAGGTCATCCCGCCGCCCCTCGCCGACGGGAAGCGTCGCAATCATGGCATTGGCGACGAAATCGACGGGAATCAGGTCGAGGCTCAGATCGCCGATCGCCGGGAACTCATCCAGCTTGCCCCGGCCGTACGCAACGATGATCGGGTCCGCCATCCGCAGACCGTCGATCCACCCGGGCTCCGGCTCCTCGAAACTGCCCTCGATAATCGCCGGACGGAAGATCACCAGCGGAACCTCACCGCGGTCGCGGACCAGCAACTGCTCGCCGATCCACTTCGTGAACGTATAGGTGTCATTCCAGCCACAGGAACGGGCACGACGCATCCCCGCCTCGATCAGTTGCCGGCGACACGCCTCGGTATCGGCACCGAAGCGGTGCCTCAGCTCGGCGGCTTCAGCCAGCATCGATTCGATCAGCCCGTCCAGATCGAACGCGCCGTCGTCGGACAGCCGCGGCAGCGTCTCTTGCGCGCGCTGCGGCGCACTGAAATCCTCGACGACCGTCCCGGTACGCACTCCGCTGACGTAACACGTCGATACGTGCAGAAACGGGATGTGGCCGCAATCGGCCGCCAGACGCAACAGCCGCGTCGGACCCAGCGAGTTGAGGTCCACCGCCAGATCGATCCGCTCGTCGAACGTCACGGTCGCGGCACTGTTGACGATCAGGGTGATCCGCCGGGTGAGCGCGTCATACGTCTCGCGCCCAAGACCAAGACGCTCCTTCGTCAGATCGCCAGCCAGAACGTGGATCTTCTCTTCGCACAGACGCGCAAACCCTTCGCCCAGCGATGCGCGCAAACGATCGTACGCCCGCGAGCTAAGCACCTCCCGCATCACCCGCTGCCGCGGCGATGCGCCGCCCGGGCGCGTCCGAACCAGCAGATGAATACCACCGATCGTGTCCACCGCGCGCAGCAGCTTCTCCACAAAGGCCTTCGCCAAAAATCCCGTGGAACCCGTCACGAGGATATGATGACCGGCCAGGCGATCACGGATACGTTGCGGATGGAACGAAGCGTTGCTCACCGAACCGGATTCCTTCCAATGCCCTATCGAAAGCGGCCAAACGAACTCGCGCCGCAGCGTATCTTCATCGGTGCCTCGGGAAAAGGCAACAACCGGCTGTGGACCGCCTGCGTTGCCCTGCCAGAAGCTGTAACGTCCCTTGGTTCGGCGTGGTTCGGTCCTGCTCAGGTTCGGACTCAGTCGATGTTCATCCTTCCACCTTCATCCTTCAGCCTTCATACTTCATCCTTCTGATCTCGTCCTCGACCTGGTCCCGGCGCGTCGGGATCGGTGAAAGCCAAGGGCGTCAGGAAGGCGCGGCGTAAGAACGGTAACGCCATCCGCTACGGTCGTTTGTTGCGCGTCTTTCCTTGCACTGCCTAAGATGTGTGAATCGATCCACCATTGGACCAGTTCTTGTTTCTCTCTGAGTACTCTGCGAACTCCGTGGCGTGCTGGTAATACCGACTAAACTTCGGATCAGTATTCAAGTTGGACAGGACGTGTTGGACTGGTCCCTTCCCAGCATTGCGCCAGACACGCGGCCAGTCGAGGACTGCCCCGGGAACCCACTGCGTACGGCCGGATTTCCGGTGCCGTCTGTAGACGAGCACAGATTCTGCCATGAAGAACTCATTGTATGGCGCAACCGCAAATGAAGGGCCGAAGGACGCACCAATCCAATCCTGGGACTTCTCGACCTCGGCGGCTTCAACAAGAGCCTTGCCGATGTATGTTCCGGTGGTCTTGTCCATGTGGGCTTCGCCCACCGCGATACCACCACGCAGCGGCAGTCCAGACTCAAGAACTTCACAAATGAACACGTTGCAGATGTGGCAGAAAGGAGGGAAGCAGAAGGTGTTGTAGCTACACCAGAGTACGATGGTGTCGCTGAAATAGGCATGTTCGATATCGAATACTCCAAACCCGGCTGCACACGTTCCATTCCCAACTGGTATGCCGCAGTTCAGCATCGCTCCGGCCTGATGTTTCTTGACAATGTCTATGAGCGCATCGTATGCCACAAGGAGTCCCGGCAGCCCATCGCGCATGACCCGATTGCTGAAGCCTAGGAGATCGAATAACGCGACTACCCTAGGGGCTTCGTTGGTCATGAGATACTTCCCGCCCAACCTCGAAGATCACCCGCCCGGCGGGCCAACGGAGTAAACGTCTACAACCGGAAGATGTCGCCGAACCCACCGACGCCTGAAGCGCGCAACAGCGAGTCGGGTGCATCGCCTTGTTAGACGATAGTTACCCGCCTTCATTGCTTGCGCGCCTCGTGTTTCATCTACGCCGATAAATAACGAAAAGGCCGATGGCGGCGAGTGCTACCAACACCAGCCCGGTTCCGGCGCCATGCTGCTTCATGAAATCTAGCGCAGCTCTACTGGATGAAACGGACACACCGATCCCAAGCAATCCGAGCAATAGCGAACCAGCACCGATAAGCCAGCGGTTCTGAAGTGAACCAGCTTCGTCTCGGAGAACATTCCGAACTGTCTCCGGTGTTTCACTCTGTCTCTCTCGGATCTGATTGGTCTGGATCGTGAGATTACTGATTGCATCGTGAATGTCGGAATACTCCTCGGTTACAGACTTGAGCTGCTTATCGATCTCCTTAAGCCGAGAGCCGAGTAGATGCCACGGATATCCCGACTTGATCAGGTTCTCAAGCATCTCCTCGGGACCACCCTTGATCAGGCCGTCCTCCCACTCAGCGGCCTTCATCCCGACGGGAGGGCCACTGCGTCGTGATCTCACATACCCTGTCTGAGATTGATAGTCGCCCGCATAAACATGCTCAGGTCGCTCTCCTTCCTCCAGCAGAAAGATTGTCAGACGAAAGATTCGCTCCTTGTAGGTAAATCGGCGTTCTTCGCTGCACGTGTTGGTGATGGTCCAATTTAGCGTCCCGTGATAGCCAGCATCGACCTGCGTCGTCGGCGCGACGATTCCTTCTCTGGATAAGTCGGTGGTCGGACTCAGCAACCCGTGGAGATCTCGATTGGGGAAAACCTTGTGAACGGTCTCTCTAGTAAAGTCGAGCGTTTCGTAAGCAGTTACTCCGACCGAGTGACCGGGTTGGATACGAATTCCCTTTTTCTTCTTTCCTATCTCAAATTCCTTCCCGGTACTCAGAAACTCACCGGCAGGACCAAGGCGCAGTATATACGAGTTTGGGCGAATGCATGATTCATCACCCTCAAGGATCACGGTGCCGCAGAGGCCCTTAAGATGCTGATCGTTCAATATCGTTGCCATGCTTCTGGTCTCTGGTCCTATGAAGGCTAACTTCTGTTCATTTGATTTCCAGATAAACCCGCTTTCCGGCTTTGCTTCCAGATAACGCTCCAACGGGATACGTGCGGAAAGACAGCATACGGCAGCACGCTTCCCGCTGCAAGGCAAGCCTTACAGCCCGGTAGGCTGCCGGCGCATCCGTAACACGGTGGCGGAGACTGGCAACGGTGGCACGGGCAAGCGTCAGCTTGCCCGTGGAATCGCCGGCAAACCGGTTCTACCGGCGGATGTTCCACTCTGGGTGCTACTGGCGGCTTGCCCGCCAGTGCTCTTGCAAATGACCCCTGCTGCCGCCTCATCGACCTCGACGAAGACGACCGCATCACCCTCGCCGACCTCTCAGCGATCCTCCGCGTGCTCATGGGACCGTAACGGGCGACGTCGCGCATGGTTCGCGGGGGAAAAGACGCTTGGTTGAGTGTAAGATTATAAAGGGCGTGGGTCGGCAAGATCGATCGGTTCCGTCGCCGCAATCGAGAGACATGATGTCACGGGCGCTAATATGCATGTTCGCAGCTTCTTGCCTGATGGCTTCCTGCCGGATCGGACGTGTCCCGGTCAACGCCGAAAACCCAGCGGTAATCAAGCATGGTGCTCAACGCGTGGTGATCGCGGATGGTGCTGATACCCGGCCCGGGCCAAAAACCTTCGACGAACCACCGACTGGCCCGTGGATGGCACGGTCGGAGGAGGTGGCAGGAACTGGTGTGGCGCACTGCGGCCCGTGGGTACGTTCCGATTCGCCACAGTATCGCAGCATCCAGGTCAACGTCGATCATCGCGGATGTAATATCGTCGGCGACGCGGCCAATGAACCGTCGATTGCTATTGATCCGACGGATCCGAGAAAGATCGTCATCGGTTGGCGCCAGTTTGACACCATTGAGTCCGACTTCCGCCAGGCCGGGTGGGCATACAGCCACGACGCGGGGCATACGTGGGTCTTTCCGGGCGTTTTAGACCCGGGAGTCTTCGGAAGCGACCCGGTTCTGGCCGCCGGACCGACAGGGACGTTCTACTATTTGAGTATGGGCTCTGACCTGCTACGTCTATTCAGGTCCTTCGATGCTGGAGTCACATGGGAGACGCCTCTTCAAGTAGCGCCTGGATATATCGACAAGCCATGGGTGACCGTCGATTGCACGATGGGCGTCGGTCGCGGGAACGTTTATATCCAAGGCACCGGGCTGAATCTTGTCCGCTCGACTGACGGCGGCGCGTCGTTCAGCGATCCGATCGATTCAATTACACCTAGGTACCCTACGATGTCGCTTGGAGTCGATGGGGCGCTCTACGTTGCCGGAGGGTCCGAGCGTCTCGCCCTGGCACGACTGACTAACGCACCGTATCCCGATCAGGCTACTGTCGTGGACCACACCGCCGAGGTGGCGATCGGACGCAGAATTTTCAAAGATGTCCCGCCTAATGGGTTTGGGCTTGCGGGTCAGCTCTGGGTGGCCACAGACCACTCCGACGCTCCAACACGAGGCAATGTGTACGTCCTCGGGTCCGTGGATCTTTCGGACGACAGCCTTTTGGATGTCACCTTTGCCCGAAGCACGGATCGCGGTGTTACATGGAGCGAGAAGGTCCGCGTCAATGATGATCCCGAAGTGAACGGTGCCTGGCAGTGGTTCGGTACGATGTCCGTAGCACCCAATGGCCGGATCGACGCCATATGGAATGACACGCGAAACTACACCGCCGCGCCATGGTCCAACCTCTGTGAGCTGTACTACAGCTATTCCACCGATGCGGGCGTGACGTGGTCGACGAACATCCCGGTCAGTCCCATGTTCGACAGTTACGTCGGTTGGCCGGACAATCCCAAGCTTGGTGACTACTACCACATGATCTCGGACAACCTGGGCGTCAACGTAGCCTATGCAGCGACGTTCAACGGTGAGCAGGATGTCTACTTCTTGCGCATCGGCCCGTGGGACTGCAATGGTAACGAGGTCCCCGACGAATGCGACCTCGACTGCAACTCGCCTGCGTGCGAGCCACCCGTTTGCGAACCCGGCGAGGCGTGCATCGGCAGCGCAGAGTACACCGGCATCGCCGATTACCTGGTCAGCCCGGCGTGCGGCGTAAGCCTGGATTGCAACGCCAACGACGTGCCCGACGAATGCGAATACCGCGGCGACTTCGACGGTGACGGCCTCACCACCCTCCGCGACTTCGCCGCCTTCCAACACTGTTTCACCGGTACTTTGGGCACCTCTGGCGGCTCTTCCACTTGGGGTATTCCTGGTGGATCGTCCAAACATGGTGCCACCGGCGGCTTGCCCGCCAGTGCCCTTGCACAAGACCCCTGCTGCCGTTTATTTGATCTTGACCCGGATAACAAAGTGGACCTGATCGACTACGAAAAACTTCGCAGATCGCTTGCCGGCCCGTAGCGGGCAGAGTCCACCCCCGCACGGGCTTGCTCACCGTGCTTCCCGAATTTAAGGGTCAACGTAGATCAGGTCGCAGCAGCCGTCCGTGAGCCCGCGCATCAGGTTGAGGTTGTCCGCGCAGACAACAACGTTGGCGGGATGAACGATGCTCAGCGGCTCAAGCGCCATCGACGGGGCAATCCATCGCTCGATTCGCGGTGCTCAGGCGTCCTCGTGCGGATGCACATCGCTGGCACCGCTGATCTCGCGCGGGTCGATGTCCAGCGCTTCCATGCGCCGATACAGCCTGCTTCGCGAAATGCCAAGCAAACGTGCCGCCAGTGTTCGCTGACCGTTGGCGCGTTTGAGCGCCGCAAGGATTTCCCGCTTCTCGATTGTGGTGAGTATCCGGTCCAAGGGTCCCATGGCGTCGGTGCCTTCCTCCGGCGAAGCGTAACTACCTTCAGCCGGCCCACTGTCGGAGCAATCGGATGTTATCGAAATCTTGTTCGGCTCAGACGCGATGCTCTGTGTCGCCGCTTCTCCAAGATCGTCTTCTCTTGCCTTCACCTCGGCGATGTCGGGCATAATAAGGCGTTCCTTCACTGCTGCAGTTGTTGAAAACTCGAAACCGCGTCCCAACCGTGGTGCGGGATTATAAGTGCCCCCCTCGGACGTTTCAATAGCGGGCATCCCAAAGCCAGCACACGGGTCCACTCAAGGGCACGAGCCAACGCATCAAGCGTATCCCCTCGTGCTGCGTCACGAAGACGAGACGCTCGTTCAGTTGACGCTGTTGCCGAAGACGCTTCAAGACTGCCAGAACGACAGTACCCGGTCCACTTCCGCTTTACTTCCAATGACAAGCGGTGTTCGCTCGTGCAGGGCGGTCGGCATTTTGTCGAGGATTCGTTTCGTACCATCGCTCGCAGCACCGCCTGCCTGCTCTGCGATGAGCGCCAACGGATTCGCCTCATATAGCAGCCGCAGTTTACCCCCAGGAGCCTTTTTCGTGGGGGGATAGAGAAACACGCCACCCTTGAGCAATGTGCGGTGGAAATCCGCAACGAGCGAGCCGATGTAACGCAGGCCGTAACCGCCGCCCTCGCTGGACTTCGTCCACGCAAGGTACTTCTGTACACCGTCGGGAAACGTGCTCAGATACGCCTCGTTCACGCTGTACGTTTTTCCGGTCGGCGGCATGGTGATGTTTTCCCGGCTTAGCCGGTACGCGCCGATCGCCGGATCGAGCGTGAACATGTGAACACCGTCACCCGTGGTGTAGGCCATCACCGTACTACTGCTGTAGATGACATAACCCGCCGCCACTTGCTTATAGCCCGGCTGAAGGATGTGATCCATCACCCGCCCCACCGCAACGCCTTTTCGCCGTTGGAGAACGGAGAAGATCGTGCCGATCGAGACGTTGACGTCGATGTTGCTGGAGCCGTCGAGCGGATCGAACAGGACGATGTATTTGGCCTTGGAGTCCAGCTCCTTCAGGATGCGTGGTTCATCATCCTCCTCCGAGACCATGATCCCGACGTTGTCGCGGTAGCCGAGCGAACGCGCGATCGTTTCATTCGCAATGATATCGAGTTTTTGGACATCCTCACCCTGTACGTTGACGTCTCCGGTCGCACCCAGAATGTCCACTAGGCCGGCGCGGCGAACATGGTCCGCAATGATTTTCGTCGCGAGTGTGATCCCTGAGAGAATCCAGGTGAGCTCACCGGTAGCCCCGTGGTGCGTCCGCTGACGCTCGAGGATGTGCTGCTGGATCGTCTTAATCGCCGGCGTTGCGGGCAACGAATTCACGTTGGTCCCTCCTTCCTTGTTTTGTAACAATGTCAAATCCCTTAGTCCTCGTTGCGCCAAGACGCCCACAGGCCCTGCGGAGGGGGATCGTGCTCAGATCCGCGCACGAGCCGCAGCCTTCGCACCCCCTGACTGGTTGGGTAATGATCTGACGCACTGGACCCTTTTCGCCGAACATTAACGAGCAAACGTCATGCCATAAGCGAGGGCACCGCTAAGGTCGCGGGAAACCCGCCGAGATGGCATCTGGAGACTACCACATTCGGCGCCAAATGCAATAACTCCACGCGGATCGGGAGTTGTTGAGTTGTTGGGGTGCATCCCGAAAAGGTGGCTATCAGGCGGCCCTTTGGAGCGGGCGGGAACGCCGGAACGCATCCCAGGTCCGGTTGATCCACCGATCGATCAGCGCGGTTATGGCCACTGTATCCGGCTCGCTCCACTGACACTCGCTGGTTTTCGCCGCCGCCGCCGTCCGTGTTGCTGTTGGTGTGCCTACCGACCATACGTCCGGCGCGAATCGCACAGATGTTTGGATACCCTGAAGTAAAATGTCGGGTCTGCTGCCCCGATACAGCTTGATGCTAATGTGGTCAGATCGTATTGCAGGCTTATCGGAACGCCATACTCTCGCGCAACACACAGGCACATTACACAGGCCTGCGTACTGTCACCTTTCGGCGCTGCGCATGGTTGCAAATCCGGAAGACAACGCGCGCAGTGAACGGGTGCCTACCCCACCTTTGACAGTGCTGGCCAGGTGGGCAGTTCCGTATGTGACAGGCCGTCGCCCGATGCCTCGAGGCAGTTGTCATCCACGTCGCAGTGTAGAACCATATCGAAGGCCTCGGGATTTTCAAACTTCTGGGCAGCGAGAAAGACCTGTGTGATCTGTGGGCTGATCTTGCGCAGCACGTCGATGGCCCTGGCCATACGCCGCTCATCGAAGAAGGCAAAGGGTTCGTCGAAGAAGAGGAACTGGGCGGCCTTGCTTGATGATGCGATCAGCGCCTGGGACAGTGCGAGCCGGACGCAAAGCATCAGTTGGCGGTGTGTGCCGTTGGAAAGCTCCGCAAGCCCGACGAAGTCGTTCTTCTCCTTGCAGAAGACGCGGACGCGAAGGTCCTCGTCGAGTTCCAGATGTTCATACCGATCGCCGGTCAGGCGTGGTAGAAGCTTGCTGACGAAGCGCCGCAGCTCCGGGTGGAAGCGCGAGTAAATCCGTTGACAGGCTGCGTCAATCAGCTCGCACGCCAACTTTCGTACGACGATGGCGTGGCGAAGTTCGCTCGCCTTGGCTTGAAGCCCCGCGACCGTCCGCTCCAGCGCCTCGACCTGCTCCCAACGCCGGCCTTCCTCGGTGATCTTTTCATCCAACTGCTTGACGGTTGCTTGCAGCTCCATCGCGTGTCTTTTCAGATCAGCCGCCCGATCCGTGAATCGCTGTTGCGCCTCCGTCAGGGATCGGGTTGCACGTGTGCTGCCCTCACGGATTTCCGCCAGCTTCGCCGCCAGTGCATCCGGTTTAACCAGGACGGTTCCTTCTCTCTCGACAAACGACACGACGGCGCTGGACAGCAGATCGTTGCGGACACCGCGCAGGGCTTCCAAAGCGTCCGGCATGGCGGCCTCATCCATCGCGTCGATCACACCCATCTCCACACGTGCGATCTGCGATTGCGTGTCGATGTTTTCGAGCGTGCGCTGGCCCTCGCGCATCTCATTCGTCTCCCTAAGATAGTGCGCGGTGAACAAGCCCGTCAGCGTGGTGGCGCCGATCGCTCCGAAGAGCAGCAAGAGCTGTCGCCCCGTTTCACCCAACGCGATGACCGCTTGTAGCCATCCGCCGATCGTCGACTCCGGTGCCGCCAGCAAGACAGCCCACCCAACCCACGCGAAAAGTGCCAGTTCGAGGAAAAAGATGCCCAAGCCAACACACAATCTGCGTCGGCGCGTGACTTCCACGATCTCCATCAACGCGGCCGCCCGACGCTCGGCGAAGGGGGCGTCACTCTCACCACCCGGTTGCCGATCGTCCTCACGTCGTGGGATGTGAATCCGCCCGTCGTCAAGAAGATAGGCGAGCCGTTGCCGATACAAGCCCGCCAGATTGCGGATCTGATTGTACTGGGCCAATCCGTGCTCAAACGTTTGGACGGCTGCGCCGGTCGTCTCCAGCGCCGGGCTGTGAGCATCGATACCGGACGCCTGCGAGGCTTTTGCGGCTGCGACCAGTCCGGTCGCCACGCATTGTTTCCGATCGCGCCATTGTTCGTAACTCGTGCGCGGCGTGCTCCGTACGAACATCTCGGCGGCCTTGATAAACGCGGTTGCGGTCTTGCCGACCGAGTTGGCACGTGACGAGAGATTGTCACTTTCCTTCTCGGCCGCTACGGCGGTCTTGACGTTCGCGTCCCGCTGAGATTCCAGCCGCCCGAGCTGCGCCGGGTCAAGATTGATCTGCGAGATCTTCCGTTTGCCGTCTTGGATCTGCGTCTCCAACGTCCCGATGGTTGTGATCGTCTCGGTAATCTCCGCCTGCAGTTCACCGGCGGCGGTCTCCAGCCTGTCGACCCCGATCAGGGCCTTGATGGTCTCGCTCTTGCCGTGCGGCATCTCCATTTCGCGCTGCGCGAGGTAGAAGCTGTCGATGAAGCTCTTATAGGTGAATCCGCCGAGTTCGCGCACGGCCTCCGCTACGGCGTCCGTCCCCTCGACAAGCGGCCCCTCTTCGGTGGATTCCCCCGACAGGTATAGACGGGCGATGTGTTTCCCGGTGTTGTCGATTTCGCGCACAATGGTGTAATCGCCGCCGTCGCTGCCGGTGAACTCCACCGTGACCGAGCCGCCGTACTCGCCCCAACGAATCACCTTATCGAGATCATCAGGCCCCAGCGAGAACGTCTGACCGAACAGGCCCAGGCAGATTGTCTCACCGACGGCGGTCTTGCCGGCTTCATTCGGTCCAGCCACGGCAATCTGACCGTGTGCGGGAAGGTCGGCAAGCAGCAGCTGCCGGTACTTCAGGATGTTCCGAGCCTCGAGGCGTTTGAGAATCATCGCTTCGCCCCTATCAGACCGGGTCGGAGTTTCCTGAGCGTCAGGTCAATCGCCTCTCGATGGATCGAGTCGTCGAACCTCGGATTACGGTCGCGCAGCCGCTCGATCTCGAGCCGGCTGGACTCCTGGAACTCCTCGATCGGGCTTCTAAGGTGGAACTGCTCAACGAACCACTTGTCGTCGGATGTGTCCATGGCACGCCTCCATGCGTGACGTTTAAGCACCCACAGCCACGACATCCTGTCGATTCAAGGCTACGGGTCTTGGCGGGCCGCGTCGGACCGCACGCGGCGCACACCATCATCGTATTCACTCTTACCCTTCGGCATTTCAGGCCTCAAGTCCGCAGGATTTTCAGGTAGCCTATTTCATTCCCAGCACGCGGGGCAGTCCGTCGAGCAAGGCGGGAACAGCCAGTATGGCGATGATCTGCGAGGCGACGGCGATGGTCAGACCGTGCGGCATCCGAAGATAATGCCGGTACCCTTGCATGAGCGACCAGATAACGAATACAAGCAATACGCCCCACGCAACGGGAGTCATATCGGACACCGTCCAGAATCCGACTCTGACTGTGAGGAACAGATACATGGCAGCACAGACATACCCGAACAGGGGAATGAGCGGGAGTATGGAAACGACGGAATATACCCACACACGTAGGACATGGATGGTCCGAACACGGCAGAGGCGCATTGACTGACGAAAGATCATTAGAGCGCCAAGGCTCATCGCAACCCACGTAAGGATGAGAAACGGATACAGGTAAGCGGTTGGGTTGAACAAACCTCGCAATATGAAAAGCGGCAACTCGCTGTAACCGGGTGACCGGACCCACCTGAACGCACGTTGCGTTGACCATAAAGAAAGGCCGTCCATGGCCGGGGCCAGTACGAACAATGCCACGATGGCGACGGCGACCGTCAGCATGAGCGGTCTGACTTGCGGCGGATCGTGAATGTCAATCATCCGCCACAGCTTCCGCGGATACATCGCCAGCCGCCAGCTTACGAGGAAGGATCGAATCGGCTGGTGACGCCATCGGTATTCAAACAACGGCTTCTTGCGCCGGTAGTGGGCCGCGAGGACTTCGTCCCAGGTGAACCGCTCGCCGCATTCCGGGCAGCGTGTCTCGCGCAGGCCGTAAAGGTGGTAGCCGCAATGCTCGCAAATCAGCTCCTCGATGGGGACCGCCTCCGACCAGTCAAACTCCAGGCCGCACGCCGGGCATTTCGGTTCCGTCTGACCGCGCAGATCCTGGCCGCACCGAGCACAGCCGACGTCAAAGGGAACGTTGCCCCAATCAGGCGGCGGCGAGGCAGGCTCAGCCTCGGTCAGATGAGCGGGGATGTTCGGGAATGCGGTCACTAACTCATTGTTGGAGTCGACCGGGTGGCGGTCAACTCGGTGCGCCGGGTGTGGAATATCCCGTGCAAACGCCAATAGCTCTTTCGAGCAACTCATGCTAGGATGGGATCGTTTGGCGAGGTCGGTATGTAGGCGGCCGTTTGTCCGGTGCGCGGGTTTGTGGCTCCCAGCACATTCCGGTATACCGTGATATCCGGAGCGCCTAACGAGACCCATGTGGGACAGCTTTTCCAGCCTGCCTCCCGACCGACTGGAAAGTCGGTAACACATACGGAAAGTTGGTCTCACAGGTTCTGTTGGACGGTTTAATGTACTTCTTGGATCAAGGAAACAACCCATGATTGATAAGGTCATTGCTCACATTGAGGCGAACAAGAACGCGAACGTCGAAAGGTTGTTGGATTTCTTGCGGATTCAGAGCATCTCAACGGACCCGGAACGAAAGGGCGACACCCGGCGCGGCGGCAAGTGGGTCCACAAGCTCCTGGCGGACTGCGGGATCAAGAGCGAGCTGGTCGACACGCCCGGGCATCCGTGCGTGTTGGCTGATACCGGACCGGCCAAAGGCGGCGGACCGACGGTCCTCATCTACGGCCACTACGACGTGCAACCCGTTGGCGAGGAATCACTGTGGGATTCACCGGCGTTCGAGCCTACGATTCGTGACGGCACGATCTACGCCCGCGGGGCGGCTGATGACAAAGGGCAGGTGCTTACGCATCTTCTGGCGGCGGAAAGTTGGATGAAGGTGGTCGGCAAGCTGCCTCTTCGCGTCAAGTTCCTGATCGAGGGTGAAGAGGAGATTTCCTCGCCGAGTCTTGAGAAGGTGATCCGCGATAATCGTGAGCGGTTGGCCTGCGATTACGTCGCTATCTCCGACACGTCGAAGTTCGACGAGACGACCCCGGGCATCACATACGGAACCAAGGGGATGGTGTACAAGGAAATCGTGGTCACCGGCCCGAAGAACGATCTTCACAGCGGTTCATTCGGTGGAACGTTGACCAACCCCGGCAACGCGGTGGCGTCCATCATCACTTCGCTGCGCGACGCGGACAACCGCGTGACGATTCCGGGATTCTATGATGACGTCGTGGAACTGACCGCCGACGAACGCACCCGAATGAAAGACCTGCCGTTCGATGAGGAAGGGTACCGAACTGCGACGGGTACACCAGCGCTGACCGGCGAGAAGGGGTACACGACGCTGGAGCGTCGTTGGGCGAGACCTACGCTGGACGTCAACGGAATGTTCGGCGGGTTCACGGAGCAAGGGGCCTCGACGATCATTCCGGCGAAGATGTCAGCCAAGATCTCGATGCGCATCGTGCCGAATCAGGATCCGGACAAGATCTCCAAGGCGTTTGACGACGCGGTTCGGGCGGCCTGTCCCAAAGGCGTGAGATTGGAGATCATCCACCATGGCGATTGTGCCGCATATTTGTCACCTTTGGGTTCTCCGGGGATGTCCGCCGCAGCAGCAGCGGTTGAGGCGGGATTTGGCAAGAGGCCGTTGTTCATCCGCGAGGGAGGCTCGCTGCCGATCTTGCCGATGTTCAAGGAGGTCCTCGGCGCCGACTCACTGATGATGGGTTTCTGCGTGCCGGACTGCAACGCACACGGGCCGAACGAGTTCCTCAGCTTGTCCGACTTCCATAACGGAACCAAGACGGCGGCGCATTTTGCGCACCTCCTTGCCCGATCGGCATAGGAGCAGCGCCCCACGTAAGGCGTGCAGCCCAGTCAACCGCAAGAGGCGGTTCGTCCGATAAGTATAGGGCTTGCACGCTTGCCTTGCCTGTCAGCTGCGCCAGTCGGTTCACTCGTCCGCACGTGCAAGGCCCTTTTTGACGTTCCGAACTGCGCGGCTTGCCGATATCGATGGGGATGACCGGCTGGTGAAGTACACTCGTTTGCTGCGCCGCGGCGGCGTTGGGTACACTTAAAAAACGGATCTCATGGAGATAGCGTTATGCCACGGGTAGCAGGATGTCACAGAGTTCGTTTTGTGGCGATTTTGGTGGTTGGCGTGTTCACGTCGGTTGCGCGGGCGGATGAGTTCCGCGACATAGGCATTGGCCTCGCCTACGCCGGATTCAACATCGAGGGATACGAAAACCGCTTAAGCGGCGGGGCGGACTTTCGCATCAGCCGCAACTTCATCGGCAACCCGCTCGACTTTGGTGCCTGGGATATGACCTTCCAGGGTCCAATCTCGCTGGAGATGTCCACCGGCGGCCGCTTAGTGCCACAGCTCGACATCGATCTGACGACCGCGCTAACGAGCCGCTCGACAGCCGTCCCGCTGAGTTACGAGTTTAACTACGACGTAGTTGGGCAATCGGTCAGGATTCCCGGAACGCTTCTGATCGACGCGGGTTTTTCGCTCGATCGGCTCGGATTCTACGACCTCGAGCTTACCTGCTCGTCGCGACAGGAGATTTCACGAGAGGGTCGGTTCGCCGACGACACGGGGACCAGCGACTTCGACATCGGCCCGATCAACATATCGGGAAACATCTACGCCGACGCTCTCGCACTGATCACGCAGCCGATCTTCAATAAAACGGGACACGCCAATCCCTTCGCAAGCCTCAGCGGCACGAGTTCTTTCAGTGACCTGCTGACAACCTCCGCGGACGCCGCGCAAAAGAGCCTCGCATCCGGCGATAATCCGGTTGCCCAGGACCAATCCACACTACTGGCAACCGTACCTTTGGATGGCCGGTTTCAGGGGCGATCTGATGTGCTTGACCTGCGGGTCTCGCCGGCGGCGGTGGACGGTGTCGGCGGCGGTGCGGTCCCAGAGCCGACCGTCCTGCTTCTTATGCTCCTGGCCCTGCCGACAGTTATCCGCAGACGACCGCGCCCGCAAAGTGACGTGCATTTGACATAAAGCGCTTTGTGGTACGGCCACGCCACCGCAGCCGGGTTTCTCAATCGCCCACAATGATAGAGTAGCGGAAGGCAGGCCGCAGGACCCGCCGATCCGATCATCGGCGTGACTTGCCCCAATTTGTGTGCCAGCCGTTATGAGAGCCAGGGTCTGTTCTTCCGATTGGGCGGTCGGAGCAAAGCCCCTGCGCAGCGTAGCGCAGCCCGCCCGACACGAGGTCGCAAACTCGCCCGGGTTCGGTACCCCAGGCTGCCGTACGGCCGACCAATCGCCCTCGCAGCTCCCTGTGCTACCCTGCGGCAACCACCAAGGTCGAAAGTTCATCCGTACCATGGATGGAACTGGCCGACGATCACCCTCGCCGAAGGAGAAACCAAACCGACAAATCCAAGATGGGATGGGGAACCCAGCGCCATGCCGACACCACGGTGACAATATGGCTGTCACCGTGAAGTCGCGCACATATTCTGGAACCGGCGGTTGCTTGCGGTTACACTCCGCCGGATGCGGTCCCCGGCAAAGGCGCAAACCATCATGGCAACCAGTGATACCGACGTGGTCATCTCAAACACCGCGCGCCTCCATCTCAAGCTGCACCTCACGACCGACGTCGGGCCGATCCGGCTTCGTAACCTCATCACTCATTTCGGATCTACGGATGCAGTGCTCAGTGCGTCGATCCGGGAGCTCGAGCGCGTCGACGGGATCGGACCGCGCATTGCAAAGTCGATCTTCCGATCGCGCAGTGATGATTCAGTCGATCGGGAGATCGAGCAGGCGACCGCGTGCGGGCTCCGTATTGTCTGCACGGAAGACCCGGATTACCCGCAGACATTGCTGAACATCCCCGACCCGCCGATCTGTCTCTATATCCGCGGCCGGGTAGAACCGACCGATGCTGTCGCGGTGGCCGTCGTCGGGACCAGGCGATGCTCGCATTATGGCCGCGAGCAGGCAATCCGTTTCGGTGAGATGCTCGGCGGCGCGGGGTTTACGGTGGTTTCCGGCCTCGCGCGAGGTGTCGACGGGGAAGCTCATCGCGGTGCGTTGCTAGCCGGTGGGCGAACGATCGCGGTATTGGGCAACGGTTTGCCGACAATCTACCCGCGCGAGCATGAATCCCTGGCGGAGAGAATCACAGCAACCGGCGCCGTGATGAGTGAATTCCCTATCGAGACGCAGCCCGCCCCGGAGAACTTCCCCAGGCGCAATCGGATCATCGCCGGTCTGTCACTCGGCGTCATCGTGGTCGAGGCGGGAAAGGCCAGCGGTGCGTTGATAACGGCCCGTCTGGCCAATGAATATAATCGCGAGGTGTTTGCCGTACCGGGTCGGGTGGATCGGCCGGACCTGGCCGCCGGCGTTCACAGCTTGATCCGTGACGGGCAGGCCAAGTTAACCACGTGCTTAGAGGATGTGCTCGATGAACTCGGCGACGTCGGTCAGATCATGGTCGGTGCCACGCCGGTGTCCCAGACGGGTGGTGAACCACCTTCGACTACCGCCGCCACGCCGCTGTCGAATCTCACAGTGCAGGAGCGGGCCGTCCTGGACGCGATTATGGACGGCGTCGATGATCCCGAAACGATCGCCTCCACCACCGGATTTGATATGGCCCGCGTCACGACTGCACTGACATCTCTGCAACTCAAAACCCTCGTCCGGCAACTACCCGGCTCTCGCTTCGTCCGCCGTCAATCCGCCCGGTGACTCACCTCATCAACGGCCAACGGGATGATCGAGGATTGACGCCCGTGGAACATGGGAGCCAATTCATAGGGCGGGATCGCAGACCCGCCGGTGCAGACGTCGGGGCTTCCTGACTCGACCTACGAATCCCATTGCTAAGTTCCACAAGTTTTGGAATTGCCAATCCTCGACGGAGCGGTTTCAATGCGCGCCGGAGACGGTCATGGAAAACGATGAGCGGCAATATACGTTCGATCGCGTCGTACGGATGGTCCTTGGTGCGGTCACACTGATCGCCGTGCTGGCACTGCTGCGGTACCTGTCCGATGTGCTGCTCCCATTCGCGGCGGCGTTGGTGTTCGCCTACCTGCTCAACCCGCTCGTTACGTTCTTCGAGCAAAAGACGAAACGCCGAAGGCTTGCGGTGGCGATGACCCTCGGGGGTTTCGGGATCGTCGGCGTGGTCCTCGTTGCGATCGTGGTGCCACTGATGATCGGTCAGGTGCGCGAGTTCGGCGATACGCTGGAGGAACTGCGCGGCGATCTCGTCTCGTCGATGGAGTCCGGCGTGGATGAGGCGCATCCTCCAAGCAACGCCTCTGATGAACCGGAAGCGGAGCAGATCGCGACGGGCAAGTCCGCTACGGGGCTGCGTGAGCTGACAAATGCCTGGGGCCGGTTCCGGCAGGATCCGGACAGCCGTTTGCGACCGGAACGACTCAACCAGCTCTTTGACGAAGTGTCCGGTACCTACGTCGGAGATTTGCTCGACGGGGCGCGGCGATACGCCCGGTCGGACGAATTCCAACAACTGCTCGTCGACGGAGTCAGGCGGCTTGCCGTCGGAGGCTGGACGGTCATCACGTTCACGGTCAACCTGGTGCTTGGCCTTACGGGCCTGATCGTCGTGCTGTTGTATCTCGTATTCCTCCTGCTCGATTTCCCCGAGTACGCGCGCACGTGGAAGACGTTCCTGCCGCCGCAGTACCGCAGCGCCATCGTCGAGTTTCTGGAGCAGTTCAACATCGCCATGCGGCGGTACTTCCGCGGGCAATCGGTGGTAGCACTCTCCGTCGGCGTCCTGTTTGCAATCGGTTTTACAATCATCGGTCTGCCGATGGCGGTGCCGCTCGGGCTGTTCGTAGGCCTGCTCAACATGGTGCCCTATCTGCAAACGGTGGGGTTGGTGCCGGCGGTGCTGCTGGCCGGTTTTCGGTCGATAGAAGGCGATTCGAGCTTCCTCGTCTCGGTCGTCCTGACCGTGCTTGTCTTTGCCGTCGTGCAGATGATTCAAGACATACTGATCACACCGCGTGTTATGGGAAAAGCGACGGGTTTGCGCCCCGTGGCCATTCTGCTTGGTGTGTTCATCTGGAGTAAGCTGCTCGGTTTTCTGGGACTGCTTCTTGCCATCCCGCTGACATGCCTTGGCATCGCGTATTACAGGCGTTACGTGCTTCTGCACGCGCCGGAGACGACGAAACTCAGCCACGAATCATAACGGTCGATTTGAGAATCGCTGGTACGAGAATCCTTTCTCGCGCCATATCGTCCAGTGCCCAGTGGACCGAGAAGCGATTCTCGGTCCAGCGAGCGTCGTCGGGCTCCCGGCCGCCGACCGTTGAGACCCTATCTCGGCTGCAACGCAGCCCGAGGACCTTACGAACTCCGCCTTTTCGGGATAGTTCAGGCCGATCCGCAGGTGTCCGATAAGTAGTTGGTACCAACTGAGCCCTGTTTTCGATGTGGGCCAACAGCCGGCTTGGCACTTGGCCCGCGTAAGGAGCGCCGATCGTGGCCCCTGCCCTCAGTGTTTTGAGCGAACCGGCCTTTACGTCGACGGCACGGCCTGACGGTACCTCCCGGAAATCCCTGAAGATCGTATTGGCTGATCCGCCGGCATTGGATGACGACTACGACAAGGCCTATCCGAACCTCGGGCTTTTGCAGCTCATCTCGTACCTTCGAGAGCAAACACCGCTCACAGACAATGACATCATCTTTCTGGATCAATTTCACTCAATCGAGGATCACGTTCGCGTCGTAGAGGAGCACCGGCCGCAGCTCTACGGGATCAGCTTCACGTTTCTCACGCAGCGCGTGGCATACAAAACAATCAACGAACTGAAGCGGCGCTTCCCCGAGATGCTCATCATTGCCGGGGGTCCGCATCCGACGGCCGCTGCCGAGGACGTCATGGCCAAGGCGCTCGTCGATCTCGTGTGCATCGGTGAAGGCGAATTGACACTCACCGACATCATCAATGAGATGATTCACGGCGGGCACAGCTTCAGCTCAATTCCCGGTCTGCTGATTCGCACGCCGGACGGTTCGCAGCGCACGGACAATCCCCGCGTGATCGCAAACCTCGATGACCTTCCGTTTATGGCCTGGGATCGCATCGACTTCGGCAAGTTCGTCGGACAGCACTACTCGAAATCACATCGGCAAGGCTGCATCGTGATCAGCCGCGGCTGTCCGCACAAGTGCACCTTCTGTTCGCTGCCGGTGTGGCGTGCAGCCAGACCGTTCGTGCGGCTGCGCTGCCCGGAGAGTATCGCACGGGAGGTCGATTGGCTATATAGGCTTGGCGTACGTGAGATCAAGATCGTCTCCGATGAACTCAATGTTGCTCTGCCGTGGGCTAAAGACGTCTGCCGCGCGATCGTGGACCTCGGCCACAAGGACCTGTTCTTCCAGTCGAACCTGCGTTCGGACAAGATCGACGACGAATTGGCGCATCTGTTCAGGCGGATGAACATGTGGCTGGTGCATCTGGGTGTCGAAAGCGCCAACGATCGGGTGCTTCGCGGTGTCAACAAGAGGATCACCGTCGACCAGAGCGAGCGCTGCCTGAAGCTCCTCAAGAAACACAAGATCCGCGTGCTGCTGTTTATGATGGCGTTCCAACTTTGGGAGGAGAACGGCGAGCTGAAATACGAAAGCCCCGACGAGATTCGTCATTCACTGTGGTGGGTGTGGAAGCAGTTCCTACTTGGCCGGATCAGCTATATGACCTGGTCAATCACTACACCGATGCCCGGTGCGCCGCTTCAGGATATCGTCGATCGCCACGGCCTCAAGTCCGCCGATCAGGTGCTCGATAACTGGAAACTCAACAAGGATTACCTCGGGATCGACCTGACCTCGCTGGGCATCAGCGAGAAGACAAAGCTGCGCCTGCTCCGCACGGGCATTATATCGAAGGGTGTCTTCGCGATGATCAGCGGGCACTTTGATTGGCGCCGCCACTTCTACCGCGTTGGGATTCTCATGCGAAGCTTCTTCGGCAAATGGAACACCCACGCCGACACCGCTCCGCCGATCATGAACGCACCGTTGCGGACACACGTTGAGAGGTAGGGTGGGCACCGCCCACCGGGCGTCAACAAATGCCACCTACCAATCAAAACCGCGACAGCCTGCCCTTGACATCGCTGCGCGACGTAAAGGGCAGGCTGTCGCGGTTCTGATCCGTAGCGTCCACTGCGATTGGGTGCCATGGGCAAACTTGTTTGCCCGTGGAGATTAATCGACGACACGGGCAAGCTTTGCTCGTTCCTCGCTTCGCTTGCCCATGCCACCCGGTTAAGAGTGTCAACAAGCGGTCATGGCGCGCCGCCGCAGAAACACCACCGTCCCCGCCGTCAACACGAGCAACACCATCGCAACATAATCCGACGCCCCAATCAGATGGGGATGAAAGCCCGTTGCTCCGGGTTAGTGTATCGAGCATCG
>CAZJTP010000037.1:0-27441 GCA_964548955.1 uncultured Phycisphaeraceae bacterium
GGACAACTCCCACCGTTACCCGACACCAACATTGCAAACGGCTGAAGAGTTACGAGACTACTACTGACCCGTTCCTGCGTTGCTGGCGATTGGCGCTGCGCTGCGGCGCCCTCCGCCCGCTTGGGGAGTGGATGGGCTTGTCTCCGGATGCAGCCCGGGACGCGGGATCCGCGTGGACCAATTGGCTGGTGCGCAAACGATTGGCAAGTCGGAGTTCATCAAGCCGTCCATTCTTCCTCTTCGTTAATTACTTTGAACCGCATGACCCGTACCGTCCGCCGGCAAGATATATAGAGTCACACCTGACGTCGGAACAACGCAAGGTATATCGCGGTATGCGCCAGCGGTCGGACCACCTTGCAGCGCATGCCTGCGGCAACTCTCCCGTTTTCGATAAGGCGCAAATCACACTGATGGCAAGTATGTACGACGCGGAGGTTGCCTATCAGGATGAGGTTCTCGGGGAGCTGCTCGAGATCCTGAAGGGAAACGGGCTCTTTGGAGATTCCTGGATCGTCGTGATGAGCGATCATGGGGAGCTCTTCGGTGAGTGGGACATGGTCTATCATACGGCGAGCTCCCATTACAAGCTTCTTCACATTCCGCTGATCGTGCGTCCGCCTGCGGGGATTGAGGGGCGGCGCCTTGACATGCCTGTGCAGCCGGTCGACGTATTTGTGACACTTCTGGAAAAGGCGGAAGTGCAGACGCCTGAGGCCGTCCGACGTGCATTTCCTCTGCCGCTGCACGAGGGGGAAGCGTCGCATCGCACCGTGTCCGTAGCCCAGACGCACGGCGCGTCCATAGCTGGTTTGTCGATCACACAGCGAATGAATATGCAGGCGGATCTGGCACACTGGTTGGCTTGGATCGATTCCGTCTATGCGGATGGGTATCTGTTGGAGTTGGATTCCAATGGTCACCGGGCGTTGTTCAACGTAGGCGATGATCCACGTATGGAGCTAAACCAGGCAGGTATCAAGACCGACCTTGTTCAGTCGATGCTCAGTGCATTTGAGGACTGGAAGGGTAGTCAATGGAAGAATAGAGGTGGCCATGATATTGAAACGCATGCGAAAATGTCTAACGGCCGTAGTGATCGGATTGTGGTTCGTACTGGGCCCCGGCGCTAACCGCGCCGAGGCTTATATAGATCCAGGTACGGGCGCGAATCTCCTTTCGTCGTTGGGAGTGTTACTAGGTGTTACTTGCACCGGTATCGCGATCGGTTTCACCCAGATCAAGCGTTGCGGCGCGTGGTTACTGATCAAGGTGGCGGAGCGGCGTGGCGCAAAAGCGCCTGAGACTGAGGGCGATGAAAGATGAAACACTCTGGGAGTTTCTCCAGAGTATTGGTCCTGGGTGTGGACGGGCTGGATCCGAAGCGCGTAGACCGGATGGTCCGGGAGGGTGAGCTTCCGGCATTCGCTCGGCTGCAGGAGGAAGGAGCGCTGTGCGCCCTGGCCACCAGCAATCCGGCACAAAGTCCGGTGGCGTGGTCGTCGCTCGCAACCGGATGCAATCCCGGCAAACACGGTGTATTCGACTTCATCCATCGCGATCCGTCGAAGTATCTCCCTTTTCTTTCAATCCAGCGCAACAATCCCGGTTTCATCAAAGGCAAGGACCGCTACATATCCCCACGACGGGTGCCGGGATTCTGGCGGATGACGTCCGATGCGGGCGTGCCGACGACGGTGATCCGTTGGCCCGTGAGCTTCCCGGCTGAGTCCGTGAAGGGCCGGTTTCTTGCGGGGCTTGGAGTGCCCGACGCCTCCGGACGCCTTGGCAAGCACACGTTCTACACGACTGCGCATCAAGGGCACGACGATGAGAACGTCGTGCATGTGGCGTGGAGCGGGAATGAGATTGTCACGCACCTGTTTGGACCGACAAGGACGGGGTTCGGCGGGACCCGCCCCATCCGTGCCAAGTTGATCATTCAACGGACCGGTCGCGGTATCGCTTTGCGTGTGGATTCACAGCGGCACGATATCGAACCCGGCCAGTGGTCGGAATGGTACACTGTCTCATTCAAGTGGGGACCAATCCACGTATGCGACGCTCTGGTGAAGTTTCATCTGGTCAGCGCAAGCCCCGACCTTCGCCTCTACGCAACGCCGTTGCAAGTGGATCCGAGGAACCAAGTCTGGCCTTTGACGCAGCCTGCATCGTATGGTGCGGAGCTAGCGGATCAGGTCGGCCTCTTCCACACACTCGGTCTGCCCGAGGACACCAACGCCGTCACCGATGGCAGATACGATCTGGATGCCTTCCTGCATCAATGTACACAGATCGACCGGGAGCGCCGGGCGATGTTCGAGTACGAGCTGAATCGCTTCTCGGACGGGGCGTTTGCGTTTGTGTTCGACGCCAGCGACCGGATACAGCATATGTTCTGGTGTGTGGAGGACGAGACAAGCCCCACCTATGATCCGGCCAGGGCCAAGAAGTACGGCCACGTAGTCCGCGATCTCTACCGGAATATGGATAGTGTTCTGGCCGGCGCACTCGACGCGACCGACGAAGATACTGCGATATTCGTGGTTTCGGATCACGGCTTCGCGCCATTCCACCGTGCGGTCCACACCAATCGCTGGCTGATCGACAATGGTTTCATGAAGCTCAAGAATGCCGGCGAAGGACGTTCATTGTTGACGGACGTGGATTGGAATCGGACACGAGCGTATGCGGTGGGCTTCGCGGGCATTTATCTCAATCTTGCAGGGCGTGAGTCACAGGGCATTGTCCAACCGGGCGAGGAAGCGGAAGGCGTGCTTGAGGAGCTTGCCGTTGGTCTGCGCAGGGTGCGGGATCCTGACGGCGGCGTTAGCATGATTCGCAACGTGTATTCCCCTCGCGAAGTCTACGTCGGTCCCCACGTTGAGGACGGGCCGGACGTGATTGTTGGATTCGAGCCGGGGTATCGCTCAAGTTGGCAGACCGCGCTGGGCGGGGCACCGGCTGTCGTGGTGGTGGACAATGCCAAGTTGTGGGCCGCAGATCATCTTGTTGATCCTACTGTTGTCCCTGGTGTCTTGGGTACCAACATCCCTATTGAGAGTGCGACACCTGTTGGCGTCGACCTGGCTCCGACGGTCCTCAGTTGTCTCGGACTCCCCGTCCCCTCCAACATGGATGGGCAGTCGTGGATCAGTGATAGATCACCATCCCCATCCCCATCTCTCCGAGAGGCCGCGTCCGAGAATCTGTGCGCCGACGAGCCGGAACTGGTTGGCGCTGCGGCCAACGGCCTCGGTAGGGACGGTCTCGACGAACAGCAGCGGGCTCAACTGGAGCGGCATCTAAGCGACCTGGGCTATCTCTAACTGCTCTTTGCTCATCATCGCACAGTGGTAAGTACTCGGTTTCCAGAACAACGCTGAACACGTGCTCTGTTGACGTGTGTCCGATAAGTGCAGGGCGGTCTCTTGTGATTCACATACGACCGGTCCCATAGTCCGACCATCTCGGCTGTTGTGTGCGGATATTCGAAACCCCTCTCATTTTCATTTGCACGCAGTCGTGATGTATTCGATGCTGAACATGAGTGTCTGTGCACCGTCGCCGTGTGTGCGCCGTGTGCGAAGTCTTAGGTAACGAGGGGGAGACGCAGCCGTGAACAGTGTGCTCAGGAAGCTACTGTGGTTGTTGCGGTTGGAGGACGGCCCAACGGCCACGGAGTATGCGGTGCTGCTGGGTGTCATTGCGATCGGCGTTCTCAGTGCGATGGCCCTGTTCGGTAACCACATGGACAATATCTACGCGATCGTAGACGCAGTACTTCAGACCGTCTGATTCGTGTGTATCCAAGACCTCTGGTTCGGTTGTAGCAACGGCTATCCCCCAGTGCGGTGCCGTGATCTGCACATCACTGTCATTAGTGACGTCGCCTGGCATGTGTTGGAATCTTGTTGTCTGTGAACACATACTTTGTCTTCACGTTCGATGGATAGTGGTGTGATCCCACCAGTGTGAATATGCATCAACATGCTGGTGAGAGCAACACGGACAGGTCGATAATGATGTCAGGCCGCAGCAGATGCCTAGAGACTTGAGGAATCAAGAGAAAGTGTTTGCCTTAGTGGCATTTGTTTCTTACGTTTGACGTAGTGAGATCGGCAGTGTGTGAGTTACCCTGCCGAACTGGATTGGGGACGGGAGCGTCCCATCCGTTGCCTTCTCTACAAACATGGCCGTGATCGGCGGACGTGGTCCTATGAAACTCTGGTGACCTGCCGCTGTCGCATCTGCGTGTTGTCAAACGCTCGTGCCCCTGGAGGTTCGAGTTTCTTATCAGGAGGGGTCAGGACGACAGATCGTGCCTGGACAACCTTCGACATGTACACGGGCTGAACCTTTCAGCCCACAGTCAAAGAGGAGTCAATCGTATGAAGAATTTTCTGAATGTTGCGAAGAACTTTCTGCAGTCCGAAGACGGCCCGACGGCGACCGAGTATGCCGTCATGCTGGCGCTGATTATCATCGTGGCACTGGGAGCGATTACAGGGCTTGGAGGGACGGTGAGTGGCATCTTCACGAACGTGGACGCAGCCCTGCCGGCTGGTGGCGCTTCGTAACGCATAGGACAGCGAGGTGTTGTTCGCCGCCGCGGTGGCGGCGGGCTTGTACTTAGTCCGATGTGAGGCCGGTGGGCGCCGCTAACCGCAGTGGCGCCCACCGCCTTGCTCACTCCGGCACGACGAGAGGGGAAAGAGCCGGCCGGGAATCACGAAGTGGCGGGAGCGTCGCGAAAACGCCTAGTCCGACCGTTTCCTCTGGCGCATAGGGGGTTGTTCCGATGGATTTCGGATATTGGTATGTAACCTGCGCGATTCTCGTTCCGGGGGTATTGTTGGCCTCATGGACAGATTTTTCGAAACGGCGTGTTCCCAACCGGTTGAATCTGGCGTTGATCATCGCGGGTTTCGCGGTCCAGGGCTGGTATTTCGGCTGGTCGGGGCTCGGAACGGGTCTATTGGGCCTGCTGGTCGGTTTCTGCCTGCTGATCGTCCCGTGGCTGATGCACGGTATGGGCGCCGGTGATGTCAAGCTCATGGCAGCCATCGGTGTCTGGATGGGGCCGCTGTTGACACTCTACTCGTTCCTGCTCGGTGGGCTGATCGGCGGGCTCGCGGCGGTCGTGATGATCGTTTCCACGGGCCGGCTTCGGATGGCCTGCGCGAACATGGGTGTCATTCTTACCAAATGCACGAACCGGCAATTGATGTTTAGTGAGTTCGGCTCAGTGAGGAATTTTGGCACCACGTCCCAGTTGCTCCCCTACGGAGTACCGCTGACGGGGGGCACACTCATCATACTGGCCGGCACCATGTTCGGCTGGTGGGGGATGTAGCAATGACGACGAAACGACGAATGAGACGAGTCGGAAGGTGTATGGGATCCCGACGGACGCGGGCTACCGCCGTCGTCGAGTTTGCGGTCGTCTTGCCGCTGCTTCTGACGATCCTGTTCGGCATCATCGAGTACGGATGGGTGTTCATGGTCCGTCAGACGCTGCAATCAGCTGCGCGCGAGGGATGCCGCCTTGCCGTTTTGCAATCCTCAGTGGAACCCTATGACAATGTTGCGGGGCGGGTCAATCAGGTCATGGCACCCACGGGTCTGGGCAGCTATAGCATCACGATGACACACGCGACGTCGGGTAATCCGGTCGAGACCGTCACCATTTCCGTACCGTATAACGATGTGTCGCTGATGGGCGGCTTCTTCGGTACGCACGACTACGACTTGGCCGGGACGTGCAGCATGCGTAAAGAGGGTGTGGGAGGCTGACTGAGGCACGCCGCAGTCCAACCTCTGTTATTGGAACCGTTTCAGCCCCGCATCGCGGGGCCGGCGGCATTTATCGGACGTAACAGTTCTACCACGTCACGGATGTGGTCCGCATGACAACATGCCACACCAAAGAATTTCTCAACGGATAGGTCGAATGCAGTCGCAAGCCATCCGATAAACAAACGAGCTTGGGGATCCCACACGGTTGCCTCTGGGGCTCCAGGCCGCAGGACGACGGGCAACAGACTATCATCGCGCGACTCATCAGGTGTAACTAGGGACCGGTAACCGCAGAGGACAAACCATGAAGCGAAAGGCGATCATTCCCTTGGCGCTTGGTCTGTGTGTCGGGCTTGCTGCCGTCAAACTGGCGGTGGACACCATCCGCAAAGCTAAGGCAGCCGGCAGGACCGCGGAAACCGTCAAGGTTGTCCGGTCCAGGCAAGATATTAACCCGCACGAGACAATCACGGCTGAGATGGTCGAGGTGGTTGAGACGGCCGAGAGCATCTTCGCTCCGGCGAACGACCGGATCAGCAATGTCGAGGACGTTGTCGGGCGGGTAAGCGCCAAAGCAATTCCTGAGCGGGTCGCGGTACTCAAGCCGATGCTGGCCCCGGAGGGAACCAGACCTGGAATGGTGGGGCGGATTCCAGCGGGCTATCGCGCCGTGTCTGTCAAGATCGACGAGGTCACCGGGGTCGCTTATCAGATCAACCCGGGTGATTGGGTCGACGTAATCGTCGTCATGGATATCGCTACATCAACGCGTGGGGGGAAGGAAACGATCGCCGAAGTCATTCTCCAACGCGTCCAAGTCGCCGCGATTGGTCGTGGAACGGATACGGGGGCCGGTGAGTCAGCGGGTAAGATGAAGCCCGCCAAGTCCGCCACGCTCCTGGTGCGCGAGGAGGATGTACCGAAGCTTCACCTGGCTGCGACGCGCGGCAAGGTTACCTTCGCGATGCGTGGCGATGACAAGGAAACGACGGACAACCCGGCGCGGGCTGACATGGGTGACGTCATCCCGGGATTACATCCCTCGAAGTCGAGTACGGTCGACTCGACCGGTCCGTCATTGATGGAAATGATGAACGGGCTCTTCGTCGACTCCGCCGGCAGCGGGACAAAACCGGGTGACTCGAGGCTCTTACATCGCGAGCCGGAGCCGTACGCCGTGCTTGTGGTTCGTGGTTCACCGGGCACCGGTGGACCCGCATCGGTGGAGCAGATCACCTTCGAGGACGTAACGTCACCCAACATCACGGATGTCTCCAAGGGGCATCCGACACGCGCGTCCTCGCGAATGGGCGTGTCGAGGAATCCAGACCATTCCTCGTCGGATCGCAGCCCAGTGCGTACGAGTCGTTCACATAGCGCGGAAGACGAGACTAAGCCCAACAGCAGCGGCGAGTGAGGAGGACGCTAGAATGTTTGATAGAGTCACGGACGGCTGCCGTCCCGAGCTACTGCGACGCCGTTACGTCGGCGTCTCGACGCGGGTCGGCCTTTGCCTGATCGCTATTGGCGGAATTGCTCTTACGGGCGGAATGGATGCAGCCGCCCAGGAAAGTGGTCGCGGGACTGAACTGAGGGCCTCGGTTCTCGATCTATCCGACAGCGTTCAACGGATTACGGTTCCGTTGTACGGCAGTGTGACGATCGAGACCAGCATCGAGGTCGCCCGGGCCGACGTGATCGCCACGCACGTCGCGGACGTACAGGTTATCAGCCCTGTGCGCCTGCTGATTACCGGTCAGGCCTATGGCACCACGAGTGTCGTACTGTTGCACGCCGATCAGGAACAATCGGTGCTGGAGGTGTCGGTGGAGCTCGACCTGGGTCGGCTCAATCAGGCCATCGGTGCCGTTGATCCGCAATCGAAGATCGAAGCCCAGTCCCTCCTGGGGAACATCGTTCTGACGGGGACTGTCAGCAGCGCGGAGCGGGCGACGCGAATCGTTGACCTGGCAAATCTGTTCCTTCCCCCGGCTGTGTCAAAACAACAGGCGTCCGTCGTCCAGAACCACCTGGAATTGGCGGGTGAGCAGCAGGTTCTCCTCCGCTGCGTGGTGGCTGAGGTGAATCGTGCAGCCTCGCGCGAGCTTGGCATTAACGGTTTTCTCGCGGGCACAAATTTCCGTGACGGTTTCATCGTCAATCAGTTAGGCGGCATCAATCCAATCAACATGGGTGCTGCCGCCGACGCTCTCGTAACCCGGAACATGCCGTTTCTGACGGGTGAGGATGGTGTTCCGATCAGTTCGGCCACCACCCTGTCGCTGGGATTTCCGCGAGCCCAGATGCAACTGTTCCTCAGAGCGATGGCGGACAATTCCCTACTCAAGATACTTGCGGAGCCCAATCTCGTGGCAATCAGCGGCGAGACGGCGAGCTTCCTGGCGGGCGGTGAGTTCCCCATCCCGGTTCCCCAGGGCAATCAGCAGGTGACAATCGACTGGCGTGAGTTCGGCGTTCGCCTGAATTTCACGCCGCTGGTCCGCGGACATCAGCGGATTCGACTGCGGGTCGCGCCGGAGGTCTCGGAGCTGGACTTCTCCACCGCCGTCCAAATCGAGGGTTTTGTGGTTCCTGGCTTGAAATCCAGATCCAGCGAAACGACGGTGGAGCTTGGCAACGGTCAGACGATCGCGATCGCGGGGCTCCTCAGCGAGGAACTCCGGGGCATCGCCAGTCGGATTCCGGGAATCGGGGATGTTCCCATTCTTGGCGCTTTATTTCGTTCAGTTAACTTTCAGCACTCTCTCACGGAGCTTGTCATCCTCGTGACACCCGAGATCGTAGCGCCGCTTGACGCGCACCAGAAGGTGCGTTTGCCCGGGGAGGATCTGACCGATCCGAGCGACGTCGAGCTGTACATGCTCGGTCTGTTGGAAGGTTCCGACGATTCGAAGACGACGGACCGATTGTCCAGCTCCCGCGATGCTTTCGCTCCGGGTTCCGGCATCGAGTCCGAACCGGACGAACTCTCAGTGCACGGCCCCTGGGGCCATGAAGCAACCGAAACGCAGTGACTCACCCATCCCCGCGAGGCGCCGACCGACCTTCAGGAGGCCTCTGAGGCGCTTGATCATCACGTGGCACCAAAGCCACACATCAGAGGGAGGACGAAAGAATGGCTCCTTACGCTCATGCAAAAGGGGAGCGCTACCGAAGACGCGCGATTATTGCGGTCCAGGTCGGCGTCATGATGGTCGTTCTGCTGGGGCTCGCCGCGCTGACGGTTGACCTCGGTGCGCTTTTCAACGCCCGCGCTGATCTCCAGCGGACGGCCGATGCAGCCGCCTTGGCCGGCGCCTCCGCCTATGTCACGGATGACATGATGCGCATCCGCATGGGCACCGGCGGTTCCGAGTCCGCTGCGTACGTTACGGGATTGGCTGCGGCGCGAGTCAGCGAGTTTGCCTCGATGAATCCCACGCTCGGGCTGGGGACCACAGTGATCGCACCTGGCGACATATACACCGGTTGGATTAACATCGACTCGACCACTGAGTCTATTCAGACAGGCGTCGCACCGGTTGACCTCACAGCTGTCCGTGTAATCGTCCGTCGTGAAGCCGGCGGCGATGAAAGCGCCAACGCGCCGGTGCAGTTCTTTTTCGCCCCGATTCTTGGAAAGCTGGCGGGCGAGACGTCAGCCTCGGCGGTGGCCGTGTTTGATGATCGCTTCGCAGGGTTCGACGTAGGCGAACCCGGGGCGGGCGGCCTGCCCTTTACAATCCACGAGGACGCGTTTGCCCAGGAGCTGATGCACGGCGGCGATCAGTACGCATACAACGAGGAGGGTGGGACGATCACGTCGGCACCGGACGGCATTCGCGAAGTCCGATTGTACCCCTATCCGCTTTCCGGAAGCGGGTATGAGGAGGGCGATGGCAACTTCGGGGTGCTTAACATCGGCACCGGCAATCAAGGCGTGGATGCAGAGCGCGTGCAAATCCTCAACGGTCTTACCGCTGAAGACATGGAGATGGAGATCGGCACCTCGGAACCGACGTTCTTGGATGGGGAAGGAAGTCCGGTAACCTACGACATCACCGGCAGCCCCGGTTTGGAGGCGGCGTTGAAGGACGTGGTCAGTCAAATTGTCGGAGACGTCGTCGCCTTCTTCCTGCATGACAATGTCGTGCTATCCGGCTCGAACGCGACCTATACGATCACGAGCATTCGATTCGGCCGGGTGATGGACATCCGCCTCACGGGTGCGCCAAGCACGCGGGGTCTTTATATCCAGCCCGTGTCATACAACGGAGGAGGCGTGCGTATCGATCCGGATGCCCCAAGCTCGGGAGGCCTGGTCGGACTGATCGTACTGGCCCGGTGATGGGCGGATGGGCCGCTGGTCGGTTCGTAAATCACCATTGGCGAAAACACCGCTACGTGTGCGAAGCCGCTGTCCATCGGACGGTTGAGGCGGCTTTTAGTCCGCTCAGATGGCAAGTATGTTGCGAGCGACGGTTCCGTCACCTAGTGCGACGACGGCGGTTGTCGTGCCGGTTTCTTAAGGCATTGTCCGAATATCGAGATCATTGAAGACGCCCCTCAGCCGCCCGTCGATATCGGACCGCCGATCATACCTGGACAGTAAACCGGGCTCGTTTCTTATCATTGCCGATATAGCTGCGGGAGAATCTTTATAGTCTGTGTCGGAGGCTTGGCGGAAGCGGTACATCGACGGAGCGCGGAAATCCCCGGACGACTCTGCGCGATCAGCGCGGGTGACGTTTACCCGATAACGTACGTTGTCGCCGGGGATGCACCACCGCAAGTGTGCCTCCACAAGTGTTGAGGCACTCCGGAGATCGCCTTCACCGACACCTTCGCCGCTTTGTCGGCTGAAACCGTCCATGGCGAACAACGTGAGGTTCATCGTCTTGAACGGAGATGAAAGCTTCGCGCCTGAGCTGCGCGCCATATTGTTGAGCATGGAACGGGTGAAGCTAATGGCGGAGGTCGACGAGCCGGCCCTCGCCACCCAGGCGGTTGGGCAGTTTCCGGTGGATGTTCTGCTGGTCAACCTTGACCCGTCTCCGGAGGGGATTCTCCCGATCGTCGGAGATATCATCAGCGCGCGTCGCGACTTGGCCGTCTTCGCCGTGTCCGAGTCAACGGACGGGCAACTCATTCTCAAAGCCATGCGGATGGGGGTGAAGGAGTTTCTCCCCAGACCCATCGATACCAATGCCCTCAAGGAAGCGATCGACAGGATCACGATCAACCAGGTCGAGACGACAACCCAGGGACGGCTCATCACGGTAGTGGGAACATCGGGTGGCGTCGGCGCCACCATGATCACCACAAATCTCGCGGTCGAACTGGCGGCACTAAGCCAGAGGAAGGTGACGATTGTTGATCTGGATTACCGGTATGGGCAGGTTGCGACCCTGCTGGACATTGATCCAAAGTACACCCTAGCGGATCTGTGCGGCTCACCGGAGGCGCTGGAATCTCAGGTGATCGGACGTGCGTTGACCAGACACGATACCGGCGTGCAGGTGCTGGGACGACCGAATCATCTGGCCGAGGCGGACACGATTACCGCGGCGGCATGTATGGGAGTCTTCTCCAACCTGATTCAGTTGAGTGAATACGTGATTGCGGACGGGCCGACGCGATTCGACGTCGGCGGCAAATCGGTTCTGGCGTTGTCCGACATGACCCTGCTTATCGTCCAGGCGCTGGTGCCGTGTGTGCGCAACGCGCTCCGGCTCATTCAGAGCATGCGCGACAACGGGTATAACCTCGATCGCGCCCAGCTCATCTGCAATCGTATCGGACGCGGATCGGGGCATCTCTCCGTTGATGACGTGACGGAAACGTTGGGATTGGAGCTGTTTGCGACCATTCCCGACGACTGGGAGGCGGCCAGCGGTGCCATCAACCTCGGTGAACCGCTTCTGACCCATAGTCCGAAAAGCAAGCTGCGCATTGCGATACAGGAAATTGCCGAACGGCTGCACACCCCGGATTCGCAGGCCGATGAAAAGGATACACGCAAGCAGGGATTGATCGGCCGTATCTTTGCGGGCAACTAACGCGATCGGTTACGGGGTGGCCTTCACGCACGTAGAGCAACGGGGGCTATTGCCGGATGTGAGGTATGGCGGAACGGTTCGTAAGTTACGAGTAGAGGAACACGCGGATGTTTGGAAAGCGGATGCCTGGTAATGTTGCGGCAACACCGCAGTCGCCACAGGCACCGAGTGCGCCCGTACCGGTGGCGATGCCCAAACCGGTTTCCCCCGCCAAGCCCCGGGCGTCCAAAGAGAAGATCGAGCAGTTCAATGCGCTGAAGATGCGGCTGCACCGCAAGCTCATCGACCAGCTTGACCTGGCGCGTATGGCCGGCGACGACGAGACCCTCCGTTCCCAGGTCAAGGAACTGGTCTCGAACTTGGCGGACCAGGAGAACACGCTGCTGAACTTCAACGAACGGCAGCGACTCATCAATGAGGTCCTGGACGAGACGTTCGGTCTCGGTCCGCTGGAGGTCTTGCTCACCGATCCGGTAATCAGCGATATCCTCGTCAACGGCCCCAAACAGGTCTATGTGGAGCGCCGGGGCAAACTGGAATCCACCGAAGTTGAGTTCCGCGACAACGCCCACCTGATGCACGTGATCGACAAGATCGTCAGTGCGGTCGGGCGGCGGTGCGACGAGACCTGCCCGCTCGTCGACGCGCGTCTTGCGGACGGCAGCCGTGTCAACGCCGTGATTCCGCCGCTGGCCATCGATGGGCCGAGCATGTCGATCCGGAGGTTCGGTGCCGACCCGTTGACCTGGGATGACTTTATCAGCTTCAAGTCCGTCACGCCGGAGATGCGAGACTTCCTCGCAGCGTGTGTCAGAGGTCGACTTAACATCATGGTGGTGGGAGGGACCGGGTCGGGAAAGACGACCCTGCTCAACAACTTGTCGGGATTCATCTCCGACAGCGAACGAATCGTCACTATCGAGGACGCCGCAGAGCTTCAGCTCCGCCAGCCTCATGTCGTGCGTCTCGAGACCCGACCCGCCAACATTGAGGGGAAAGGGCGGATCGCGATCCGCGACCTGCTGATTAACAGCTTGCGCATGCGCCCCGACCGCATCGTAGTCGGCGAGTGTCGGGGGGCCGAAACGCTGGACATGCTGCAGGCCATGAACACCGGGCACGACGGTTCAATCACCACGCTTCACGCCAACAGCACGCGAGACGCGGTCGCCCGTGTTGAGACGATGGTGATGATGGCCGGCTTCGAGCTGCCTATTCGTGCTATCCGTCAGCAGTTCGCGTCGGCGGTCAACGTGCTCGTGCAGGTGCATCGCATGACCGGCGGGTCCCGGAAGGTCACCAGTGTGACCGAGATTTCGGGGATGGAAGGTGATATCATCACGATGCAGGACATTTTCGCATTCGAACAGCTCGGCATCAGCGTCACGGGGAAGGCTTTCGGCCAGTTCGTGGCAACCGGGATACGCCCGTCGTTCTTGGACCGCCTCAAGGCAACCGGCTGCGACGTTGATCTGGACGTGTTCACGCGTCGAGTGCTCATGACGGACGATGGCGAATAGGTTTGCCGCGTAAGGATTGCCCGATGGCTTTACTCGCAACGTTTCCGATCCTGGCTGATACAACCGAATTGCTGGTCTACGCGCTGCCGACGGTCGGATTCATGCTGCTTTTCTACGGCATTTACCAGGTCATCGTGGAGAGCAAGTCCTCCACGCGCCGAAAGATGCAGGACCGCCTCCGCGGGGAACACCGCAAGCAGAAAGCAGTGACGGAGTCCATTCTGCGGCGCGGTGCGAGGGGCCAGTCCAACTCCTTCGCCGATACGGTGATCGGGAAGTTCAAGTTCATCCCCAAGATCCAGACGCTGCTCGATCAGGCGGACATGGACTGGTCGGCACCGCAGACCATGTTGAATCTGTGCGGATTGTCGCTGTTCACCGTCGTCAGTCTTTGGATGCTCCAAGTTGGTGCACTGACTGCGATCGGGTGCGGTGTCGCAGTGTTGCTGTTGCCGCTCGTGTGGCTCAACATGAAGCGCAAGCGGCGAATGAGCAAGCTCGCCTACCAGTTGCCCGACGTTTTCGAAATGATGAGTCAGGCGCTTCGGGCGGGGCACTCTCTTGCCGGCTCCATTCAAACCGTCTACGAACAGATGCCGCCTCCGATCGCGACCGAGTTTGCCCAAGTGTACCACGAGCAGAATCTCGGCGTCAAAATCGAGGATGCGCTGCGGTCGATGGCCGATCGCGTTGACTCGCTCGACGTCCGGTTCTTCGTGACGGCTGTGATGATTCAGCGCCAGACCGGAGGCGACCTTGCGGAGGTGCTGGAGAACATCAGCGGCGTCATTCGCGGACGCATCGAGCTGGCGGGGATGGTCCGCGGGTTGACCGCGGAAGGGCGTCTTTCCGGCTGGGTGCTGTTTGCCCTGCCGGCGGTTGTCTTTGCGGGGTCGATGGTTCTCAATCCCGACTATGCCAACACCCTACTTGAAGACCCGCGCGGGCAGATCATGCTCATGATCGCCGTGGGGATGCAGTTGATGGGCATCGCGATGATCCGATGGATCGTCAATATCAAGGTGTGACCGGTTGTCGATTGTGGATCTTGCCCTTGACACGCCGCTGCTCGCAAAGCGAGCAACTGCGGGCGTACGCCCGCGTGGCGAGTCAAGGGTGAAACTGCCGACGATCGGTTGAAACAGGGCGTCGACAATCGGCGATGCCGGGATGGCCAATTTGGTGGCGGCTGCCCCGGACGCAGGGAGAGCTTTACGCATGACCTTGTATCTGCTTGGCGCGATGGTCGTCGTGAGTATCGCGCTGGTTGTGTACGCGTTGTGGCCCGCGCCGAACCAGGAGGGCGACACGATCAAACGTCGGATGGCGGGCCGGAAGGGCCAAGCCCAGGTGGCTGCGGTGCGCAAACGGGCCAAGGAATCGGTGGCGAAACGTGTTATGCAAACGGTCGCGCCGATCGCGGTAAGGCCCGGCATGAAACAGAACGCAGAGGAGATGTCGAAACTCCGCATGAGGCTGGCAACCGCAGGCCTTCGTTCCGACAACGCACCGACGACTTTCCTGGCAAGCAAGACGGTTGTGGCTGTTTGTCTGGGCGCCGCCGCCGTCGCCTTTGCCTGGGCGAAGGGATATCCCCTCTCAGTCGCGGCTGGCATCATCATGATCGGGGCGGGCATCGGTTTTCTGGCACCGGATTTGTGGCTGAGCTCCGCTACGTCGAAACGCAAGGAGAAAGTTCGCAACGGCCTGCCGGACACGCTCGATATGCTGGTCATCTCCGTCGAATCGGGCCTTGGCCTGGATGCCGCCTTCCAGCGCGTCGGCGACGAGATGCGCGATGTTCATCCGGTCCTGGCGGAGGAACTTCAGCTCGTAACACTCGAATCACAAATGGGTATTCCCCGGGCCGAAGCGCTGACCAACCTCACAACACGGACCGGTCTCGATGAAGTCCGATCCCTCGTTGCGATCATCAACCAGGCGGAACGATTCGGCACGAGCATCGCGCGTGCCCTGCGCAATCAATCAGAAGCACTGCGCGTCAAGCGCCGCCAGGCCGCCGAAGAGCGCGCCCAAAAGACAACGGTCAAGTTGATGGCACCGTTGATTCTTTTCATCTTCCCCGCTATTCTCGTCGTACTTGCCGGACCCGCCGCACTGAAGATGATCGAGACGCTCAGCAACACGCCAGGCCTGCTGTAGGAGCGGGACCAGCCCGGGCGCATCCAACCGAGCGCCCCCTACCGGACATCGCAATCGAGTGGTTGTGAGCCCCGGCAAGCGTATGGTAAGGATGAGCGCTCAAGGATGAAAGCAGGAGAGCCGCTTTTCTTCATTCTTCATCCTTCCGCCTTCATCCTTGCAACCTCGCCCTCTTCAATTCGTCACAATGTGTTTGTTTAGGAACACCGCGCGCGGTAAAATGGTGGCCGGAGCGTTGTTGGCATCCGGACGATGATTTGCATCCGTTTACTTTGGCGCGGTCCGTGGACCGGTTCCGAGCGACGCTTGATTTCGGACTGGTTCGTTAGTGATCCTTGTGTTTGTGACCTGACCTTCTCGACCTGAACCGCGATGCTGTGGGATCCTGCGTATAAACCATGCTTGCGGCCTCTTGAGACGTTTCCCGTTTCGGATGGACATGGGGCTAAGGTGGGGGTGCGTGACCGGAGCGGACTGTCGGATGTCGGGCTGACCCTTTCGGAGGCGGCGTTGCACGTGATGGTTCTTATGGATGGCGCGAATACGTGCGAGAATATCCGGCAATGGTTTTCCACGTCATGCGGCCAGACGCTTTCCATGGACACGCTGCAAAGCATGTTGGAGCATTTGGAGCAAGCGCACTTGCTCGAAGGGCCGGGATTTGAGGAATTCTACCGGTCCCGTTTGGAGGAGTATCGAAGCGCCGGGGTGCGCGACATGCCGCACGCTGCAGCCGTGGGAATCGTCGATGACTCGGGCGACTTCTTTGACCGAATGCTTGCGGGTGTCGAACCGGTCACGTTACCTTCCTCCATCCGCGGCTTGGTCGCGCCGCATCTGGACTATCAGCGCGGGCGGCCTTGCTACGCCGCGGCTTATGCGACACTTCGTCAACGCACGGCGCCTGACCGGGTGATCATTCTTGGCACCAACCACTTCGGCCGGTCGACGTCCGTAGTCGCCACCGCCGGAGACTTCTCCACGCCTTTGGGAACGACTCGCATCGATATGGCGTTCCTCGAGCGGCTGGAAGCGCGGTGCGGGAACTTGCGGACCTACGAACTCGATCATGTGCGCGAGCATTCCATCGAGTTGCAGGTGGTGTGGATTCAGTATCTGTTCGGCACCGACTCGTTCGAGATCGTGCCTCTTCTGTGCTCCGACCCATGTGGTCCGACGGGAACGGCCCCCTGCGACGGGAACGGGGTGGATCTGCGTAGTTTTGCGGAAAACCTTGGCGAGCTGATCGATGACGACAGGCGGGACACACTGATCGTGGCAGGTGCTGATCTCAGTCATGTGGGAGCCCAGTTCGGTGACGAGCGGGGGCTGGACGATGGCTTCCTGGACGAGGTTCGCCAACGGGACCGGCGCGCGTTGCGCGAGATCGAGGTAAACGCCCCCGCTGCCTTCCTAAGCTGTGTGGCCGAGGGAGGAAACACGACCCGTATCTGCAGTGCCGGTTGTCTATTTGCATTGTCCACCGCGCTTCCGCGGGCCACCGGTACGATCATGCGGTATCATCAAGCCGTGGATGAGCCGACGCAGACATGTGTGACCTGCGCGGCCGTCGCATTCACCTGACCGGCGTATGAGCGGACATTCGTTGTACCGCAGGATCATCGCGGGAGAGGCTGGGGCGTGGGCATCACCTGTGCGTGCGCTGCTGCGGGCGGGGGAGGTTCCGTACGCGCTGGCAATTGCCATTCGCAACGCGAGCTACGACCGCCGGGGCCCGTGGGCGGTGCTTCCCATACCCGTCATCAGCGTTGGCAACCTGACCGTCGGCGGGACCGGCAAGACGCCGTTCGTCATTGATCTGGTCAAGCGTCTTGATCAAATGGGCCGCAGTCCCGCGGTCGTCTCGCGCGGCTACAAGGCCGACGACGGCGAGCCCAACGACGAAGAACGTCTGATTCGACAGAACTGCCCCGGCGTGGTGTGCGTTTCCGACCCGGACCGCATCGTGGCATGCGAGATCGCCCACGAGGACTTCGGGGCGGACGTAATCGTGCTTGACGACGCGTTCCAACATCGTCGCCTCGGTCGCACGCTTGATATCGTCCTTGTCGACGCGACGTGCCCGTTCGGCTTCGACCACCTGCTGCCGCGCGGACTGTTGCGCGAACCGGTGCAATCCCTGAGGCGTGCCCACGTGATTGCGCTCACCCGTTGTGACCAGGTGTCGCGGGCGAATCTCTCACGGATTACAGCGCGTCTGAGTAAGGTGGCCGGTGATGCAATTCAGCTCCAGTGCAACCACCGTGTCACTGCCATCGAGCGGCTGGACGGCACACCGGCCGGAGAATCACTGGAGGGGAAGCGGGCCGTGCTCTTCGCCGGGATCGGACAGCCCCTCTCGTTCGCAACGACGGTTCGCACGTTGGGTGTCGACGTGGTCGGTGAGCGTTGGTGGCCGGATCATCACCGTTACCGGCGTCGCGATCTTGATTGTCTCCTTCATCCGGCGCGCTACCCGCCGCATGACCTGCTCATCACCACGGAAAAGGATGCCGTCAAGCTGGCGATGCTGGGCGGGCTCGATCGTGCCGACATTCTTGTTGTCAAAATAGCAATCGACTTCACGGGTGAAGACGGTACAATGCTCCAGGAGACACTGGAACAGGCGCTTCGCCGGGATTGACCGGACATGACGCGATCCTACAAGCCGATCGACCTAACCCGGATCAAAACCTATAGCGCGCGACGGCGGCAACACAAGGCGAGCGTCAAGGATTTGGCATCATTGCCGCACTCCGGCGCCTCCGCCGCCGAGCTTCTGGCGTCGTGGCCGGACTGCCTGGGTGCCGCGGCGTTTCGCAGAGTCGTGGCGGCGATCGTGGCGGCGGTCCGGCACGATCGGCCAGTCGTCGCCGCTTTCGGCGCTCACGTCCTTAAGGTCGGCTGCGGTCCGATCCTGATCGACCTGATCCGGCGCGGCGTGGTCAAGGCCGTCGCTTGCAACGGGGCCTGCGCAATTCACGATGTGGAGCTGGCAACGCTCGGCGAGACCAGCGAGGAGGTCGCGAAAACCATCGAGGACGGCACCTTCGGGATGGTCGCGGAGACCTTGGCGTTTTTCGACGAAGTGGCTGCGCTCGTCCGACGTGAGTCGATCGGTCTCGGCGCCGCCGTCGGCCAGTTGCTCATCGACCAAGAAGCACCGCACAGACATCAAAGTGTCTTTGCAGCCGCCCGAGAAACCGAGATCCCCGCCTGTGTCCACGTGGCCTTCGGAACGGATACGGTTCACGCGTCCGGTGGCGCGGACGGATCTGCTCTTGGGGCTGCGTCGATGCACGACTTCCGGTTGATTTGCGATGTTGTATCCGACCTTGGCGCGGTGGGTGGGTCGAAGGTGGGAGGCGTGTGGCTCAACATCGGTTCCGCCGTGGTGCTGCCCGAGGTGTTTCTCAAGGCCGTCTCCGTCGCGCGAAACATGGGGGCGGACCTCGACTGCATGACGACGGCGAACTTTGACATGATTCGTCACTATCGCCCGCATCAGAACGTGGTCACACGGCCCGTCGTGCCGGGTCGCGGCCACGAGGTGATCGGTCAGCATGAGATTCTGCTGCCGCTTTTAAGACAGGCGGTGATCGAAGAACTTGCAGGCTGACCGACTGGAAAGTCGGTCCCACAGGAGTCGGCTACACAAGAGCCGGTCACAGCGCGGACTGGGAAATCGCTCCCGAAGCGGAACCATGAAACGCACAGCCGTATTCCTCGACCGTGACGGTACAATCATCGAAGACCTCGGGTATACCGGTGATCCCGACCGGGTACGACTTATTCACGGGGCAGCCGATGCAATCCGTCGCATCTCGCAAGGCGGCCGCCTGGTGGTGATCGTGTCGAACCAGTCGGGGGTCGCGCGCGGGCTGTTTGACGAAACGGCTTTGGCACGCGTTCATGCGCGGGTTGAAGCGCTGCTACAGGATCAAGGCGCGCGTCTGGACGGTGCCTACTACTGTCCATATCTTGATGGTCCGGAAGCAACGGTCGAGGCCTATCGGTGTGACAGCGAGTTGCGCAAACCCAAACCCGGCATGTTGTTGCAGGCGGCACGCGAGCTGAACATTGATTTATCCCGCTCGTGGATGATCGGCGATTCCGTCTGCGACGTTGAAGCGGGGGCACGGGCTGGTTGTAGGACGATCTTGATCAGCCGAGACTATTCCAGCGCTGCAGACACCTGTGCCGTTGCTAAACATATGGTACGTAACTTGCAAGAAGCGGCCGAAATCGTTGAGCGCGATATGAAACAAGATCGCGATGAGATGTCCGATGTGACGAACTCTCAGTCGGAGGACGGAGTCGTACGACTCCTCGGGCAGATTCACGAGCAGCTCGATCGTATACAGCGACAACAGCGCCAGCAGGACTTCTCGCTTCTGCGATTGTTCGGTGCGCTGCTGCAGATGTTCGCGGTTGTCGTTGCGCTTTGGGGACTGATAGGACTTATCGACGAACAGTCTGCAGTGGCGACGGCCCGATTCACCTTGGCATGTTTTCTACAGCTTGCAGCGATCAGCGCATTTGCCATTGACCGTTTTCGCTAGCGTGACACGTTCGGCGCAGCCGACCTCCTTGAATGCCAAAGGCCATGGCGGGTGATGCCAGGACACCTCAACCCGAATCCACGCCGCCGCCGGGCCGTACCAACCGAGGCGGCAGGCGTACCTGCTGGATCGTCGCCGGGATGGTGCTGCTGTGGGTGGTCGTCATCCTGTCACGCAGCACGATTCGTGCTCACTGGTGGGTCCACCGGCTCCAAACCACTGATTCGGCCGATGCCCGTTTGGTCTACTTCTACCGGTTGGCAAGTCTTGGTGATCGCGCCGTGCCGGCCGTCTCCCGACTTCTTAACGCAAAGGACGCCGGGCTTCGCTCCTTCGCGGTCGGCGTGCTTCACCACGCACCCGGCGACGATGCGTTCACACTTCTCGTGCGGGTGTGCCGTGACACGGACCCGGACGTCGCGCGAATCGCCCTGCAAGGACTCGGACTTCGCGGAGATGAGAGATGTGTCGAAGAGCTGGCGTCCATTGCAACCGGGGATGAAGAGTGCCGGGCCATGATGGCTGTGGCATCGCTGTCAAGGACCGATTCCGATGCAGCGAAGTGCGTGCTCATCGACCTTGTGCGCACGAGTCCCCACGTGGGAGTCCGCGTGGAGGCGATCGAGGGGCTTGAAGCGATACGCACACGCGAGGCAATAGGTGTCTTGATCGAGGCACTGCAAGATGATGCAGTCTTCGAGGGAGTGACGGAAGGCGACCTTGCCGCCGCTCGCGTCTTCGAAGCCGCCGGTGTGGATCCTCGACAACGGTTCGATCATCCGGAACGTGCTTCACTTCGCATTGACGATCGCCACGTGGTCTGGCGACGCGCGGCAAGAGCGCTGCGAACGATTACCGGTCACTCGTGCGCCTTTTCCGACGAGGAAACGGCCGACCGTGCTGCCGTGGCCGAAGCCTGGCGCCGCTGGTGGCGAAGCGTCGGGACGCGCGATTCCGTTTTGCCTCCATGACACAGTGACGTCATGGACGTCGCGAGCACCTGGATCGACGGAGAAAGAGGGGCGGCGGCGAAACGATGTGGGTTCGCCGCCGCCCCGGTGCCCAGTCAGGTCATTTTCGGCTTTGCCGTGGCGAATGGGCTAATCGCGTGTCGAATCCGGTGTTCCACCCTGATCAAACCATGCCCTTGAGATTCTTCAGGGCTTGCACCTTGACCACATTGCGGGCGGGCTTGGCCTTGAACATCATCTCCTCGCCGGTGAACGGGTTGATCCCTCTCCGCGCTTTCGTTGCGGGTTTGCGCACGACCTTGATCTTCATCAGACCCGGGACCGTAAACGTTCCCGGCCCGCGCTTGCCGATGTCCTTCTTGATCAGCTTGGCGAGTTCGTCAAAGATGCAGGTCACCTGCTTCTTCGACAAATCCGCGGCATCCGCCAGCCCACCGAAAACTTCGGTCTTCGTCCGTGCCTTTACGCTTGTCTTCGTACTCTTTTTCTTCTTGGCCATGTAGACTTCCTTTCAGAAACCCTAATCCAGCTTCCTTTTGTTAAACCGCGCGAGAATCTACGACCGCCCGCGCCGGGAATCAAGCATTATTTCGTCACGAACGCCTATTTTTCCCTATAAAAAAGCTTGATTTCGTGGATCGTGCCCGGGGATGTTCAATATCGACAGGCCGGGCGCAACCGTCGTGACCGGCCCGAACGCGGCGTTGGCGAGGGCAATCGCTGAGCATCCCAGGGTGGTGTTGGGCTCGCCGCCTCAGCCGATCGGCACCCGATAAATCAGTTGTGATCGGCCTACCGTCGTCACCTCAAACCGACGCTTCGGGTGCAAAAACCGCGAAAAACAGGCCGGAAACCGCAACTCTCCCGATTCTCCGAGCAACGTCAGTCCTTACCCCGAGTGTCCAGCCGGACGCCGCCGTCCGTGACTTTGCCGTTCACTTCGGGCACAATCCCCGGCGCAGAATGGAGCGTCGAAACCGGGGAGTATCGAACCGGATATGACCAGCCGGATTCCCGACAAAAGATTCCGCCGAGGCCTGGTCGGGCTGATCGCCCTTGCCGTTGCCGGTTGTGTGTCGACTCCCCGCGTCGAGCTGACCGTTCGGCCACCGGGGTTTTTCTTCACCGATGTGGCTGATCAGGTCGGTCTCGGCGGTGTCGAGGCCAAACGCGTACTCTGGGCGGACCTGGACGGAGACACATTCGCCGACTGCATCCTGGACAACCGGTTCGTGTTTATCAGTCGCCCGGCGACGGGACGGACCGGCCGGGTGTTTATCGACCATAGCCGTCAGTCCCGGATTGATGAGAGGCTTGGCCGCAACGAGCCGCGCGTGTCCGATTGCCTGCAGGTGGCCGACGTCGACAACGATGGCGATCTCGACCTCTTCAGCGGTCAGTTCTGCGATTTCGACCGTCCCGTCGTGCAGGATGACGCCCTCGTTCTCGATGACAACGGCGAACCGATCAAGGCGGTCGCGGACGACGGCCGACGAAGCGAAATCCTCCTCAATGACGGGCTCGCTCGATTCTCCCTGCTTCATCAGGCGCTTCGACCCAACCCGCCGGCGACCACCACCACTGCAATGTTCTTCGACGCCGACCGCGACGGATGCGTCGATCTGTTCATCGGCAACTGGTATCGCCAGTACAGTTGGACCTATGAGTGTTATCCGTCGCCGATCTATCGCGGTGCTGGTGACGGCACGTTCACTGACATCACCGCGTCAACCGGATGGTCGACGGTCGCAACACCGGGTTTGCGAAACAGCCATCGACCGGTCTACGGCCTGTCGCATTGCGACTACAACAACGACGGTGAGCAGGACGTTCTGATCGCTGCCTACGGACGGCAATGGAATGTGCTTCTTGAAAACTTCGGTGGCTTGCGATTCGGCGATGTTGCCGATGTCGTAGGATTCGACGGTGACACGATCCGGCACGGACGGTATCCACCCGAGGTCAAGGAGCGTCACAACCGCGAGGATGAAGAACCGTTCCGCTCAAACGGCAACACGTTCGACGTGGCCTGCGCCGACTACGATAACGACGGGGACATCGATCTGTTCGTTGCGGAGATCGCGCACGCTTGGGCGGGTGAGTCCTCCGACCGATCGTGCCTGTTGGTCAACCTCGGTCCGGAAGGGGATTACCGCTTCGAGCGGCGTCAGGACATTGGCATCGACCGGCACCATAGTGGTGATCGCTGGAACGAGGGCGATCTGTATGCGACCTGGATCGACTTCGACAATGACGGTTTGCAGGACCTTTTGATCAGCTCGGGCGACTACCCCGACGGCCAGTTCCTGCGGCTCTTCCAACATCAGGCCGATCACCGTTTTGTTGAAGTGACCAAAGAGGCCGGCTTCGCGTGGGAGGGTTCCGGTTGTCTGTCACTGGCGGATTATGACCACGACGGCGATGTCGACATACTTGTTACCCGCACGAACTGTCGCATGCCACCCGCACGAAGCAGTGCACTGCCGCCGCGCGTAGCCCTGTTCCGCAATAATGTCGGTGATCGCAACCACTTTCTAACAATCCATCTGATTGGCCGCGGTGAAGCTGGCTCCAATCGCAATGCCATTGGTGCACGCGTGATAGTCCGCACCGGTGATCTCGTCCAAACGCGGGAAGTCTACGGCGGCCTGGGCCACAACTCCCATCGAAACGAGTTCCCATTGACATTCGGTTTGGGAACCCACGACCGTGTCGATTCCATTGAGGTCCACTGGCCCAACCACGACCACACCGCCACCTGTCTACAGGACCTCCTCGCCGACCAGTTCATCACTATCATCGAAGGTAAGCGTGGGTTTGAGCTTTACGCCTCCGCGCCGAAGCGCACCGCGCATCACTGATCCAAGCCGGGAGCGCCAGCGACGGGTCACTGGTTGGCGATCGTTGACTGTGCGAATCGTCAAACCATGTCCAGAGGACGTAGGGCACCCGTCACGTCCGCCGTGTGATCCACCACTGGGCGAACAAAACCGTTACGAATATCAGAGCGGCGGCGAGGGCACCGGTGCCAAGGCGTTGTGCGAGGTTGACGGGTCGGCCAACGACGCCGGCGGAGACGAATTCGATCTCGACGGCCTCGACCGTTGATACCCGCTCGGCGGCGAGCTGCTCGAGTCGGTCTTTGGCGATGCCAAGATCGTCCTGGGTGAGTTTCAATCGGGCGGTGGCGATTTCGGCCTTGAGAACGGCGCGGAGGAAAGCCTGTGACACTTCGGCGTTTAAGTTCAGTTCCTTTTGCAGGGCGAGAAGCTCATCAACCGTTTGGTCCGTCGCCGTGCGAACCAGCTCGACCAACTTCTCGGCCTTGGTCAGCTCCTTGATCCGGCGTTTTCTGGCGTGCTCGGCCGCCCTGGCTTGAAGTGCCTCGTTGATGGCACGGATTCGATCCTGAGATCGCCGTCGCAGTCCTCGAGTGGATTTCAGTGCGGCATCAAGCCGAAAGTTGTCCGGCGTCTCGATCGTACCGGCTGCAAACTCGAGGCGGTGGTGGGCTGCCTGCATCGTCTGAAAAGCTCGAACCAGGTTCGATCGAAAGACGTGGTGTCGCGCGCTGTCACTTGATCCCTCGGCGATTGCGAGGACCTGCAACCGCATCGACGCCAGGCGCTTGGTTGCGTCGAAGAGGAAGTCGTTCAACAACCGCCGGCTGTGCTGATAGACATCGAGCACCTCCCCACTGTGCGGATCGATTTCGAGTCCCCGCAGGGCCGTGAACTTGCGCGTCCAGGTCTGCGCGAAGGTCGTGAGCATGTCACGGTAAGCCTCGACCGTGACTACCAGCGCTTGCGTTTTGCGAGGGTTTTCCTGAGCGCGCGGATGCTCGCGGTTCGGAGAGGCTGTTGCAATCAGGTCCTCAACGGCCAAAACGAGGTGTTCGAGCGGTCCAGCAGATTCCTGCCAGACGTTGAGCAGGTGAAGCTTCAGCTCTGACAGGCCCGTCGCCAGCTCGCGGAGATCCTGTTGCAGAGCGGCATCCCCCCCAAGAGCTTGCTGGTATTCCTCGGTGGTAACCAGGCCATGCATAAGCTGAGGGTTCGCTTGCAGGCGTGCGACATCGGCGGACGCCTCGGCGAGCTGCTCACGGGCGGCGTCAAAGTCGGAGTAAAGAGACTGCCAGCGGGACAGCATGGCGGTGCGATGCTCGGACGGATCGGTCTCGGGTAGTGTCATGATTGCGGCATCAACCTGCTTCTGTACCTCGCTCAGCCGCATTTGCAACCGCTGTACATATTGGGAGAGAATGTCTTCCGCCCGGGTTGGTGTCTCGCGGGCTACTGCCGCTGCGGCCTGCATCTTGTCGCGAAAGCCGGTGGCGATCTGACGGGCACACTCGACGCCGGCATGACTATCTGGTGTTATCAGGCAAAGTTGCAGCACACCGTCGCCCGGCGAGTCCACGAACCAATGTCGTGGGATAAAGCCGGTCTCGCTCGAGTCGCCGACGCGATCCCATGCGTAGTCCAGAAGCTCCTTGCGGTACACGGCGTATGCGGCGGGCGCGCCCTCTCCGGTTATCCGCAGTGTGGCGGCACAGCGGTGTACGAATCGCCCGGCCAGCGTGAGGGTAACGCCGACAATGATCGCGGCGACCGCAGCCAGCACGTGGTTCGGGCGTTGCCGTGCGTGATGTCTGCCGGCTCCTAGGCGTGTATATCGATCAGTTGCAGCCGATAGAGCCTGTAGAGCCGAGTCGCGGAGCGTGCCTGTGCGACGTTCCGATCGCCGCGCGGTTCGCGGTGTGCGTTTGGGCAGGTGTTCCGTCAGCCTGACGTCCGGGTTCAACGTGTCAGCTCCTCAGGATCGCGTCGATCCTGCCCCGGTCGTCCTCCGTGATGTTCCAGCCGACTCCGCCGACGTTCTCCAGAACCTGCGAGGGTCGCTTCGCACCGATGATAGGCGCGGTGACTCCGGGCTGCCCCACGGTCCAGTTGATGGCGAGCTGTGTCACAGTTTTGTCATAGCCGGCCGCAATCCCTTTGAGCGCCTCCACCACGCGGAGATTGCGCCGATAGCGCTCACCCAGGAAATCCGGATCGCTGGCGCGGATGTCCCTAAAACGGCTCTTTGCGGTGAACTTGCCGGTGAGGAGGCCTTTGGCGAGCGGACTGTAGGGTACGACGCCGATCCGATGCTCGATGCAATAGGGGATCAGATCCTCCGAAGCCCGAAGCTGTAGCATGGAGAAGGGCGGCTGCAACGCGTGGATCGGGCCGAATTCCCGTGCCGCCGTCATCTCCTCACAACTGAAGTTCGACACCCCGATGGCCCGTATCTTACCCTGCTCCAGCAAGGTTGTCAGAGCGTCCATCGTCTCCCGGACGTGTGTCTCGGGGTCGGGCCAGTGGCACTGATACAAATCGATCACGTTGGTCCGTAGACGCCGCAGGCTGTCCTCGCACTCCCGTAGAATACTCTCACGAGACAATGATCGCGATGGCAGCTGATCATTCGACTTCGGGAATAGCAACCCGCATTTGGTCGCGAGGATGACCTCGTGTCGTCGCCCCTGGATCGCCTTGCCGACGATTTCCTCACTGTGACCCAGACCGTAGATCGGGGCCGTGTCGACCAGGTTGATGCCGCAGTCGAGTGCCTGGTGGATGGCCGCGATGGACTCGCGATCGTCGACATACCCCCAGGTTTCGACGGTTCCGCCCATCGCCCATGTGCCCAAGCCAACCACGGTTACTTCCAATCCACTGTTGCCAAGGGGACGCCGTTGCATCGGGGTGATCCCTCCTAAAAGACCGGTGCGCGCCTGCTCCTGGGAGAGGGTTACGTGCGGGCAGAGGGTGCCCACAGGCCAAACCTACATTGGTATCCTAGATGGCCTCAACTGCGGCGGCAACCTTGTCCAAGGTCTGCCGGCGTTTTCAGCCCACCGTATAGTGAGGTTGCGGTCTGACTCATAATGGGCGTGTAGCGGACCGATACGTACGATAAGGTGGTGGTGGGCGAAGTCAAGCTGAGGAGACCTTTCGTTTTTCGCGCTGCCCCAAACGCACGTTAAACTGTCAATGTAAATATGTTTCCGATTAGTGGTTCCCGTTTGCATTATGTTCTAACTTCTGATAGCTTGTTTTTGGATTTGACATAACTGTGCGAGTCCCTATATTTGCGAGGTTCTAGGTGCAGCTACGTCCAGTGCGGGAAGGGGCCGGGAGGTGCATGTGTCGCCTGGCCAGAGCGATCCCGGACTTCGTCGCCGTGTGCGCACCAGATTGATTTCGAGCCGCAACGGCAAGGGAGATTGGTGTGCGCATGCAACTTTGCGCTGCATGCCGTGTTTGCGCTGCTGCTGTAGCTCAGCCGGTAGAGCGCGTCCTTGGTAAGGACGAGGTCACGG
>CAZJTP010000038.1:0-26965 GCA_964548955.1 uncultured Phycisphaeraceae bacterium
TTGATTTCCTTTCCTCCAGGTACTTAGATGTTTCAGTTCCCTGGGTTAGCCTCTACGGACTATGCATTCACCCGCAGATGACGCCATCTGGTTGCCCAGTGACGCCCGGTTTCCCGATTCGGAGATCCCCGGATCAAAGCTCGTTTGACAACTCCCCGGGGCATATCGCAGCCTACCACGTCCTTCATCGCCTCTCGACGCCTAGGCATCCACCACGCACTCTTAGTAGCTTGACCACACTCATGAGGGACTGTCATGCAACCACGCAAGACCTCGGTTCATCGCAACAGCCGGTCTTGATCCTTGACGCTTGGCGTCAAGGACAGGAGCTGTTCATCCGTCGAACCGAACGCTACACCGTAGCCCGTCTCGCGCAACCACAGCCAGAATCTCATCCGGTCAAGCAGCCTTCCAGCGTTATAGGATTCCTCGTGGTTGCCGCGCCGATGCCTAGCCCCGCAGCTACACCGAGAGGCCGAACACCAACGCAACCACCTTTGGAACCCGTGGTTCGTCCACATACGTGATCCGCCGGCACAATCCACGAACCCTCCAGTGGAGGACCCGCAACCGCCGACGAATCTGCGTCCGCTTCTTCAATTGTCAAAGAGCACACCCCTTCCGCACCCAATAGACATCATACATCGGCACGGACGAAGAACCAAGTAAGCTACCACAATCATTGGATATGTCAACCTTCCCGGAACATTTTTCCACGCGTCTAGTGAGCGTGAGATTCGTGGGTACGCTACCCGGCTGAGCGACACACACAATCAGTCCCCCCCCTTGCAAAGGGGGGACGCAGGTGGGCCTCTGTGGCGTCCTAGGAACTAGCTATCAGCTTGATGTCCTCTCAGACACATCGTGTCATGCCCGGGTCCGAGGGGGTTTGCGATACAGGCAAACCCACGTGAGGTCGATAATACAGCAGTATCCGGGCGAACGTCATGGATGTTGGGCGTGGCGGTTATTATTATCGGACGAATAGATTGGGGCCACAGCACGGGTTCCGTGATACCGCCCGTTCCTGATACACGCGAGCGAAAACTTGAACCATGCTGAATATCATCTGCGTTTGTGGGGCCAGACCGAACTTCATGAAGATCGCACCGATTGTTGGTGCCCTCGATCGGGTGCCCGATGTCCGGACGCGGCTCATCCACACCGGGCAGCACTACGACGACCGGATGAGCCGACTTTTCTTCGGGGACCTTGGAATCCCTCAGCCGGATTTGAACCTCGGGGTGGGCAGCGGCTCGCAGGCGGTCCAGACGGCTGAGGTCATGACGCGTTTTGAACCCGTGTGCCTCCAGCATGCTCCCGATTGGGTTGTCGTCGTCGGTGACGTAAACAGCACACTGGCCTGCGCGCTGACGGCCTCAAAACTGGGGATCAGGCTGGCCCATGTGGAGGCAGGTCTGCGCAGCTTCGATCGAACCATGCCCGAGGAAGTCAATCGCGTCTTGACCGATGCGATCAGCGATCGGCTGTTTGTAACTGAACCGAGTGGTGTGGAGAATCTGCTGCGGGAAGGTATTGCTGAGGAGAAGATCCACTTCGTCGGCAACGTAATGATCGACACGCTGATGAGCACGCGAGCACGCGCGGATCTGTCCGATGTTCTCTCGATATTGAGCGTGCGAAAGAAGAGCTACGCACTCGTGACACTCCACCGCCCGAGCAACGTGGACAGCAAGAAGGCGTTCTCGTCCATTGTCGACGCGCTCGAAACAATCAGTCGGGACATGCCCGTGATCTTTCCCGTCCACCCGCGCTCGAAGAAGAATCTCAATGTTATGGGGCTGGGCGCCCGCATCGAGCGGATGCCGCAGTTTTGTCTGATCGAGCCGCTTGGTTACCTCGACTTCCTGAAGTTGATGGCGGATGCAGCCGTCGTGCTGACCGACTCTGGCGGTATCCAGGAGGAAACAACGATTTTGGGCGTGCCGTGTCTGACACTGCGCAAAAACACTGAGCGCCCGATCACCATCACACACGGCACGAATCGCCTGACGGGGAGTTCTACGGAAGCGATTCTCAGTGCCTACCGTGATGTCCGCAGCCACCCGCCGTGTGTGTCAGCGGCGCCCGATTTGTGGGACGGGCGGGCGGCGGAACGGATCGTCGCATGCCTGACGGGCACGGAACCCGTGGCGAGTCAGCAGCAGCAGGGGTCCTCGATAATGCTGTCCTTGGCCGATCCATCTGGCATCGACGGTCGTATAGAACCCGGACCGGAGCGTGCGTGCCAATCAAGGCAAAAGCACCAGCCTGTATGATGAGGGATGCTGAAGGAAGGTGGTACGGACCGCGTTGATGGTGTCTAGAGTGCGTCATAACATTATACTTGGTTGACGGGAGCTGTTTGATGAACATGTCCATTGTGGGCACCGGTTACGTTGGTCTGGTCGCGGGCACCTGCTTTGCCGAGAGCGGTAATCACGTCATTTGCGTGGACAACGACGCTAAAAAAATCCAAATGCTGCAGCGAGGCGAGATCCCGATCTATGAGCCGGGACTGGCGGAGATCGTCACCAACAACACGGAAGCGGGGCGGCTGGAGTTCACCACGGACCTCGAAGACGCCGTCAGACGATCCCGGATCATCTTCCTCGCGGTGGGGACGCCGGCGGCGGACGACGGCTCCGCGGACCTATCCTCGATCCTCGCCGTTGCGGAGACGATCGGGAAAACGATGGACGGGTATCGCATCGTTGTGATGAAGAGCACCGTCCCTGTCGGCACGCACCAGAAGCTGTTGGAGGTAATCTCCGCACACACGGAACACCCCGTCGACTACGTCAGCAACCCCGAGTTCATGAAGGAAGGGGCTGCGATCGAAGACTTCACCAAGCCCGACCGCGTCGTGATCGGCGCGACCAACCCGGCCGTCGTCGAGATCATGAAGGAGCTTTACGGGCCGTTCATGCGAAAGAGCGAACGCATCCTGATCATGGACCCAGCCAGTGCGGAGATGACCAAGTACGCAGCCAACGCCATGCTTGCGACGAGAATCTCATTCATGAACGAGATCGCAACCCTCTGCGAACGGTTTGGGGCGGACGTGGAGAGCGTGCGGCGCGGCGTGGGATCGGATTCGCGCATCGGAAATGCGTTTCTGTTCCCCGGCGTCGGGTACGGCGGCTCGTGTTTTCCCAAGGACGTAAGCGCGCTCATGTCGATGGGCGAGAGTGTCGACCACCCGATGAGCATCGTCGTCGCGGTTGACGAGGTGAATCAGCGGCAGCGGCGCATGTTCGCGCAGCGCGTTATCAACAACTTCGGTGACAAGTGTGACAGGACGACGCTGGCGGTGTGGGGTCTTACGTTCAAGTCTCGCACCGACGACGTTCGCGAGTCGCCCGCGATCGCGGCGGTCAAGATGTTCCTGGAGCGCGGCATCAGAATCCGCGCACACGATCCAGAGGGCATGCAGATCGCAAGATTGGAGCTCGGCGACGCGGTCGTCTTTTGCAACGACGGATACGAGGCACTCGAAGGAGCCGACGCCCTGGTTATTTTCACGGACTGGCCCGAGTTTCGCACGCCGGATTTCGAGCTGATCGCCGAGAGACTTCCCAGCAAACTGCTCTTTGACGGGCGAAACATGTATGACCCGAAACTGCTGGCGAAGCGCGGTTTCCGCTATTTCTGCATAGGCCGGCCTTCGTATCCGCCGGCATAGCGAAACCTATGCAACGCCCCGGTGCTTCGGAGGGCACTACAAGGGTGTGTGGGATAGGCTTTCCAGCCTGTCTCTTGACCGACTGGAAAGTCGGTTCCACAGACGGAGGGCTGGTGCAGCCAACCAAGGCGTTCACCGGATTGCCAGGAGCAACATTTGTCCAAGATCGTCGTCACCGGTGGAGCGGGATTCATCGGGTCGCACCTGTGTGAAGCACTTCTGCGCGATGGCCATGTGGTGGTCGCGCTGGACAGCTTCGACGACTTCTACGATCCGCACATCAAGCGTCGCAATCTTGAGGCAGCCACCACAAATGAGCGATTCACGCTGGTCGAGGGCGACATTCGCGATGAGCATGTTGTATCCGAGGTCATGCGCGATGACGTGGATATCGTCATGCATCTAGCCGCCCGCGCCGGTGTCCGACCCTCGATCGAGCATCCGGCGCTCTATGCAGACGTCAACGTCCGCGGGACGGCGGTGTTGCTGGAAGCCTGTCACCGCTACGGAATTAAGAAGTTCATCTTCGGAAGCAGCTCCAGTATCTACGGGAATAACAAGAAAGTACCCTTCGCCGAGTCCGATCCCGTCGATGACCCGATCTCACCGTACGCGGCTACGAAAAAAGCAGGTGAGCTGCTTTGTCACACGTATCATCACTTGTACGGCATGGCGATCACCTGTCTGCGTTTGTTCACCGTCTACGGACCGCGTCAACGTCCCGACCTGGCGATCTACAAGTTTGCCCGACTCATTTCAGCCGACAAACCGATCCCCGTATTCGGCGACGGCAGCATGATGCGAGATTTCACCTACATCGACGACATCGTCGACGGCATCATGCGCGCGATTCAGCACTGTCAAGGTTATCGAATCTACAACCTCGGCGAGTCGCAGCCGGTGTCACTGAGTGACCTGATTACGTCACTGGAGGAAGCACTCGGGAGCAAAGCGATTATCGACCGGCAACCGCTGCAACCGGGTGACGTTGAACGCACGTACGCCGATGTGACGCTGGCCGGCAAGGAGTTGGGTTATCAGCCGTCTACTGATCTGCGAACAGGGCTCGCCCGGTTCGTCAAGTGGTTTCGCGACGACATGAATCGACTCTGACGGGCGGCGTGGAGCCGCGTATACGCTGCGTCCTCAAACGGGCGATTGGAGCAGCGGCTAAGCGGTCTTACATAAGTTCGTGATGGTGATTCAGAGAAAAGGCGTTATTCCCGGCAATCAAGGCAGATACGGACGTACGTTAGACCGCTTAGAGCAATCTCTGTCTTTGTGTAGCGAACCAAGGGCTCAAAGTCAGCTCTAATCGTTCGGCAACGTTCGGCAATTGGTAGCGTTTTGAAACCCGGAACGTGTTACACGAAAACGGAGTCTGCTGGATTGCCACCACATATACGACCTGCGACGGTTGCGAGTATGAAAGCGGGCGATAGGATGGTGCTTGTTGAGACTACCACGGATGAGTAGGCGAGGACAAGTATGAAGGCATTGATCACCGGAGGTGCCGGCTTTATCGGTTCGCACTTGGTCGAACGGCTTTTGCAGACCGGCCATGATGTCGTCGTCCTAGACGATCTAAGCACGGGAAGCTTATCGAACATTCAGGGCGTTCTGGAGAATAGTCGATTTCGCTTCGTGCTGGACGACGTTCGCAACACCGCGACCGTACATCTGCTTGTCGAATCGTGCGACGTAATCTTCCACCTTGCGGCGGCCGTGGGAGTTCAGCTCATCGTGGATCAGCCGGTCCACACGATCGAGACCAACATCCACGGCACCGAGGTGGTTCTGTCGGTCGCCAACAAGTTCCGCAAGAAGATCCTGCTGGCGTCGACGAGCGAGGTGTACGGCAAGAGCGAGAAGGTGCCGTTTCGAGAGGATGACGACACGGTTCTCGGCTCGACGCGATTCTCGCGTTGGTCCTATGCATGCTCGAAGGCCATCGACGAGTTTCTGGGATTGGCCTACCACCAGCAGTACGCCCTGCCGGTTGTGGTGGCGCGTCTGTTCAATACGGTGGGGCCTCGTCAGACCGGCCAGTATGGAATGGTCATACCGCGTTTCGTCGAACGGGCGCTTCGGAATGAGCCGCTGCTCATTTACGGAACGGGCAAGCAAAGCCGGTGCTTCGGCTACGTGGGCGATGTCATTGACTGCTTAATCACCCTGATGAACTGTCCCGAGGCGCCCGGACGCGTCTACAACATCGGGGCGACTGAGGAGATCACGATCGAAGCCCTCGCCGACAAGGTCATCAAGATGACCGGAAGCAAAAGCGAGAAGAAGTATATCTCCTACAAGGAGGCGTACGGTCGCCCGTTTGATGACATGATGCGGCGCGTCCCGTGCCTGGATCGCGTCCGGGAAACGGTTCACTATGAGCCCAAGACCAGCCTGACGCAGATGCTCGAATCCATCATCGCGGAAAAGCGGAAAACGCTTGAGTCAGCCTCCTTATAGCATCAAGCCCACTACGTCGTAGTTTCAGTAGTGTGCGGAAGGCGTCATGTGTGGGATAGCCGGCATTTGGGGCAACGTCACCGTTGAGCGCTTAAGGGCGATGGCCGATTCCTTGCGCCATCGCGGTCCTGACGACGAGGGATACTGGCACTCACCGCAAAGCAGCATAGGTTTCGCGCACCGGCGGCTTTCCATCATCGATCTGGAGGGCGGGCGGCAGCCGATCTCCAACGAGGATGGCCGGGTCATCACCATCTTCAACGGCGAGATTTACAACTACCGCGAGCTGCGCGAGGATCTGATCACCCGCGGTCACAGCTTCAAGACGCGAAGCGACACGGAAGTGATCGTTCACCTCTACGAGGAATACGCAACGGGCTTCACGACGAAGCTGCGGGGCATGTTCGCAATCGCCATCTGGGACGATGAAGAGCGGCAGCTTGTTCTGATACGCGATCGAGTCGGGAAAAAGCCGCTCTACTACAGTGAGATCCACGGCGAGTTCGTCTTTGCCTCGGAAATCAAGGGAATTGTGGCGGGATCGGAAGCGACACCGTCGATCGACGAGCAGGCGGTGACCGACTACCTCACTTGGTGTGACATTCCCGCGCCGTCAACAATCTACAAGGGAGTCCACGCCGTCAGGCCCGGTGAGTTGTTGGTCATCCGCGATCGAAGCATCGTCCGACGGGAGAGGTATTGGCGGCAGCGGATGCTGCCCAAAGTGCCATGCTCGCGCGAGCAGGCCGTTGAGCACATCGACGAACTGTTGCAGGAGGCCGTCCGGTTGCGGCTTCGCTCCGATGTCCCCGTCGGTTGCTTCCTTTCCGGCGGCGTTGACAGCGGGATCATAACAGCCATCGCTGCCGGGCAACACCCCGGACGCCTGACGACGATCACGGTCGGTTTCGAGGATGACTCGATGGATGAGCGTCCTTATGCCAGGCTGGTGGCACAGCGGTACGGGACCGACCACCAGGAGGTGGTTGTACGGTCCGACGTCGAAGGCGACCTACCGCGGATCGTTAGAAACTACGATCAACCGTTTGCGGATGCATCGGCCATCCCGTCGTACTACGTCGCCCAGGCTGCCCGGCGGCACGTGAAGGTCGTATTAAACGGCGACGGCGGCGATGAGCTTCTGGCCGGTTATCGACGGTACGTAGCCGCCAGGTTGAACCAGCTTCTAGTGTGGGCCGACGGCCCTGCGCATCGTATGGCTTGGAGGCTGTTGTCCCGGCTGCTGCCGGTTCCGCGCGGGTTCCGTTCGCCGTATGCGTTCGCCCACCGGTGGATACGCGGAATGGGGCTCGACCCGGTCGCGAGGTATCTTGCGTGGGCGGTTGACGGGCTGGACGAGGCGAGCAAGCGGGCCTTGTACGCGGCAAACGGGAACTCCCCGGGCGGCTGCTGGCTCGATCGCGTCGAGCGAGGCGACCGATTGGCTCGCGGCGTTCTCGAATCGCTGCGGGACTGCGGACCGGTCGATCGCATGTTGGGTGCGGATTTCGCCACGATCCTCCCACATGACCTGCTGGTCAAGATTGACATTGCAACGATGGCGAACGGCCTCGAAGCACGCTCGCCGCTGCTCGACCATGAGCTGATCGACGTTGTTTCAGCCTATCCCGAAGCACTCAAGCTTCGTGGCTTTGAGACGAAACCACTGTTGCGCGAGCTTGGCCGGCGTTATGTCCCCGAGGCGGTGCGCACCGCTCCGAAACGCGGCTTCGAGGTGCCACTTGTGCGCTGGCTCCGCGGCGAGTTGCGTCAGCTCTGCGAGGACGTGATCCTGGCGCGCGACGGGTTGCTGGTCGGGCTGTTCAATCGCAGGGCACTCGAGCGACTCGTGCGCGAGGAGCAAAGACTCGAACCGGCCCGCTGGAGCCGGCACGTCTGGCTGCTACTAATGCTCGGAGCGTGGGACCGATTCGTCAACAAGGCCCGCGCGTAGGTCCGGTTCCGCCCGACGCCACCCTTTCGAGAAACCGCGTTAGCTCCGCAAGGATGATCTCCCGGTCGTAGACCCGCTCCGCCAGGCGCCGGGAGACTGATCCCATTGGGGCGAGCACGTCCGGCGATTCGACCAACCGGGCGATTGCATCGAAGCAGCTCCGAGGGTCCCCCGCTTTGTAGTTGATACCGCAACCCTCGTTCTCAACAAGTTCAGCACACTGCCCCGGAATCGTGTTCAGTACGGCCGCTCCCGCCGCCAGATAGTAGAAGACCTTGTTGGGGAAGTAGATGAGCGCGTCGGGAAACGAGGCGTTGAAACCCGCGTCGGCTTGCGATAGCAAGAATGCCCATTCGGGAAACTCGAGAAATCCGGTCATGGTCACGTTGTCCAGACCATTTCGCCGGATGATTCTCTTCGCCCGCTCCGCAAGCTCGCCGGTGCCGGTGAGGATAAACCGCACGCGGTCGCCGAAGCGTGCCTTGGTCAAAACGGCTGCTCGGACAATCGTCAGGAAATCATAGTTGTGGCTCAGGCTGCCGGAATAGAGCAGCCAGACCCGGCCTTCGGGTTTTTGCCATTTCTCCGCATGTTCCACGGCGCCTCTCGCTATCGCCGCGTCCAGTTCCTTCAGGTTGACACCGAGGGGGAACACGCCCTCGTACGGTTTGCGTCCGCCGACCCGCACGCCGTGATCCACGTAGCCCCGCGCCACCCCGACGATCCCGTCGGCCAGCGTGTACGCCTCCCGTTCAACCGCGTAATACCGCCCGAGCAACAACCCCCGCAGCCACCGCAGCGGGCGGGGTATCACACGGACGAAGTTGTCGGGCCACTGATCCTGAATGTCGATGATCGTCGGAACGCCCCACACCCGCCCGAGCCTGGCCGCTTCGCGCGCCGACTCCAATGGCGGTGAACTCGCCAGGATCACGTCCGGATGCGGTTGGTCCGCCGCTAGTTCTTGAAACGCCCGACCATAGGATTTGTGGCTTCTCAAGCGGCGATATGAGACATTCTTTGTGTATCGTGGGGTCGGCACAAGGCGTACCTCAATGCCTTTCTCTGAAACACCGGCTTCGACGAGTGCGCGATCGACATCGCGCTTGAACCGGTGCGAGAAGGTGCTTGACCACCAGAGCACATCATGGCCCGCTTCCCGCAGCGCTTCGGCGATGTGCGCGTACCGTCCCAATTGCTCGCGCTCCCCAGGGAGCGGGTCGAACGGATTGACCAACCAGACCTTCACGCGCGGATGCCTCCTGATCGGGCAAGTTCCTTTGCTTTTTCGACCATCGGTCGGGCAAAGCGCTCGATGGAGTGTTCCTCTGCAGCCCCATAGCCCGCCACAGCGCAGCGGGCTCGCAATGTGTCGTCGTGAATGAATGATTTCACTGCCAACGCCAGGGCACCAGCATCGTGCCGTGGGACAATGAGTCCGCTTTGCCTGTCTTCGATTAGCTCCGGCACGCTTCCCACCGGCGTCGAGACGACCGGCAACGAATGTGCAAGTGCCTCCAGTACAACCCGTGGGCTGCCCTCCGATAGCGAGGGAAACACGAAGATGTCCGCCTCGTCGTAGCACTTGTTCAGCGCCGGCCCCATCTGCACGTATCCGTGGAAGTGCACGCTTTCGCCGAGCTGCAACCGCCGTATTTGCCCACGGAGCGATTCCTCCTCCGGACCCGCACCGACCAGGTGTAGCTCCACGTCCTGCCCACCGTCGCGGAGGATTCTCATCGCGTCGATCAGGTCGGGCAGCCCCTTCATGTGCTTGAGATATCCGACGTAGAGCAGGCGAACGGGTCGGTGCAGGGTGTGGTCGGTCCGCTCAACGAAGTCCGACCGGTTCAGTGTGCTGCAGACGACGGGCTCCATGCGATCAGTGATCCACCGGAAGCGCTCGTAAGGCTGTCGGCCCATGATGAACGAATACGTGCGTCGCATAACGTGTTTTTGGATTTGGAAGTCGATGACGTAGGCGACTCTTGCGAATCGACCGTACAACCCCTGGTATTTGGGGCCCACCCTGAGAATCTCCCACGGGTCGGACGTAAAGTCGTAGAAAAAGCCCACGCCGCGGCGACGCCCCAGGTAGTACAGCAGATAGCCGTAAGGGGCCGTATTGCGGCAGTTGATCACATCCACGCCATTGATCTCACGGCGAAACGTACGATAAATCGACCACAGGTGGAGACTGGCCTGAACATGCGTGCTGAAATCAGGCAGTTCCACCACACGCACGTTCGCCGCCTCGATCCGGCAACCCCGGTAGTCCGTTTCACGAGTGGTCACCGGTGCAAAGACCACGACCTCATCGAAGTGCCGCGCAAACTCCCCGATATAGCGGGCGTACGGACCGTACGTCTCGTATCCTTCTGCTCCGCGATATAAGGGCCCATGGTAGAGACCAAGACGCATGATCCAGTCCTGCTCGGATTCCCGATCTTGACAGTTGACCATGACCGGACATCGACTCCGCCGATCACGCGTGATCAGGTTGTATCGGCCACGGCACCTCGTAACCACGCCAGCGGCGACGTTTCATCGGCATCACCGCCAGGCCACAAAGAGTCCCCAGCCCGTTTGCCAAATGCATGGCCAGGAAGACCGGCGGAAGAAGCGGTGCAAGGACAATGTTTCGCGCTTTGCCGGCACGTCCCGCTTCCATGATTGACGCAGTGACAGCGCATAGGCCATAGCTTACAGCGAGGGCGAGCAGCGGCCACCGGAGATCAACGGCCGCGAGCACGACAACCACCAGAATCGCCAGCACAAACAACCCGGGTACAAAGTGGCGCGGGGCGAAGCATTGCGGCGTGATTCCCATGATCAGCCCCATCCAATACCCGTTTGAGAATTTCTGCCGAAGCATTCCCTTGAACGTGGACCGGGCGAGATGCACGGAGACGATCGAGGGATCGAAGTAGAAGCGGAAGCCGGCCCGTCGCATCCGGTGGTGGCACTCGAGATCCTGGTTCCGCCCGAGGCGTTCGTCGTAGCCGCCGATCGCCCTAAATACACGGCGGTGATACGCGGCGTGGGCGAGCGTATCTACGTATCCGGCCATCGTCCGTCGCCGGTAGGCAGCCTGCCCCGAACCAAACAGGCTTCTTTCCGCCATCCCAACGATCAGACCTTGCCAGTCCGTCGGGCTTATTGAGGGGCGTGGCCCGCCGACAATGGATTCCTCCCGCTGCATGAGGACCTCAGCGGCGCGCCTCAAGAAATCCGGCTCCGCCCGCGCGTGAGCATCGAGCCGCACGATCACGTCCCCATTGGCGGCGGCAAGCGCCACGTTCCATCCGGCGGCAAGAATCCGCTTCAGGTTGGGCAGGATTGTGACCTGTTCATTCCGCGCCGGACCATCGCGCCAGGTTTCGAAGGCCTCTCGGGTTCCGTCGGGGCAGTCACCGTATACCAGGAGGAACTCACGGCGCGACTGTGGATAATCCTGTGTCCGTAGACTCTCCAGGCATGGGACGACGTGCCCCGCCGCGCCGCGAGCGACTACGACGATGCTTATGAACGGTAGCTGTGTGCTCGCGCCTGAGATCGGGTTGTCCCGCGCCTCGACCATCGTCCACTTCCTACCGCTATCACACGTCCGCAAGCGAACTCGCCTCGCGACGATCACTCACGGTGCTCGGCATCCTTCCTCTGCCGGCTCACCGCCTCCGAGATTAGATCGGCAATTTCGGCGCTCTGCGCTTCGGCCGTGTGCCGCCGGGCGACTGACATACCACCCTTGATAATACGTCGGCGCAGATCCGTATCGTCGATCACCCGCTGAATCCCCTCGGCGAGAGCCGCACCTGATCCGGGCTTGACTAGCACGGCATTCTCATCTGCCTTGACCGGTGGAGACAGACCTGCCAGATCGGTCGAGACAACCGGAAGCGAAAAGGCCCAAGCTTCAATGATGAACCGAGGGAAACCTTCGCTGAGCGATGATAGCACGCCGATCTGGGCGTCGCGATAGAGTTGAATCACGTCCGACCCGAAGCATACGTGCCCGAGCCATTCCACCCGGTTTTCGATCCCGTGGTCGGCACACCACCTTTGCAGGGCAGCGAGATATGAGGGCGTGTTTGCGCTGCCCGCCAGTTTCAGTCGTACATCGTACCCACGCTCGACGAGAAGGCGTACCGCTTCCAACAGGTATTCGGTTCCCTTGTTCGGATCGATTCGCGCCGCTCGAAACAGCACGCGCGGGCCGTCACCCGCGAAGGAGTCTTCTCGCTCGAAAAGGTCCTGTTCGGGAATGAGGGTCTCAATGAACTGTCGAACAACTTTGGTTCGACCGTCACAATGTTTGTAAAGCTCGTGCCCCACAGCCAGCGCCACGTCAGCCTGTGCCACCATGCGCATCGTGACGCGGTGTATGTAATGGGCCATCCCACGAGCGGCCGTGCGGATCAATGGATTACGCGACCTGAGTGGATTGGCAGCCGTTAGAATGTTCCCCACCAGGTACGTAATGAATACCTTATCCTGCCTGCCTGCCTCACGGGCGAAGAGGACGGCCAGTAAAGATGGCAACCTCACCATGACGGCATCGTGCCTGGATACCAGCTTGTAAGCCATCGTCCTAAGCATCCGCTTATCCGACCGGCTCAGCTTCAGATAGGAGACAATAGACGTGGAGTACGGCAGCTCGTGATACGTGATGTTCGGCAGGTCAATTACATCTCCGAACGGAGCAGACTCCCGTGTCGTCGGCACAGCCACGGTTGTCGGTCCGGTGTGCCCGGCGATCCAATCAACGAAATATCCGAAAACCGCCTCGGAACGATAGTGCTGACCATCAAAGAAATGAGGCTCGTCTTGGACGACCAGAAGAGAAAGGTCTTTGGGCTCAGGCATGGTGATCCTCCTGCACGGCGCCGGAACAGAGCCCGCTTACGTCGACCGTACGTTCGGGTGTGTGCATACCCGACCGTATGGTTGTGGTCCCTTTCTCGAACTGCGGAAACATGGCTTCCATCGAACCAATTCACAGCACGTCGTCCGGCCGACAACGAAGCCGTGAGGCTATTGCGCACCCCCGTGCAACTGTCGGTCCGATTGCACGACGTATCCGTTTAACACCGTAAGCTTGCCATCCTGCTCCCGTTTGGCCTGCTCCGCCAGCAGCAGACAGATGGTTGCAGGTACCCAGAACCATTTGCTGAAGTGTATCGTGAGCGTCAGACATGACACGAGGAGCAGGATAAGCATGATCGTCGCCGGAATCGCGGCGGAGGTTCCCTTCGTCCCTCGCACGCACCGGGTCAGCAGCCATAAGCCGAAGCCAAACAGTAAAAAGCCAACGGGACCTCCATCTACGAGCGCACCGAGATAGGAACTGTGAATATCCCGGTACCATCCATGGTAGTGCTGGAGTGCGTAGGCAGTGTTTCCAAAGCCAAATCCCATGATCGGCTCCTTGGCGTATGTCTCCAGGGCGAGCTTCCAGATATCCAATCTGACGTTCCCACCGGGCTCCCCGCCGGCGCGGACAAATTCTTCAATGCGTTCTCGGCTTGCCGGGTCGAGAACGTCGGTGTGCATTACGTGCATGAAAACGTAACCAAGCGTCAATGTGAAGACGGCGGCGATGAGAACGCGTTTTAAGATGCCGGCACCCTTCGCCAGAAGAACACCGAAGGCAAAGGCGCAGAACACGGACAGGAGGCCTGCACGCGATCCGGTCTGAAGCACGGCGATGAAGATCACGGGGACCGCAATGATATAGAGCGGATAGAACACCTTCCATCTCGTGTAGACCCAGGCGGCGGGGATGGCGGCAAGTGCGATCGCAAGTGCCATAGCCGTTGTATTGGGGTCGCCGAACTCGCCCATTGTCGCCCGTCCGGTACCGCCCACGAGGCCGCCGGGGAGTAGTATCAACAGGGCTGCGACCACACCGCCTACAACCGTAGCAAATATCAGCCGGCCCACGTACTGCCGTGTATTCAACATGTGGACGGCCATGATGACCAGCGCCGCCTGCACGACGATCTGCCCGGCGTACCGGACTGCGGCGAGAGGCTGGTATGCTACGAGGGCTCCTATGAACCCGTAAAATCCGAACAGCAGCATTGTGATCACGAACGGACGGCTCACCAGCATAGGTGAACCCGTACGCCCCACACGCAAGACAAATAGAACTAGCAGGAACGGCGCAAGAGCTTTCGCCGGTGTGAAGATGGCACTCTCGCTCGAGATGAAAATGGGGTCGAACGCCTGCCACGCGAAATATCCATACAAACCGACCTGCGGAGCGATCATCACAGCCAATATGAGTGCGATCGCAGCCACATAGACCGCACCCCAAACCGCCTCAGTCAGGTACAGGATCAGGCAGACAATCGCGGCGGGAAAGAGGATCAGCCAGAAGACATAGATATCGGCATTGCCCTTCCTGGGCGCAGTCCTGACGCCGTATCCGCTGGGCTGTATGAATGATGATTGCGTGTTCATCCGACTAAAGTCCATATCACCTTTGTATTGCCTTCCGATCCTCCTCGCCAGCGTTCCTACCTCCCTGAAGTGATTCAGAGCCTCTAACACAACCTATGCGGGGTAGGCTTTCCGGCCTGTCTCTTGACCGATTGGAAAGTCGGTCCCACAGGTTCTGTTAAGTGCTCTTACACCCGCTCACCGGATTTGGGTGAGCTCAAGGTTGCTTGCAAACGAAAATAACGTCCTGGCCCATATGCCGCAACACGCTTAGCTTCGACGCCGCGGCATCGATAGCCTCATAACACACCGAAGGCAAGAGCATGTGTCGCTCCCACCCCGGCATCACGCCGATGTAGTACGTATCGGCCACCTCCAGCCCGGCGTCTTCGACAAAGGAACGCATCTCGTCAACGCGCCACGTAACGTTCGTCGATCCGCGGAACCGCCTGTTGAAGCGGGTCAGCAAACCCGCTGCGCTGCTGTGGTTCATATGGTTGTTGAACACCAGAACGCCGTCCGGAGTCAACAACGAAGCTAAAACCTGCATCGCCTCCTCGCGGAGTTCCTTCTCCGCGTTCAAGAAGAAGCGGAACGCCGTGATCAGGTTGTATTGACGGTTTCGAAGAAGGGGCTCCGTCGTCAGGTCGCCGCAGATCAGCTCTGTGCGAGAGAGCTTGGACCTGGCGCGGGTGAGCATCTCCGCCGAGACGTCCACTCCCGTTGTCCGGTCCGTCACTTTTTCGAGGAACTCGAGAATGCGCCCCGTTCCGCAAGCAAAGTCAAGACAATGGACACCCCCCGAAGGATGATGCTTGTCGATGATCCGCCTGAGCACCATCTGCTCCTGTTCCCACAGGTATGCGCGGTATCGGTAATGAAAGTGGGAGTCGTACTCCGACGCTTTGCCGGCATAGGTGTGGGAGGTCCGGTACGTTTGCCCGCTACATCCCACGCTCCACGTACCTCCTGAATGCGAATTGCTGTCTCCAGTGAAACCAATAACCGGTCCGCCTACGTTTCAAATTCGCAACATACACCTCCCAAAAGTGGCGGCCGAACTCACACAGGACCGCTCGATCAAGCGGTGAGCCTCGAGCCTGCTCATACGCGTTTACAAACAGATCGGCATGGGGCGCGGGCGGATGTGAGAAAACGTAGGCTGCGGGCCGGAAAAACAGGCTCTTGGCAAACCAGGCCACGTCCACACAGCGGCAGCCGACACTCCCCTCACCACCTAACAGCGGCGACACGGACCAATCGACAATCGCGATCTCGTCTCGCTCCTTGTTGTACATGAGGTTATCGGTGTTGAAGTCACCGTGGATCACCTCGGTGCATCTGCGCTTACACCTCCAGGTAGACACCAATTCCTCGCGGAATTCATCCGGCAACACAAGCCGGTCGTGGATCAACGCGAGGACAACCGCCATACGCTCGATCAGGGCGTTCCCGCGGCGGCCGTAGGCGATGGGCTGAATGATGGGAACGAAGCCGTCGAGCCGCTCAAAACGAATCACTCCATCCTGGGTGTCGTGGGCGTGAATCTTGGGCACGCGGAACAGGCCGGTCTCCTCAGCCAGTTCTCGCGCTGATCGGGTCTTGGCGGCTTCGACTGCAATTGATCGGAGCGGCCCCCGCTTGACCACGTCGGTTTCGGACGTCTTGACGTGCGGGTGCGGAGCCCAGCGCGCTATTCTACTGAGAATGTCATGCATATCCGTTGATTCCGGAAACGCCGGGCACTCGGAGGAATCCTCTGTGCCGCAGTCGCTCGTCCTCCTCATGTCCCGGCTCGTCTGCGACGCCGCACCAGCCCCAGCACAGCGGTCCTATCCTGCCGGGTTGCACCCCAGAACCAGTAGCAAACAAGCAGAACGGGACAACAAGCCGCACAAGCCGCGCACAGAGTCATAAGGCTGCCAGGATAGTAGTTGTACCGCACCGCCGCCACAAGCACGAGAAACGGCAGCGACGCGAGCACGGGGCGACCCAACGACGCAAATAGGTGACGAGTGATTGGCATCTCAAGCACGCGTGAAACGTAAACCGGCACAAATCCCACGCTGACGGCGACGAGGGCGACGACCTGGCCGATTGCAACACCCCACAAACCCAAATCATAACGGGTGACAAGAACAACGGACACGACAACATCCACAATCGCGGCTCCAAGCGTAAACACGCCGAACAGCCGGTGCCTGCCCATCCCGATCAGCACGAGGGAAGCTACTCGCTGACCGTCGAACAGGAATTGCGCCACCACCAGCAGCATCAAGATGCCCACCACCGGGCGAAAGTCGAGCCCGACCCAGATATCCAGGAAGGGACCGCCAAACGCCACCATCAGCACTCCCACAGGCCAAAGAACCATCACGGTCAATCGACTCCCCCGAAGCGAGAGCTCGCGCACGCGATCAAGCCTGTTCTCGGCGTACAGCGCACTCGCCGCCGGTTTGCTCACCGCGGAGAGTGACTCCGCGATCGCCGAGAACGCCCACACGAGCATGAGCGGTACCGCAAACAGCGTCGCATCCCGCGTGGTCAGGAGGATTCCGATGACGATCAGGCCCACGCGATTGATGATCGAGATCCCAGCCCCCCACAGGAAGGTGTTGACGCTGTACCCGAGCATCATCTTGAACGTCGAGAAGCTCGCGTACGCAAGCCTAAGCTTCAACTGAGGCAGCGCGCGACGCAGCAGCACGGGCATCGCACCCGCCTCAATCAGGCGGGTCGTGACGTGAGCAATCCCCAAGCCAAGCAGCCCGCAGCCCAGGCTCAGCAACAGGACGATGAGTCCGGCTCGCGCCAGGTGCGTTACGACCCGGACGGCATTCATCTGCACATATAGCTGGAGCCCGCTCAAAACGCCCTGGGAAATCGCCAGCGGCAGCGCGCAGGTAAAATACGCCCCCACCATAACGACCAGTATGCGGCTGATCCCGGCGTGGTGCGGCTCGATGTTGAACCAAACGGGAAAAAAAATGACAAGCAGGGCCGTAGCGATCACCACCACACCGGCACCGAAGATGTAAAACACCGCACCCGTGCTGACGACGCGGTTGATCGATTCCTGGTCGGCGGTGATCATCAGCCGGGGAACGTGGAAGTTGACGGCCGAGTTAATACCTACTTGAAGCAGCGGCGCGTAGGCGAAGATCGAACCGGTCAGCTCCCAGATGCCGTACTCCGAAAGGCTCATACGTGACAGGATGAACGACAGGAGCAAAAATGCCGTCACCATATCCACCACAACTACGACGACGTTGCTCACTGCGTTGAGCGAGACACGTCTGGCGGTTGTCACCGGTGGAACCTGACTCAACGTCATCGCGGCAAAGAGTCCTCTTGCGGCATTATTGCCCGTAAGTCACGGTGGCAGCTTTGTCGTTGATGGCCTTCACTTATTGCGCTAGCATACCGATATCCCAAACGCCGGAAATGCCCGACCGGTTACGATTCCAGCAGTTAAGGGCGAGAGCATTTGTCCATGCGATTATTTCACAACCTAGCTACGATCCTGCTTTCCATCATGTCGTTGGCGGCTTTCGCATCCCCCGGTGAAGGAACGGCCCCCGACAGCACGCCTGCCGGACCTAAACCCAGGGTTATTCCCTGGTTGGAGGTTAACGTCCCGCAAACCGCTTTGAAGCGATGGTATCCCGAGTCGGCACGAACCCGACCGTCTGCAAGGCTTATCGACTACTGCCTCGAGGGATTGGAACACTGGGCCAAGGTTACGGACACAGTGGTTGTAACTACAAAGCCGGGGAAAGTCGCCGCCCTGTACCCGGAACTGATGCGACGTAAGCCGCCGAATCTCTCCATCATCGGCGGGCTCAAAACTTACATCCTGGCGGGCACCGCGCCCGAGGATAAAAGGCCGTACAACTTCACGGACCCCGACGGATGGCGCCTCATCGCCGAAGATTCAAAAAAGATCGTTGAAATTACGGGCAGTAACGTGGTCGTACTTGAAAACGAGACCTCTCTGGGGTCGTATCACAACGGGCGGGCTACCATCGACTGCGACAAGCTCGCCGAGTCGCTCAAAGTCCTCCGCGAGACCGGTATTGAATTCTGGTGGAACCTTCCACGAATTCTCGAGAATACGCCGCAATTCCCGAATCGAAAGCACGAGACGGCGCGCCTCGTGCGGACCATTGCCGAGGCTTTGCCGAATTGCGTCTTCCTGACCGGCTTCACCGCCTGGCACGGCTGGGAACGCAACCGCAACGGGGAGGTAGACCGCCGAAAGATGATGATTGAGCTGGTCGGCCTGGATCGAATGCAGGAACGGTTTCTCGTGACGCACGACGGCTATTGGCACAAACCGGAAGGTAAGAAGACCAGGAGGTGTTTCACGCCGCAAGAAGCACACGGTCAGATGAAGGAGCTTCCCGGGACGGTTTTCAACATTTACCCCGGCGGAGCCAGTTGGGTACCGACGTCCAAGGTCTATCGTGAAAAGGTGGAGCGTAACCCGGGCTAATTCCCGCCGAGCGATTCAACCAGCGGCGGCAGCGCGTCGGCAAATCCCCTAGCCACAAGAATCCATCGGGGACCTCCGGGGTAGACGTTCATCAGTCCCGGCGGCAGATCGCGCATCTCGATTAGAGACTCGGTCACAGTGTAGCACCGTTTCGAGACACCCGGCGACAGGTTCCAGTAACCGTCGAGTGTTACGAGGAGTCGATCCTGCATTCGATCCAGGCCGACCATCTCGATCATCTCCCGGCTCAGCGCGACCGTTTCCTGGTTGTCCCGCCATCCATACCAGGCTGGATAGGCAGTGAAGAAGACACAGTCCGGCAACGCCTCGGCAATGGCCCCTACAAAGCGAGCCGTCTCTTGTCTTCGGTTTGGAAATTGCGGCGAATTCTCGAGAATTCGTGGTAGGTTCCACCAGACCTTGATACCGGTATCACGCAGTGGCAGCAGTGAGATCTTTAGTTTCTCCAGGTCGATCTCCTCGAGACCGTCGTGGAATGGTTCCAACGGCGTTTCGTTCTCGAGAACAAAGACATTGTTCCCGGTCATCTCCACGATCTGCCGGGCGATCTGCGCGAGCGCCGACCAGCCTTCCGGATCGGCGAAGTCATAGGTCTCCGGATCGTAGGGTGCGACGCCGGGGAGATTGAACGGCTTGACGCCTCCGAAGATCTTCACGTGCGGTGGCTTGCGTTCCATCATCTCGGGATAGAGGTGGTCGATCTGTCCGGACAGGGTGGTGATGAGCACCTGATTGGTAACCTTGCCCCAATGTTCGATGCCGACAAGCCCGAAATCCAGAAGCGTCATTCCCGGCTCGGCGCCCTCCTGTTCCGTGTAGAATTCAGTCGCATCCCAGCGCGGCAAGTTGATCTCCAGCCACGGCAGAATGACCTTGTTTACGGTCAGCGTGACGGTGGCTGTGTTCGAAGTTGACGTGCCATCGCTGACCTCGAAGATGAACGTGTCATCGCCCTCGTATCCTGCTTGGGGCGTGTAGACGATCGTGGCCCGGTCAGATCCCGAATTGTCGATCGGCCCCAACGTGCCGTGGAGCGGACCGTTTACGATCGTGAAGGTCAAGTCGTCATGATCCGGATTGCTCGCCAGGAGCGTAAGTCGACCCGCCACACCGACCTGAAACAGATAACTACCGTCCAAAGCCGTGGGCGCATTGGTTATCTCGACAACGAGAATCGTGAATGTCGCCACGTTTGACACCGCCTGCCCATCGGTGGCCCGGAATTCGAACGTGTCGGAACCGACGAAACCCGGGTCCGGTGTGTAGTAAACGGTAGCGGACGACGCCGGTGAGTTGTCAACGACTCCCAGCGTGCCGTGCACCGGGCTGCTTACGATCGTGAAGCTCAGGTCTTCATCGTCGGCGTCGCTGCCGTAGAGCGTCAAAGCAGCCGCAGTGCCGGGCACGATCGACACGCTCTTATCCGTAACCATCGGCGGCACGTTTGCGTCACCGGGCGGCTCCGGCGCCACGATTACGAGGACTTGGTCCGAAGCCTCAAGATCACCTTGCGCTACTGTCAGCTCAATTGTGAGTGTACATGTTTCGCCTTCAATCTCGGGCGCTACGAAGGTGACGACGGCCTCATCGGTGGCGCTGAGCCTGACATCCGGGCCGCCGCTCTGTTCCCACCTATATGTCAGCGTCTCCCCCGGCGTCGCCTTGCTCCCACTGCCATTCAGAACGACGAGGTTGCCGCTGATCACCGACTGATTCGGACCGGCCTTTGCCACCGGTCCGACCGAGCCCGGCGGTACCGCATCCGGGTCTTCACCCGCCGGTGTCACGGTAATGACGGTGCTTCCGTCCACGTCCACGGCGAATGACAACCTCTGCTCGACGGTCTCCGTAACTCCGTCGGCCCAATGGGCTGTAAGAACAACGGTATACGTACTGACCCACGGGTAGGTATGCTCCACGGTCCTTCCTGTTGCCGTCCTTCCGTCACCGAAATCCCACTGGTAAGTCACACTTTCCGCGAGGGCTGATTCCGGCGCTACGGCGACGAACTCGATGGAAAGTGGATCGCAGCAAAAGGCCCGTTTGGCGGTGAACGTTAGCGGTGTCGATTCCTGATCAAGACCGGCGGGTGTGATAACCTCGTCGTTTTGATCAGAATCGTCCGTATCTACGATGACCGTGCTGCTGAGCGAAGGCGGCTGCGATGCGGTGCTATTATCAAGATCCGCTCCGCAACCGCCTGCAAACAGCATCAGACCGATGCCGCCCAAGCGGATGCGCCGAATTGGGAAGTAGGCCGACGGTCTCTCCCGAAACCGTGAGCGATATGAGCGCACCTTCCGCCTCCCTGTCCTTCAAACATGCGTCACTGGCACCGCCGGCGTTCGCCTCCTTCGTTCGTCGTGCGAGTGTGTGTGACCGCTGCCACTGGATTGACCCTTTGGCCACGAGGCCGATGTAAGACCGGCGGCCAAAGCAGACCACTCTTCAACATCGAACCACGGTCCTTTAGCCGTGGCTCACCAGACAATCCGTTTGAAACAATACGATATGCCTGGGGTGGAGCGCCCGATTTCATGCGCCACGCCTGAAGCAAGAGCGTCGTTCAGTAAAAATGACACATAGACATTTAGTCTTTACTGTCATGGCAATTGAGATAATTTGGAGCATTTGACTACACCAGGCAAATGAGCGATTGAACCAGTCACGCTGAAGCACTTGGCCCAGGCTCTCAATACTCCGATAACTCAAGCAGGGACTCTCTCGCCCAGAGAACGCCCGGATACACAGGACATCAGCGCGAGGTTTATTCTCGCCACACAGGTGGCCGCTCCCATGGACGTGGACCGGGCCGCAACGTGATTCGCAGGGCACGATCGGGTGCATCCCGAAAATGGTGCTAGGAACCTGCGAGAGTGGCATTGGCAAGCAGCAGCTTACCCGTGGAATCTTCCAACACGGGCAAACAAGTTTGCCTATGCCACCCTAAATGGGATGCACCCGGCACGATCCCGAAATCATGCTGGAAGACACTGTTGTGCATCAGGTCAACCGCTCCATCGCCAACGCTCTGACGATCGACCTGGAGGATTGGACCCAGAGCGTGCTCGGGCCACAGACGCCGATCACGGACTGCGTAATCCGCAACACCGACCGGATGCTTGCACTTTTGGATCGCTACGGTGTTCGGGCGACGTTCTTCGCGCTAGGTAAGGTGTGTGAGAAATTCCCGCAGTTGCTGCCGACTATCGCGTCGGCGGGACACGAGATCGGCACGCATGGCTACGGGCACGAGCTACTCTACAACATCACACCGGAGCGGTTTCACCGCGACCTGAAGCGGAGTATCGAGATCATCGAGTCGCAGACGGGTCTGCGGCCCCTCGGCTACCGGGCGCCCGGCTTCTCGGTAACTCGTAACTCGCTGTGGGCGGGGCCGACCATGGCCCGGCTTGGGATTCGATTCAGCTCGAGCATCTTCCCGATTGCAGGGCGACGATATGGGATTCCCGACGCTCCCCGCTTCCCCCACCGCTGGGACACCTGCGACCTGATCGAGTTCCCGATGACCACGGTACGGCGGTTCGGCCGCAACATGCCGGTCTCCGGCGGCGGGTACTTCCGACTCCTCCCGGGGCCCATCCTGTCGGCGGCAATTCGCGAAGTGAACTCGCTGGGGCAACCGGCTGTGGTTTATCTGCACCCCTACGAACTCGCCGTCAATGAGCTTGCCGAGCTGAAACGCTGCGGGTGGCGTCTGAGCTTCAGAACATACATCACCCAGTCGCTGTTTCGTGGCCGAATGTTTGGACGGGTCCAGCGGCTGTTGCGGGAGTTCTCATTTGCACCAATGACGGAGGTACTCGGGCTGGCGGAGGGCAATAGATGGACAACCGGCGTGGGAGTCAAGGAGCGTTTGTGTCAACCGGGGCAACCGTGGAATGGGCGACGTGCATTGTGTAGAATCGAGACCGTAAAGGTCGCATCAAGAAGTAGGTGAGTTCGGAGTCCCCATCCTTGCCTGAATATCACACCACGCTTTTGGAAGTCCTCCGCACGTACTGGCCGATTCTGGCCTGCTCGTTTCTCGTGTCGTTTGTGAGCACGCCTCTTTGCCGGTGGTTTGCGCTCAAAAGGAGAATCGTCGACCGCCCGGACGATTTCCTCAAACCTCACAGAAAATCCGTCCCGTATCTCGGTGGAGTGGCGATCTTTCTCGGTTGGGCGGCGGGTGTGCTGCTTGCCCTTGTCCTGTTCGAACACACGTCCGACGAAGCGGTGCGTCCGCGCGTCGCACCAACAATGGACATGACGATGATGGCCGGCATCTTCATCGCCGGGCTTACGATCATGCTGCTGGGTCTGTTCGATGATCTTCGCATGGCGTCACCGGTGTTTAAGCTGGCGGGCACAGCCGCGGTCGCGGTGCTGTTGATTCTGGTCGGATTGGGCGATGATACGATCCTGATCGTCCTGCGGTCCACGGGGATACGTCTGCCTGACTTGCGGCAATGGCTGATTCTCGCGTACTCGGTACCGCTCACGCTTTTTATCACGATCGGGGCCTGCAATGCTACGAACCTGATCGACGGTGTCGACGGGCTCTGCTCGGGGGTTCTGGGGATCATTTCAGCCGGTTTTCTGGTGCTCTCCGTGCACCTGCATCTGTGGGGTGACTGGCACCCGTGGGACGTGCAGCGGGTGACGTTGTCTTTAGCGATGATGGGGGCGGCGTTGGGCTTTCTGCCCTTCAACCGCAGCCCGGCCAAGATCTTCATGGGCGACGCCGGATCGATGCTTTTGGGTCTTAACGCCGCTATTTTGATCCTCCTGTTCACGAAGTCCAACGCGGTACGGTGGTTGCTGGGGTCACTGATGGTGTTCGGTTTGCCTCTGGCCGACATGATTCTGACACTCGCGCGGCGGTGGCGGAATCAGCGGCGCCTCATGCAAGGCGATCGCAGCCACTTCTACGATCAGTTGCTCGACCGCGGCTGGCCGATCAAGCGAGTCGTGACGATCAGCTACGTACTCGCCGCCTTCTTCGCATTGATGGGATGCGTCTCGATCACCCTGCGAACGCGCTACATCCTGCTGGTGTATCCGCTGGTAATCGCCGGCGCAGTGGCGCTGGTGGCGAAGTTCAAGATGGTCCGGTTGGAACCGTCACCACCACCGCCAGAGGACGCGCAGCAGTCACGCGAATCGGAGAAGGCGTCTTCATAACCAATTCGGGTGACACGAGTCCGCCGTTGCGGACCTGTGTTTCCGGGAAGACTCCACGGGTCAGCTTTGCTGATCCATGCCACCCCCGCGCGGACACGCGTAGGTTAACCGACGACGACGCGAAGGAATCGGCATTCTCAAACTGAGCCTGGTATTATGGAACGGACGGTTCGGTGGAAAGCGTATACAGATCGTCCACGCGGATCCATGATCCAACAGGCGGATCAGCCTGTGGACTATCCGCATGTTTCGGCACAAGAACAATCACCCTTCCGTCACGTACAGCTCCGACGATGGTTTCCGGCATCGCATCCGGTGCGATCTGAAGATCATCCATGCAGGCTTGGATTGCCTGATAACGAATCGCGAATTCCGCCATGGGATCTTCCACGAGAATCAGCCCGTGCTCACCGGCCAGCTCAATCGCACGGCGGCTCATCACCTCGGCTGATCGCTCCACGACCGACCAGGGTGTAAACACGTACACGTAATCATCGCGGTACGGCTTATTGCGCTCCACCGACTTTAACACCTCGAAGCGGCGAGCAACCGTTGGGATGACGGCGTACCATGCCGGTGTCAGTGCTAGCGCCACAACGGCGACACTAAGGATCATCCGTCGCATCCGCAGGCTTACTCCGCGCTGTACAGCGGCGAAACCGATGCCGCTGAAGATCGAGAGCAGAACATATGTCGGCAGGAAGAACAAGTGTTGATCCACGATGCTGTAACGTACCACGAAGCACAAATGAATAATGAAGGCCAGCAGCAGATAGCGTCGCGCGATCTGTGGTACGTCGAGTCGCCGGCCTCTGAACATCCCATAGACCGCCACGGGAAGCAGCAGATTCGGGAAGTTCAATACGACAAAGCCCGCACCGATGAGCAGCATACGCAGCGAGAAAGTCGTGTTTAGCACTTCACCGGCAAACGACTTTCCGAACAGTGCGGAGTGAACCGTCGCGGAAATATCGCCCGTACGAATCAGCTCGACGGTGATAAGGCTTGTATAAGGTAGCGACCCCAGCAGCCACAACGCCACCCCAACAATAACCTCTTTGGTCTTCACCTCTTTCGACCGGATTGTCTGAACCACTACCGCCGCAAGTATCGGCATCGTCAGCACGGCCAGCATGTGATTCCCGATGCCCAGCCCGTTGAAAAGAAGCGTCGCCCAGAGATAGCCGCACCGGCGTGTCCGAGCGTACATGGCGAGGCACCAACACTCCGCCGACAGCAATGCCGCCACAAGCGTGTAGGTCTCCGCCAGCGTCGCCATCTGCCAGAACGTGTGGGCGACTCCTAAAGATCCGGCCGCCAGTAGCGCCCCGATCCGGTTACGGGTTAGCATCCAGACGCATCCGTACGTATTGGCAACAGTCACCGCCGCCGCGAGAGAGCTGATAAGCGTGACGGCGAAGCATGGTTCCAGCAGGCCGGGGGAGACGATGAACCGGGCAAGCCAGTGGTGCAGCGGGTGGGTAAGCGCAAGTCCCAACGGATGGATTAACTCTCCGGTGACCGCACGGAGAATGTGGAACCCCGAGTCCTGCCACTGCGCTCCGCGGTTCGCGGTGGCGGCGTAGAGGGCGAAGGCCGCGACGAACACGGCCAACCAACCCCGCCACGATGATACCGGATCGGTCTTGTCCGCGGGGCTTAAGAAGATTGATTCACTCTGCAACGGCTGCGGCATTGGATGTTTTTCCAGCGCAGGTCGACTCCATGCTCAACCTGCATACACTTGACATCGGTCCCGCGCTTGTATCTGCTGCACTACGATGTGTCCAGGCGGCCGCAACCGGCGGGGAAGCGTTCCCCTTGGGAAGGCGGTCAGGTGAGCATTACCCCGCGCTTGTGCTTGGAGCTCGGATTGGCACTGTCGCGCCGTGGACAAAACCAGGATTTGACCACCGCTAGATCGTTCACAGTGATGCGGAGGGAAACAAGGATCGTATGAACGTGGATTCGCCGATTGGGATTATCTTCGACATGGACGGGGTGTTGGTCGACTCGGCCGGGCCGCATCTGCGCAGTTGGCAACTGCTGGCTGAGGAATGTGATGGAGCGGTTACCGAGGAGCAATTCACCGATACATTCGGGCGACAGAACCGTGACATCATCCCCATTCTCTTCGGCCCAGTTTCCGAGTCCCGGATGCAGAAGCTCGCCGACCGGAAGGAGGAGCTCTATCGCGATCTGATTCGACGGGACCCGCCGATCATTGAAGGTGCCATCGAGCTGGTGCGAGGTTTGCATCAACTTGGTGCTGCGCTGGCCGTCGGATCTTCGGGTCCGCTGGAGAACATCGAGTTGGTGCTTTCGTCGATGGGTGTGAATGACTGCATTTCGGTCGTGGTCAGCGGGGTGACGAGTTGCAGGTAGGCGCCCATGTCCGCGGTGAGCCGGACCCGCAGGTCTTCTCGCTGGCGGCTGATCGGCTCGGGATCGCACACGACAGGTGCATAGTGATCGAAGATGCGCCGGTGGGAGTTCGGGCCGCCCGCGCCGCCGGTGCGCGAGTGGTCGCAGTTCTGCTATATCATCCCGCCGAAGCTTTTGAGCAGGCAGATCTCGTTGTGCCTTGCCTGGCAGACCTGTCGGTTGAACGGGTTGTTTCGCTTGTTCGCATTGAGCCGTGAAGATCAGCGAGATTTTCTACAATTGTAGGTCGGATCCACAAACCCGACAGGCGGCTTAACGGAAACAC
>CAZJTP010000039.1:0-26763 GCA_964548955.1 uncultured Phycisphaeraceae bacterium
CATCTATTTACCACAATCACTATGCCAGTGCAAGATTCCTATAAGAAAAACGTCGTAGAACCGCTCAGGGGTAGGGAAGACGCCCCGCCCGGTTTTTTGCGGCTCCTACACCCCGTCAATCCAGCCGCCACCGGCCCGTGCATCGGGACCGCCTCAAGGCATTCAGTCGTTGCATTGTGGTTGCCTACCTGTGGGGCGCAATTCACGGCGTCGCGTGGCCCGGTCTGACCTGTCAGGCCTTGTTGCCCGGATCACTCCGCCCGTGCATCGGTTGACCGTACCACTCCGCCATTCCCTCGGCTTGTTGACGACCAACGCCGACACTCCTGTTGTCGACATGGCGTCGCTACCAGTTCCGATATTTTCAGAAACTGATATTTTTAACTAACCGCAATAGTTTCTGTTTGTCAATTACCTCGGCGGATGTAGCATTGCGGTAGACAGATTCTATGGAGAATAGAGCAATGAAGGCCATGAAAGACCAACGGAAACGGCTGACGACATTGGTGTGTTTCACCGCTCTCGGACTGGGGTTAGGGTTTGGCGTTGACGCAGCTTGGGCTGGCCCCAGGCGCGTCACGGTGTTGCATCACGCGGCGCCTGTGCGGGGCCGGCCTCTCGACCGGACGGTAGCCCGAACCGTGGAGGTCCCAGCCGTGTACGAAGTGCGGCCGAGGGAAATCCGGCATGAGCCCGTTTATGAAGAGCGACAGGTTCTGGTCGAGCTTCCCGCCGAAGTCGTGAGGCGTGAGGTGTCGCGATTCGACCTGTTTGGCCGTCTGATCGGCTACGACATCGTCGAAGAAGTGGTGAGGCCTGCGCGGAAGGTCTGGCGAACGGAGAGAGTGCTGATAAGGGCCGGCTATTATGAGATCGTAAATGAGCGAGTTCTTGTACGGCCCACAACAACCAGAATCGTGTACGAACAGGTGCTGATAAGACCTGCCCACAGGCCGGGCCGTGTCCGCCTCGCTGTCCACAAAGCCCGCCCGTACGCTCGCGTAACCCGTGTTCACGACCGATACGATCGCCGGGACGGAGGCTTACACTTGGCGGTTCGGTTTGGGGGATAAGTAGTACCATGATCAACTAATTTAGAGTCCGCCCGGGATGAACGGCGCACGCTCTGATCGGTCGATGCGATCGGGGCGTGCGTTTGTTTGTTCGTGCTGTTATCATATCGACCCAATGATGTACGTGAGAGATGGCGCAACATTGATGTCGAGGTCTTGGCGTTTTGACGTTTCATTACCATGGCAATTGCAAGAGAAGGCTTACGTGAGATCGCACTAGCTACGTTGTTTCTCGGTGCGCTGTGCGCCGCATCGGCGTGGCTGTTCTGGCCGGTGGTGATCCCGTGTGTCGCTGTCTGGGTTTGGGTGCTTTCGTTTTTCCGAGACCCCAATCGACAAGGGAGTTTCGCACCCGGTGAGCTGTGTGCCCCGGCTGATGGCAAGGTCACGGAAGTGACGGAGCTTGAGCACTACGAGCCACTCAATGGTCCTGCGATTCGGATGGGAATCTTCCTCAGCCTGTTCGACGCGCACGTCAACCGTACACCGTGCTCAGGTCGCATACGGTCCGTGTCGTATAGACGGGGGGAGTTTCTTGACGCGAGGCATCCAGAGTCCGGCCGGCGGAACGAATCGAACACGTTGCTTATCGATCCGGGCGACTCGATGCCGGGTCCCGTGGAGGTTCGCCAGGTGGCGGGAGTACTTGCCCGACGGATCATCTGCCACGCTGCGCCCAGCGAGCATCTGCCGATCGGCACCCGGTTTGGACTGATCAAATTCGGCTCGCGAACGGAGCTGATCATCCCACGTCGGGATGACACCGAGATCATAGTCGAGGTGGGCGACAAGGTCCGTGCCGGCCTGTCCGTCATGGCACGGCAGCCTGTTGAAGACATCCGGGGCATCGGCTGCGAGCCGCAGATTTCAACCCGCGCGGAGGTCCGCGCAAGCTAAAAGCCCGCTGCTCTGGGAATCATCGGTAAGACACTGCGATCAGCAGTCAAACGTGCAAAGAGCCCCATGATGGCCATTCTGGCGAAGCTCCCTGACGATGATCAGCCGCGGCGTCGGCGACGACGCTTAAAGTCGTTGGCGTTCGCGCCGACGTTGATGACGCTTGGTAACCTGTTATGCGGATTTGCGGCGATCCACTTCGCCCTGCGCGCGATGTACGACTTTGGAGCCGGCGTCCCGAAGACACCGATCGAAACCCTGCACAAGTCACTGTTGGAACTTACGCCTCCATCGTTTCTGGCGGTAGGGGCCGGGCTGGTTATTGTTGGGATGGTTTTTGATTTTCTCGACGGGCTGGTCGCGCGGGTGACGCGCAGCACGACGAACTTCGGCGGGCAGCTTGACTCACTCGCTGATATGGTGACGTTCGGCGTGGCACCTGCGGTACTGATGGTCGCCTTCATGACCCAGGAGCTTGCCGACGAATCGATTCTCCCATCGCCGATCAGCCAGCACTTCGTGGGCCGGGCTACGTGGGTTGCAGCCGCCGTGTACATGGCCTTTACCGCCATACGCCTGGCACGTTTCAACGTTGAGCACGCGAAGGCGGATTTCGACTTCAGGACCTTTCGCGGTCTTCCCAGCCCGGGCGCCGCCTGCGTCATGGTGGCGATGATCCTCTTTCAGGAAGAAATGGGGGAAACGGGGCGGGCGATCACCGTGTACTCGATGCCGTTCGTGGCGCTGTTGATCGCATTTTTGATGGTCAGCCGCATTCCGTACCGGCGGTTTCACCGGGCGTACTTTATCGGCAAAAGGCCGTTCAGTCAGCTCATCACGTTCCTCTTGCTGGTCGCCGTGTTCGGATTGATCAAGGCCCCGACACTCCTTCTGTTGGTGCTGTGGTATGCAGTCAGCGGACCGCTTTTTCTATTGATCCGCCTCGTGCGCGAAAGGCGTACCGGGTCAACCGTCGAGATCGCCTCCGCCGTGCCGGATGTCGAACGAAAACAGGCGTGAGTGATTGACTTGAAGAACGATACCCCAGAAACGGTCCGCGTGCGATTCGCACCCTCCCCCACGGGTTACCTGCATATCGGCGGGGCCCGAACGGTCCTGTTCAACTGGCTTCTCGCGCGAAAGGCCGGCGGTGCGTTTGTGCTGCGCATCGAGGACACTGATCGAATCCGGCACGTGGAAGACTCGGTGAAGAAGATCCTTGACGATCTTCGCTGGCTGGGCCTTGACTGGGACGAAGGGCCTGAAGTGGGCGGCGACTACGGTCCCTATCTTCAGAGTCAGCGCCTCAACATCTATAACCACCACCTGCAACAACTGCTCGAATCGGGCGATGCGTATTACGCACTCGAGTCGCCGGAAGAGCTGCAGGCCGTACGCGACGCCGCCAGGGCTAAAAACGGCGGATTCAAGTACCAAAGACCCGATCACCTCCCGACAATCAAGCAGGGTCTTCTCGCAAAGGCCGATGGGCGACCCGTCGTGGTTCGCTTCAAGATGCCCGATACGGACATCACCGTTTACGACGAGATCCTCGGCAAGGTCACGGTGGCGGTCGATCAGCATGAAGACTTTGTAATTCAAAAAAGCGACGGATTCCCAACGTATCACTTCGCGTGTGTCGTTGACGATGAGCTTATGAAGATCACGCACGTGCTCCGCGGCCAGGAGCATCTGATGAACACACCCAAGCACATCGCATTGCAAAGGGTACTTGGATTTTCCACACCGAAATTCGCTCACCTGCCGGTCATCTTCAACATGAACGGCAGCAAGATGAGCAAACGCGACAAGGAAAAGGCGATCAAGAAAGGCCAGCCGCCGCCCGAGATCGACGTGCACGACTTCCGTGTGGCCGGTTATCTGCCCGAGGCGCTGGTCAACTTCATTTCGCTGCTCGGATGGTCCGTTGGAGCGGATCGGGAGCAGATCGACCTGGAAGAGACGATCGAGCTGTTCACCATCAACCGGATCGGCAAGACGAACGCCAGGTTCGACCGCGAGAAGCTGATTGCGTTCAACACCGACTGGGCTGCTCGATTGCCGCCGGATCGGCTGTTGGAACTGTTCAAGGATTACATCGTCGTCAACGCATCAGCGGGACCGGTGTCGTCTGTAGGACCGACTTTCCAGTCGGTCATCTCCCAGACCGACGACGCAACACTGGCCCACATCCTGCGTGCCTGCGCCGGTTTCCGCACGTTCGCGGATGTCATGAGAAAGGCAGGCTTCCTTTTCGTGGTCGATGAGGCCATTAGTTACGACCTAAAGGCGGTAAAGAAGGTCCTGAGTAAGAACGACGACGAGGGCTATGCGATGCTCGAACACCTGCTTCTGAAGCTCGACGCGATCACGGACTGGTCGGCCCAAGCATTGAGGTCGTTCTTCCAGAGCGTTTGCGAAGAGAAATGCGTCAACCTCGGCAAGGTTGCCCAGCCGGTCCGCGTAGCCGTCAGCGGCACGACGATCAGCCCGTCGATCGAGGAGACACTGGTGCTCCTTGGGAAGGAACGTACGATCACACGCGTGCGGCACTGTCTGTCGCAGCGCAGGCAACAACACAACTCAAGATGACCAATTCCGCATTCTGCGAGACGTATGGTTCAGCCCGTGGTTCAGTTGCACGTCGATCCGGGCGCAATTCGTCGGGGGAGCGGTGAAGCTTGCTCCGGTAGATCCGCGCGTGCAAAAGCGTTTTTCAATTTCACGTAGCGGTTTTGGGCTCTTGGAAGAAACGCTTGCCTCGGAGACTCCGCGCGGGCTTTGAGCCCGCGGCCCGCTACGCAGAAACGGTAAATGCTCTAACGGTGAAGGATTTCGAGACCGACGATGGTTACGTCGTCATGCGGATCGAGCGAACCGGATTCGCGGTCCAGCTCGGATTCGATGTGCATCATCATGTGTTGAACCGGCCGGTCGGCGAGCTGTTTCAGCACCCGGTGATATGCCCTGGTGTCGAGTGATTCGGCGTCGCTGCTTTGAAACACAAGCTCGAGACCGTCGGTGTACAGCAGCAGCTTGTCACCGGGATGCAATTGGGTCTCGATCGTTGGAAACTCCTCCCCCTTGAAGATTCCCAGCAAGCTGCCGAGTGCTTTAAGATCACTGACAATGCCGTCCGCCGTGATCAGAATCGGGTAGGGATGTCCGCCGCGCGCATATTGAAGCATGAGCGTGCGGTGATTGAGCAGGCCGTAGCAGGCGGTGACGAACTGACAGTTGGGAAGTGACTGATCGGTCAAGACGTCGTTCAGCGCCGCCAGTGTCTCTGATGGTGTCAGGACCGTGTACCCATCGCCGTCCACCCGTTTGGGTACGATTGCCCTCTTGATGAACATGGTGAGCAGACTGGCTGCCATGCCGTGACCCACCGCGTCCACCACGTAGAAGCCCGTAGTGTCTTCGTCGATGCGGAAGACGTCGAACATATCGCCGGAGACCCACGAGGCCGGGCGATACACGGTTGCGAAGCGAACATTCCCGATGGGCTCACTGACATCCGGGAGAAAGTCACGTTGGAGCCGGCCGGCCAGACGCATCTCCTGGTCCACTTCCCGGAAGTGCTGGTTCAAACGCTTACCAAGACGCTGCATGTTGTTCAGTTCCCGCTCCATACGCTTTACAAATCCGTGATAATGCTCGATCATCGCAAACCGACCCCGCAATTCCGCAAGGGTGATCTCTCGGTCCACAGTGTCGATCAGCGAATGGACTTTTGAGGGAGTCTCGCCGGGGCGATCCGTCACCATCACACCCGCGATTCGCTGGGCGTTGACAACTCGAAGGAAGGCTTCGAAGTCGGTCGGGCGATCGTCCGGTAAAGCCGTCTTATCCGGTGCGGCCATGATGACGGCGTCGATGGAACCGCTGCCGGCAGCCTCAACTGCGGCCCGGTAATTGCGGGCTAATGTGATGTCCCAGCCGATTGACCGTACCAGGTCCGTCGTTCCTTCGGGAAGGTTTCGTTCAGGCGAATTGACGAGTAGAACCTGCACGCCGTAACTCGCAGTAGCAGCTATCCACCAACAGCCGTTAGCCTCCTGATGGCAAACACTTGGCATGTCATAGCTGAACGCTGGTAATCGGAGAGTCGGCGGGTTAGGTGGTACCCTTTAATGCGGAGGGGGGAATCTCGATTCGATCGCCCTTGGCGACGCCGAGCTCGTCCCAGATACCGGCGCTGACCTCGATGGCGTACCGGGCCGGTGAGCGGGAGGGGTATTGCCCGGGCCGATCGTCCAGCGGGGCCATGGTGTGGATTGCAACGATTATGCCGTCTGAATCGAGATAGGCGATGTCCAGGGGGATGATCGTGTTTTTCATCCAGAAGCTCAGACGCTGCTCGTGGTCGAATACAAACAGCATCCCCCGTTTGGTTCCGTCGGGGAGGTCGGCCATCTGCTCGGGCGTGATGTACATGAGGCCCCGTTCTCGCTCCCGGGTGTCGTCCGCGATCCACAGCTCAAATGGTTGCCCGTTGATGATCAGACGGACACTACTGAGCTTGTCAAGCACGTTGGGTGTCGTCGGCGTGCAGCTTGCCGCATACATCGTCACCGCCAAGCTCAACATCACAATTGTCACAATCCGGAGCATCATCAGGGGCGTTCCTCACATATCGCCCGCTTCGCCAGCGATCCGCCTACGCGAGCAGGCCAACGGTCTAATCGTACCCGACATAGCCGTAACGACAAAGCGTGCGGGCTTGCCGCCCGGATTGCGTGACACTTTAGGCGGCCTTCCCATACACGGGACAAGTGCTCTCCTGACAGGCCTGTGGCTTCGGGGTAGGCACCCGGGTGCCATGGGCAGCGAAAAGCCGGCATGTGCACGGGCAAGCTCCCTCTTCATGCCCGCTGGCCGGATTCCTCGTAGGCAAGCCCGGACTGCCGCCGACCGCGTAGTGCTGCACCGCTTGCTCATGCCACCCGCCGAATCTGTAATGCAGCCTGCCGTCTGTTGAAGGACCGATGGGTCTTTGCAACACGAGTCGGATTCCTTCATGACCGATAAGACACACCACCAGCCTACACGGCGGTTAAGCCGGCCTTGGGGAACAACCACCGCGCACAGTACCAAGGGGAGCGGCGATCACGGATGGTTGCCCGCGCGCTTACTCCCTGAACGGTTCGAGTATTTCGCTTGAACTGGAAGCAGGGAGCCATCAGGATCGCTCTTGTGCCAATCGCTACTCGATGATTCGTCTGACGAGATTCGGATCGGCTTTGACGCTGGAGAGTTTCATGACCTGGCCGCAGAGGAAGCCGGCGGCCGCTTTGGCTTTCTTGGGATTTTTGACCACGTCCTGTACTGCCTTTTGATTAACGGCGAAGACCTGGTTAACCCAGACCTCAGTAGCGGCTGTATCCTGGACCTGGACGAGGCCCAGTTCTTCTGTAAGTTGCATGGGGGAGGGGGTTGTGCGCTGGGCATCCGCGCTGGTGAAAGCCCGCGGCTCATTGTGTTCCAGCATGACCTCGGCCAAGCGGTTGGCGGCAGTCTTGTTGACAGTTCCGTTCGCGGTGATCTTGGCAAGATCAGCCATACCACGCGCATCGACACGTTAAACATCAAGAAATCACTGATATCGACTTTGTGACTTTTCGATGTTTCTTTACGATCTGCTTGCGATGGCCGCCGCCAGCGGATTCACAAAGTTCGGGACGACCTTCTCGGTCGTCAACTCCTCAGCAACGTCGAACAGCGTCCCCAGCGCGTCGACCAATGATGAGGGATTCTCGACGCCCCAATACTTGCGGGTCGTCAGAAAGACGCTGATCGGTTCGTTCTCGAAAACGTTGCTGCGCACCTCAAACGTAGTTGTGCGCGATTTCACCTCGACGTAGGCCTGCAGATCGCACTCCGTTGACATCGCGATGCCGAAGTATGGCTGCGCGTCGATGATGTGCGCGGTTTCGTCGCCGAACAGGAAGCCGCTGGCGGCGTGCTCACCCAACAACGTCTCCGCGACGAGCAGGTCATGGTTTCCGCGATACTCGAGATCGAATCCGTAGATCACCTCGAGATGGTCAAAATCAAGATCGCTGAACGACAGGTGATACGGCGCTTGCGTGAGGATTAGCTCGCCGAAACGACGCACATCGTCCGTATTGGACGGCGCGAAGTGACCGAAACGCAAGCTGCCGCTGTCCAGGCGAATCCATCGACGAGATCCGTGCTCGTCGGGCTCCTCCTCCAGGACGAGGCAATTGTTGTCCCGGCGGTGCAGTTTCGCCAGGCTCGGATACTCCTTGCGAATCCGGTCGAAAAAATGGAGTACCGTCTCCCGCTCGAGCTTCATCTCGAGCTTGAGGAAGAGCCGGCTGCTCACGTAGAACTCATCGCACACCGCACCAAGGCCATTGTTCATGGCAAACCTCTCGATCCAAGCGGCCCCGGGGAAACCAGTCACTCCATTATCAGCAAATACGGTGAGGATTTCAACCAAAGGACGTGGTTCAACACGCTGGGGTGAGCGTCGGATTCATGGGAGATTCTTGAACCGAGCCCGGATCGCGGGCGACGAGTCGTGAACAAGTGACCAACGCATACCCTACGTTGGTCCTTGACATTTCGCCACTCGCTGAGCGAGTCCATGCGGGCGATCGCCCGCGCGAAATGTATGGAGGATTGGGATCAGCGATCCGAGCGGCGTTTGCACCGGGGAACGCTGCCGAATCCGCGGTTACCCGTTAAATTGACGCTCACCACCGGTGTAGTCACCGGGCCGGTTCTGCGTACGGTCTTCCGTCGCGATCCCGACGCTACTGCGGTGGCGTGTCGACGAGGTTTTCCAGCCCCGCGAGGTCGACGCTATCCGTGGCGGACATGGTGTACAGCTCGTAGCACGTGGCCCAGTGAACCGCCAGAAAGGCGTAGGCGGCAAGGATGACGTATGTCCCCAGCTCAGTAATCCGGGCCCTGCGGAAACGCAAGAGCGGATAGCTCCCGATCAGAACCATCCCGATCTTATAGAGCACGATCGACAGGGTTCCGTACTGAAGCATGTGCCTGGCGAGCGGGTTTTCCTCGTGGAGCATGCCCTGCTGGTGAGACAGAACGGTAAATGTCAGGTCAAAGCCGTTGAACAGCCAGATGCCGAGGACGAGGCAGATCACCCGGTGCGAGCGGGCCTCTGCCACCCAGTGTATGAGCCGCGTGGTCCACGATTGGTGCATGCCGTCACCACCCGTGGTGTTGGAAAGCTGTGTCGTCGGACACCAAGTCATATCGTCGGTATCGGTTTCCGGCGTAGATGAGTTGACCGGCGCACGCCGGCGTAGGACGATCCGATAAGTCCTCACGTATCACCCTTCGCCGCGCCCGATTATTCGCCCGTCACCACACCAGGCTCAGTGTGAATAGAGGACCATGACACACGAGCATGTGGGTGACTTCATCGCTTTCCCACTGAACCCGGTGTGTTATCTCACAAGTCCCGCGATCATCTGAGCCGCAGACTTTGGTTTGCACGGGCTCTCGGGAGTCGTGTGTGTGCTCTGATAGATGAAGCTCCGCTCGGGCTTTGAGCCCGCTCGTGCGAGAATCCGCTTGTACGAGAATCCTTTCTCGCACGAATGGGCCGAGAAAGGATTCTCGGCCCAGCAAACTCGGATTCGGCATGCGCCCATCCAATCCAACGGTACCATCGTGCAGAGCGCATGCTCGCCCTGTTCTCATTGTTCTTTCAAAACGTTTGAAAATAATTGCAGGGCCTGTTTGTGAACCGGTAAAATAAATTTGATGTGAACGCAGGATGCCTGGACGCGATAACGCGAGACATGCACACATATGGCGTGCCTGCACACGCGGTGCTGATCCGATGAGTAACCTCACCCTGTCATTGATTGATTTGTACGCTCCGATCGGCGATGAGCTGGCCGTTTCACAGCGCATCTTCGACAACGAGTTACAAAGCGAAACGCCGTTCGTGAACAGCCTGTGCGAGCGAGTTCGTTCTTACCGGGGCAAGATGCTCCGTCCGGCGCTCCTGCTGCTTTCCGGGAAGGCAACCGGCGAACTGTCGGCCGCCCACAGTACCCTGGCCGCGGTGGTCGAGATGGTGCACATGGCCACGCTCGTCCACGACGATGTGCTGGATGTCGCGGATGAACGTCGCCGCCGGCCGGCAATATGTGCAACCGCGGGGAATGTGGCGGCGGTGCTCCTGGGCGACTACCTGATCAGCCATGCGTTTCATCTATGCAGCGGGCTTGACACTCAGCATGCATCAAGGCGAATTGGGGCAACCACCAACACGGTGTGCGAGGGTGAGTTGTTGCAGAATCACCTACGCGGCGACGATCGGATCAGCGAGCCGCAATACTTCGACATCATCCGGAGAAAGACAGGCACGCTGACGGCTGTCTGTTGCGAGCTCGGCGCTTACTTCGCGGGTGCGGACGACTCAGTCGTCCGGGCTGTGCACGACTATGGAATGTCAGCTGGGGTCGCCTTCCAAATCATTGACGATGTGCTTGATATTGTGGGGGATCAACAACAGCTCGGAAAGACTCTTGGCCGGGACCTGACCCTCGGTAAGCTCACCCTGCCGACCATCCACTGCCTGGCGGCAGCCGGTGAAGAAACGGCGTCAGCCCTTCGTGCTGTTATCACCGGCAGGGCTCCGTGCGACAGCGAGCGCCTTTGCGAATGGCTCCACGAAACAGGCAGCATTGAATACGCTGTCTCCGTAGCTGCGAACCATGTCAGCGATGCGCTTCGCCGACTTGAACCGTTACCGCCCGGCGACGCCAGATCGTCCCTTGTCGCCCTGGCTGAATTCATTGTCGCGCGGCAGTTTTAGGCACTTGCGCAACTTCTCCGATAGCGTGTGCACTTAAGGTCCGGTAACCAATCCGTAACAGGTGTGCGCGTTTCGCTCGGCACTGGTTTGTGTCCGATGTGGTATACTACGGCCCGTCCTGATCTTGCATTTGGAGGTTTACGGATCGCTCGTTGGGCGGGGTCGATTGGGGGACAGGGATCGCGGAGTCGTGGGGGCATGTCTATGACCACACACCGACAAAGCTATCGACGCTTCCGCTTGACGGTCACGGTGATGACACTTACGACACCACTCGTGAGTCCGGCCTTAGTATATTCGGCCGACCCACCGCAAGACGGTATTGATCCCACCTTGCTTGAGCAGTTCCACCGCCTCAGCGAGCACATGGGTCAACTCGATTGGGATAGGGAATACCCCATCATCGAGCGGGCCATGCACGATATTTGGAAGCGCAACGGGTGGACGAACGAGGCGGACCGCTTCGCGCGCGATCTGGTTTGCGAGGTTGCCGCCATCCCTCCGACACAGCCGCTGAAGCGATTGCAGGTCTGCAACGAGCGCGTCGCTCAGCGTTACGGTCTGTCGGAAGATCAGGCGGTTCGCTTCCAACGGGCGATGATGCGGGAAGCGGCCGGCATGCTGGTACGCAATGGCGGCATGATCCTCAAGCAGACACGCGAGTGGATGGAGGCCCGTGCCGATGGGACACCGTTCACGCCTCAGCAGGTCGCGGAATGGACCGGGGAGAGCCGACCGCTGATCCTCGAGATGCGCAACAGCGTCGATCGGCTTGCCAAGGAGCTGGAGCCGATGTTGGAACCCGCCAAACACCGCACGCTGAAATTGGACCTGCGAAGCTTTGATAAACGACGCCGGTTCATGGACCGGATGACCGCCCGATGGACGGAAGGGAAATGGCGGCCTGAGGATTGGGGCCTACAGGATGATCCGGTTCATACCACTGCCTCTCACACTGGAGGTGCGTCTACTTTTTCCGCCGCCAACCCCCCGGCCGGTAAAGGGCGAATCAAATCCGACGCCATCCCGCGATGGATTGGCCACGAGCCGTCCACCTGGTTCGCGTACGTGCTTGATTTCGAGAAGCGCTTCAACCTCGATGCCGGACAGATGAGCACAGCCGAATCCATTCATGCCGAACTCCTCGAGCGAGCCAATCACTTTTCCAAGACCCGCGCCGAATCGTTGCAGAGTGTACCTACCCGCCAGCGCGGCACGCACGAATCCTACGAGCCGATCCGGCAGCTCTTTCTGGAACTGAAAAGCCGGCTTGATGCGATCCCGACCACGAGCCAGCGCAACCGTGGCGAGCCGTAATCCCTTGAGTCGTTGAACCTTACGGGAGCGCTCGAGCATCTTTCAGGGCTTCTGTTGCCTTGATTTCAACTGTGCGGCAACCTACGATTTGCCGATTGTAACGTCATGCCGCAAGTGCATTTGCGGCACAGAAAATAGGGAGTGCGCGCATGGTAGGTCAGCGGAGGTTACGGTATTTGCCGCTCCGCGCCGGTTTCGGGTTGCTTGTGCCCGTGTGTCTTCTGAGTCCCGTCACTTTTGCCCAGACCGATACCAGATACAACGCGACAACCAGGATCGACGCCTACGGCAATGCCAGTCCCGCGTATCGGTACCGGCGTCCGCCCGGTGTCTTCCAAAACGAGGTGCAGCGACAGGCCCTGCGCGGCTACCAGGCGCGGCGGTGGCCGACAGCTCGGCGCACGGGATTTACTCCACTCAGCGCAGCCCACAAGGTGTCCGATCGTGTGCAGGCCGGTTCGACGGCCAACTTGGTCAGTCCGTATCTTCCGGCCGGCTCGTTTCGGCAACGACAACCGGCCTTTGACCGCTATGGTGGATTCAGCCGCTACTCGACAAGACCAGGCGATCTGTTTACAGCGTTTTCGCGTCGTCCGGCGCTCCTTGCGGCGACATCGCTTAACGCTCCCGTGCATCGGGCCTTTTCGCGTACTGGAGCGGCTTACGGGGTGCCGTCACCGATCGCCCGGATGCCTTTTGTGCAGACGCGGGAGGACGATGTGGGTGTAGCCGCTGTGGGGCTCGACCAAAGGTTACGAGCGGTCGCCGACCTTGATCATGTGCGCGTCCGGGCGGAGGCGTGGGCGCAGTTTCGGGAGGGGGATTACCGCCGTGCTGCCAGGTTCTTTGAGGCCGCCGTCATGCTGCAACCGTCGGATGCGGAATCGAGGGTCGGCGAGCTGTTCTGCCATTTATCCGTTGGGGCGTTTCGCACCGCCCTTGCGGTGTTGGGGGAGCTGATCCGGCGCGACCCCAATCCGTTCATTCACGATCTGGACTTGACACCCGCATATGGTGATGCGGCTGAAGCGCGCCGCGTGCGTGCTCAGACTCAATGGCAAGCAAACGCCGCCGACCAAGATGCCGATCCTCGGGCATTGCATGCTTTCGTGCTCTGGTACCTTGGTGAACAGGATGAAGCCGTTCCGGCCGCTACGGCTCTCGTTCGTGATATTCCCCATACAGCGTACGTGGACTGGCCCGCACAGATGCGCAGCGCCCGATCGGCCTTTATTGCGGAGCCGGATCAGTCTAACCCGTAGGACCGGCGATGGCGGCGTTGCGGAATACGTGGTCAACGATTTCATGGCACGATGCAGTGTGACAGGAGTTTGGCCGGAACGTGAGTGACGGGGCAGACAATCCACACGCGGCCTACCCGCGTTTCATGGTCCGCTACCGCATGTTGCTCGTGGTGGCGGCCCATGCCGTCCTGTTTGCACTTGCATTGCTCGTTGCATTCTTTCTCGCCTACAATTTCCATTGGACGCTTCGCCGTGGGGGCGTGACGTACCTGTGGTTTTTCGAGTTGTACTGGCCCCTGCTTGTCCTGGCTCTGCCTGTCAAGCTGCTCGTCTTCCACTGGACCGGTCAGTATCGCAGCTCGTGGCAATACGTCGGTCTGCGTGACCTGTTCGGTGTGATCAGCGCGTCGCTGGTCGGGACCTTTCTGTTTTTGCTCGCGTATTTCCTGGTGGAGAACGGCTGGCATGTTGTGTTTGGCGAGTTGTTGATCGATCGCGCACCGATCCGCATTCTGGCGCAATCGTCGGTCTTCTCGCTCGATTGGGCCGCCACCATAGCGCTCGTGTCCGGCGCCCGTATTCTGGTGCGTTTCTACTATGAGGACATTCAGCCACAACGGGTGGGCAATCTGAAGCGGGTATTGATCGTCGGTGCCGGCGACACGGGGGAGGCTGTCCTGCGACAGATTCTCCGCATGCGCCACGATCGTTACGATTGTGTCGGATTCGTTGACGACGAGGTTGCCCAACTTCACGGCCGGATTCACGGCATCGAGGTCCTCGGGCGAACTACGAATATCCGTGAGATCTGTGTCAGCCAGGACGTGCAGGAGGTCTTCATCGCGCTGCCCCAGGCAACCCCGAAATCCATTCGGGCGCTCGTTGGACGGTGCCAGGGCACCGGCGTGCTGTTTCGGACCATCCCCGCCGTCACCGATGTAATCGAAGGACGCGTCCAGGTCAGCCAGATTCGCGAGGTCGATATCGCCGACCTTCTGGGGCGCGAACCCGTCGAGCTGGACACGGACAGGATCGAGCAACAACTGCGCGGCCGGTGCGTATTGGTCACCGGCGCGGGCGGCAGCATCGGCTCCGAGATGTGCCGTCAGATCGCGGGATTTGCCCCCCGGCGGCTCATTCTGTTGGAGCGAGCGGAGAACGTCCTGTTCGAGATCCACCGCGAGCTTCGCGCCAAACACGCCGACCTCGATATCGTCCCGTACGTGGCGGACATCTCGGATCGCCCTCGTCTTATGACCATCTTTCAGCTCGAAAAACCACCTATCGTCTTTCACGCAGCGGCTCACAAACACGTACCGATGATGGAGCTCAATCCCGGCGAGGCGATCAAGAACAACATCGGCGGTACCGCCACGATTGCCAACGTCTGTGTCGAGGCCGGTGTCGAAAGAATGGTCCTGATCTCGACGGACAAGGCCGTCAACCCTACCAGCATGATGGGGTGCACAAAACGCGTCGCGGAGATGTACGTGCAGAGCATCGGTGCATCGGCAGTGATACAGTTTGTCACCGTGCGTTTCGGAAACGTCCTCGGGAGCAGCGGAAGCGTCGTCCCCATCTTCAGGGAGCAGATCGCTGAGGGAGGCCCCGTTACCGTCACCCACCCCGAGATGGAACGGTACTTCATGACCATTCCGGAGGCCGCCCAGCTTGTCCTCCAGGCCGGTGCGATGGGCAAGGGCGGCGAGATTTACGTCCTGCACATGGGAGAGCCGGTCAAGATTGTTGATCTCGCCCATGATATGATCACGCTGAGCGGTCTTAGGCCGGGCGTCGATATTGAGATCGCCTTTACCGGCATCCGTCCCGGCGAGAAGCTCTACGAGGAACTCCTCAGCGAGGGCGAGCACATCGGCGACACCGCCCATCCCAAGATCGGTATCTGGAAACACCGGCCCGAGGACCCGGAGACGATACGCCGCGGCGTCGATCGGCTGACGGCAATGTCGGACACGAGCACCGACGGCGAGCTTCAGGACGAACTCAAACGCCTCGTTCCCGAATATACCCCCGGCCACGACGAACACGAGCAATGTGCCACCGACTCAAAACCGGTATCGCACGTCGACAACCCACCCCATGTGACAACGTCGTGACGTTTACAGCAAACTCCGTTTTCGTGTAGCACATTCCGGATTGCGAAACGCTACCGATTCCCGAGCGACCCGCACGGGCTTTGAGCCAGCGTAGGGTCACGTCTGTGACATCAGGATCGAACTGCCGGCCTCGTAGTCGTATCTGCCGAAGCTGAAGCTACCAACCACACGGGCGGGCACTCGTCAAGTGCGCCGGCTCAACAGCCGATAAACACTCGTGTACGCGCTGCGTGTGCCACTGGCAGCTTGTTGCCAGTGTCCTCCGGATTCGGCAGCACGGGCGGACAGGCCGCCCGCAGCATCCGGCGCTGCTCGTTAAAACAGCTGATCCAATGGTCTCAATTGATCCCAGCTCCTCTCGGCGTGCTTCGACAACCCGACGTCGCTGGACGTTTCGTGCCGTTGCGGTGATCGGCGCCGTGATCGTCTGCGAAGTCGCGTTGCAGGGCGCGTCCCGCCTTGTACCTGCGGTCGACCTGGCTTTGATGCCGCGATATCAACGCGAGTGGGTCACCGCCATCCCCGCCAGAATCCCCGACCCTAAGACCGGACGGCGCGGCAACCCGGAGTATCCGGGGCACGATCGACGAGGATATGCCAATCTCTTAATCCCTGACCGTGCCGACGTGGTCGCGTTGGGCGATTCCGTAACCTATGGTCTTGTCGGATCGAACCGTCTTGGTCGAGGGGTTCCTGTTTCACCTCGTGATTCCTGGCCGGCGGTCGTCGGGGAATTGCTGGGCACAACGGTCTACAACATGGGTGCGGGTGGATGGGGGCCCGTCGAGTGTCTTCAGGTGCTCGACGAAGCCCTGGCGATGAATCCGCAGACCATCGTGCTGGGGTTTTTCTTCGGCAACGATCTGTTCGACTGTTTCCAGCAGGTCTACGTTCACGGTCGCCGACAGGACCTGGCCGATCCCGCGTTCACCGACGCCGTAGCCGCCGCCGAGGAGAACAACCCGTGGTTCGACGCGGTAACCGGGGAATTCATCTCGCAGTCTGTCACGAAGGCGTCACCCACAGGCAGCCCGTCGTTCCTTCGTCGTGGTCGAATTATGCTCTCTGCCCACTGCAAGTTGTACGGGTTGCTGCGGAGCGCGAAGGACCGCTGCCTTCAGATCGCGGGCGCCGATCCTGCATCCGTCGCCGCCGCAAAGGACGATTGGGATGTGGCCCGGCAATGGGCGGCAGAGCGATCCGATCGTTATTGCACGTTTGAAAACGGTCCTTTCCGCACCGTCCTGGCGGCGCCGTATCGGTACGCGGTCCTTAACCTTAACGACGCTCGGATCCGCGCGAGCCTCTCCATCACGTCGCAAGTCATGCGTCAGTGCGCGGCGCGGTGCCGGACACGCGGTGTTGACTTTGTTGTCGTTCTGCTGCCGACCAAGGAACTGGTGTTCGAGGCGATAGTGGATGACACGGGCAAGTACCCGAAATATCCTGAGTTGACGACCTTCGAGCATACGGTCCGCAACCGGATCATCACGCAACTTGACGAACACGGGATTGCCTGGGTAGACACCCTGCCCGCCCTTCGGGCATGTCTCGACCGCGGCGAGCAGCCTTACCCCATTTCGGCCGACGGTCATCCCAACCTGATCGGCTACCGGGCGATCGCGGAAGCCGTCGCCCAACACATCAACGATCGCCAGGCCTGCAATCGTCCGTAAGCCGCAACCGCAGCAACCCGACGGTCGGAATATTCGCTTTGGATGAACCGGTGAATGGATCGCCCGGTCATGCTGGTGATGAGGGCCCGAAGAGCTCCCTTCAAGCATTTCCCAGAGCGGCCGTGAGGCGAAAGTCGTCCGGCGATTCGCTAAGCCACCTCAGGGTCGCATCGGCGACGGCGGGATCAAACTGCCGACCGGCACCGGCGGTAAGCTCCGCGCGGACGCGATCGATGGTGTAGGGCCCTTTATAGCTGCGTGGAGAGAACATCGTATCCAGCGCGTCGGCAGTGGCGAGAATGCGCGCGCCGATCGGTATGCGATCCCCGACAAGTCCGACTGGATACCCGGTCCCGTCGTAGTGCTCGTGATGGTGGAGAATGAGCGGCCTTTCATCGGTCAGGAAGCTCACGTGACCCAGGATTTCCAGCGCCGTTTCGGGATGACGTTTGACGATGTCGAACTCCGCGTCGGTGAGCGGTCCGGGTTTGGTGAGGATCGCGTCGGGCAGGCCGATCTTGCCGACATCGTGGAGCAGGGCGGCGACCCGGAGTGTTTCAATGAGGCGTGCGGGCAACTGCATCCGCTTGCCGATCCCCTCGGCGTAGCCCGCTACGGTCAAGGAGTGCGCCCGGGTGTGTGGATCCTTCGCTTCAACGGCCGCCACCAATGCCCGAGTCGATTCGACGTACGTCGAGCGCAGATGTTGGCGGAGACGCTCCATCCAGTGTGAGACGCCGTCGATCGTCAACCGCTCCAAGTCCCTGCGCGATGGTTGGGCGTCAAGAAGATCGGTCCACGTCACGTTTCGACCACCGCCCTGGCGCTTGGCATGGTCAAGGGCGATGCGGGCGCGCTTAATGAGTTGATGTTCCGCCTCGATAAAGCCAGCGGTGCTCTCGGCAATGCCGATGCTGACCGTAATCTCATATGGTCGGTCCGCAACCGTCAACGCGTCCGTTCGCATGGTCTGGGCGCAACGGAGGGCAAGTCGTGTCGCGTCGGACGCCCTCGAGTCGGGTAGGGCTGCGATGAAACGATCACCCTGGTAGCGTGCAACGATGTCGCTGCGCCGGCATGCGCCCTTTAACGTCGAGGCGAACCAACGCAACACGCGGTCTCCAAAGGCGGGAGAGTAGCGCTCGTTGCAATCACGGAAGCGGTCGAGGTCGAACATCATGATCGAAAGCGGCTGGCCGTGCCGTCGACACAGACTGCGCAAAGTGCCCAGGGCATCCAGAAACGCGCTGTGCTCCGGAAGCGCGTCGGCTCCGGCCCCGGGATTTGCATGCGCAGATGTCGATGCACCATGCCGCACGGATCGACGGTTTATGGCTTTGGCGACGATGTCGCAAAGCTCCGTGATGTTGACCGGCTCCTCGAGGCAGTCCCACACTCCGGCGCGAAAGACGCTGCGCATGATCAGTGCCTTGCGGGCGGGAACGATCGCGATGATCGCACGGTCCGGAAGGGTGTCGCGCAGCGTTGCTATCGCCGATGTCGCCGATTGGGGATCACACGTCCGTATTTGCAGAACTACGACTGCCGTGTCCGGCGTTGCGTTTGCAATGGTCCCGGCGTGCCATTCGCCTGTAACGGCACAAGCAAGATCGCGCTGCTCGAGAGCCACCGCTGCGCCGTTGCGCCAGGCGGTGTCATCGTGGATTATGAGCGTCTTGCGATCGTGTTGTTTTGCCATTACCCCCGACTCCGTGGCATGCAGTCTAATCCGCTATCGTCATGGTGCCCGAGCAACTTAACGTACTGAATCACGGGCACTTATCGGTGTTGACGACATGACGCGATCACGCGTCCGATCAGGCAAATACGACTTCCCTATCGGAGCGGCAAACGGTTCTACATGGGACGTGTTATCCGTGACAATCCGGTAATGCATTCCCCGTCGCTGAGAAGTGACACGATGTGACACTTGCAGCATCGCCCAACCCGATAAGGGCTACGCGATTCGCGGACGAACGAGCAAGCTGAATCGCACGAACCTTGCAGGATGGTAGTTCTTCGCCTCTGTGTAGGTGACGTGAACCGGCGGTGCCGCGACAGCCGGTCGCGTGCCGTCGAGTATTGAGGAAACCGAGTGGATTCTCGGACAGCAGACGGCCGCCGGAAATACCGGTAACGTTGGGACCCTTACGCAGTCGTACCGGCAGCGGCCCGATTGGACCTTCAGTGTCGGAGCCCGGGCGACACGTGGCGGGAACCGACACTAGACGGTTATCGGAAACGTCGTCCGACGTGCGGACAAGTCCTATCGTGGCGTGGTCAGCATGGGTGGTTGGGCCGTAAATCCCTTCTCGGCCCATTCGTGCGAGAAAGGATTCTCGCACGAGCATCAATAGTGCCTCATCGTCCACGATCATTCATTGCGTGATGCACACCGTGGGTATCGTCAATGCGCGTGGTTGGCGGCGCGGGAGACACCGCGATAGAATCCGGCAGTCGCGGATGTGCGGCTCGACGCGCGCGCGAAACCATCCGTGCAAGCTGCGGCGCGCCGGTCGTCGCGGATTCCCAAGCGGCTCTACGATCAAGGGAGCACCGGAGCATCGTGACCCGCGTCGATGACAATCGAAGTACATCACGTCTGCGGCGGTTGTTGCCGGTGATGATCGTGTTCGTTGCAGCCGTGGTCATGGGGCTTCCGACCCTCGGCGGGAGTTTCGTGGGCGGTGACGATCACCGCTTGGCCCTCAATCACGTCCTCGTGAATCACCCATCCTTTTCCCACGCGGTCGAGCTGTTCACCATCGTGCATCGTGATTTGTATCAGCCTCTGCCGCTGCTGAGTTTCTCAGCGGAGTTCGCCGTCGCCAACGTATTCGGACTGTTTGAGGAGAGTGTCGCCGGCGGAGCATGGCTGTTTCATCTGACGAACATTCTCCTGCACGCTCTCAACGCGGTGCTTGTTTACGCAGTGATCGTGCGATTGCACGAGCGCGCGGACGGAAACGCTCCTCACGCGAAACAAGACGCGGGAACAGCGCTCAGTATGGATGGTGGCAATGCCGCACGCGCTGTCGCTACCGTTGCGGCGCTGTTGTTCGCCGTTCATCCACTACAAACGGAAGTCGTGGCGTGGACTAATGGCCGCATGATGCTGATGTCCACGCTGTTTACGCTATTGTCGCTCTGGTGGTTTGCAGCGTTTCTGGACAAACCCACCGCGCGGTCGGTGGTTCTCACGATCGTATTCGTTCTGCTTTCGGCGATCAGCAAGGTTCGCATCGGTCTTCCACTGCTTCTGGTGATCGTAGCCTTCGCGCGGCGGTCGAAGCTCGGTTGGCGGTTCATCGCGCTTTGGGTCGTTTGCAGCCTGGTGACGGGGATCTTCGTGCTGGTCAACGTGTGGGCGACGGCCGGTGCCTCACTGTTCTCCGAGGCGGCTGAACATTTACAGGGTCCACGCATGGTTCGCGTGCTGCTCGCGCTTGGATGTTACTTCCAACACGTCGTCTGGCCGGTGGGCCTGGCGAGCTACTATCCAACGCCGCCGCTTGTTCAGTGGTCCGACGCCGGGACGTGGCGGGCGGTGGCGGTCGTGGTGCCGAGCCTGTTGATTCTCGCCTGGGCGTGCCGTCGATCACGCGCGGCGTGGCTGGGTGTGCTGTGGTTCTTCGTGACCATCGCGTCGACGTTGCCGTTTGTTCCGGCGCGGAACATATTGGCGGCTGATCGCTACATGTATCTGCCGATCATCGGGTTGTTGTGGTTGATCGCGGCGCTCAGTTGGGAAGTTTATCGACGCTGGATGGCAAGGTTGTCGTGGAGTCGGGCTGTGCCGGTCCTGGCCGCGGCGCTAATTGTGCCGACCTGCTTCGGTATAAGTTGGTACGTGGCTGACTTCTATTCGACACCGATCAAGAAAACTACGCGGATTGCCACACTTTTCTCCGATACGCCGCGCGTGTGGGAACGGTTGGGGTGGACGCTATACGGGAAAGGGGACTATACGGAGGCCATCAAGTGTGCCAATAAGGAGCTGCGGTATGATGCTCCCAATGTCCAGAGTGGGGCATACCAGTTGCTTGGCATGTCGGAGCTGCGCCGTGGGAACGGTGAGACTGCGCTGAAGCTGCTCCACAAGTCTCTCGAGGTCAATCCAGGCAACAACCTGGGTTTGTATCGCCTGGCGACCGCGTACGACGATCTTGGCCGGAATGCCGAAGCCGTCACGTACTTCGAGGACGCCGTCGAGGCGGCACCGTTGCACAACCCGAGAATCATCCGGCTCGCCATGGTATATCGTCGGTTGGGCCGGCCCGCCGATGCCCGGGCCATGTACGAAAAGGCGCTCACCAACAATCCCTATGATGTGGCTGCAACGATGGGCCTGGCCGAGCTGGATATTCAAGAGGGTACGCGCGAGTCATACAGGTCCGCTGAGCGTTTGCTGATCGACCTGCTGGGTTGGATGCCGGAGAACACCGATGCCCTGACGAACCTAGGTGTGGTCCATCGGGTACTTGGACACACGAGTGAAGCCGTTGAGGCTTATATCGGAGTCCTTGAAAGGAACCCCAATCACGTGACCGCCGCACTGAACTTGGCCCAAATCTACTATAGCACCGGTGATATCGGGCGTGCCTTTCCGTTCTTTGAACGCGTAGCGGCCAGTGGGCCGGAGTCGCTTCAACAGGCGATCGATGTTCATGACTTCTTTGTGGCACAGGGCATTGTTGACCGTTGCGTATCGCTGTGGGAGAGATTCCTAGCTCGCTTCCCCGGCTCGGCGGATGGGCGTTCGTTTCTGTCCTGGTCATGCGCGTTGGCCGATGATCTTCAACGGGCGAGGACGGAGGCCAAAGCGCTTGTGGACGGGCGTAGTGAATCCCCGCTGCCGACGGCGACACTGGCGTATCTCGATCTCGTCGAAGGACGGTATACCGATGCAACGGCGCGTATTGAGGTACTTTGCGAGATGGGTGAGAAAGGAGCGGCGGTGCGACGGCGTCTGCGGGGGGCGCTCGAACGCTACGATCAACGACAACCGGATGTCCCGTGGACATTCTGTCTGGCGGCGCGCCTGCTCATCGCGGATGGAAACCTTGAGGGCGCAGAACTGTTTCTCGGCCTTTGTAACGAGCGATGCACCAATCCCGCCTGCCACGAGCAGGTTCGCGTTCTTCGAACGCAACTGCAGAACTCGAAGTCCACGCCCTCTGACATCCCCGCGTTACCCTGAAGATCTGTTGAAGTGGTATACGGGACACGCTTTCCCGCCTGTCGAGCTGCCTTGCTGACCTGGTAAGGGTCGACCGGAACATCGATCCCCCAGGCGGATTTCGTAGAGAACAACCGAGCCGCGTAGAGGCCCGTTTGCATCGGGCGCCCACGCGGCTAGAGCGAGTAGGAGGACGTTTTGCTCTGTAGAGGCCGATCAGGCGGTCAGCCTTGCAGATCCGCAACCCGCGTGTCAGCTAGGCGGCCAGGTATTGGTCCTCCAATGCGCAACGGATCTTCTTCAACGCGTTGTTTTGGATCTGGCGGACCCGTTCTTTGGTGACACCGATAACGCAGCCCACCTGCTCGAGCGTCTTGGGCATGGGAGCTTGCCCGGTCGCAGTCACTCCGAGAGCGAAGCGTTCACGGATGACGGTGCGTTCGACGTCGCTGAGGTCGGCAGTGTTGTCCAGGAGGATGTCCTTGAGTTCGTCCACACAATCCTCTTCGATGCCTTCCCGTCGCCGCTCGAGGTAATCGCTGCGCTCCATGCCCGGATCGAACGCCGTCGGGAACTTTCCACGATACCGGCTGGCGCGCATTGCCACACGCGAAAAGGCCTTAAGAATCGCTCGACACGAATACGTGCTGAATTTGTAACCCCGCGAACAGTCGAACTTCTCGACGCTGCGAAGCAGTGCCATGTTGCCTTCGCTGATCATCTCGTTGAAATCGATGTTGGTCAGCCTGGTTCGCTTGGCCATCGCGAGTACCAGCGGCATGTTCAGCCGGACGATCACACTCCGTGTCATCAGGATACGATGCCCCCACGCCAGCAGCCGCCGGGTCGCCGTGACAGTGAGTCTCCTGCCGCTGCTTTTGGCCAGTATCCGGGCCACTTGCCGTCGGGCATAGTTGAAGCGCATGAACAGGTGCTCTTCCTGCTCATAACTGAGCGCCGGCACCCGTTCGCCTGCAGTGACCGCGTCCGTGATGGGATCGGGTGACTTCACGAATCGGGTTGCGTTCCGGTCAACGGGCTTCGCGACACCGCCGAAGAGATTCTGCTCAACTGACGGTTTGTCGAAGTCCGGGTGATAGACGAAGTCCGCAGGTTCGGTCAGAAGTTTGGTCAGCAGAACTTGGTCCTCGATCGCGAGCGCAGTGATCACAGCATCGTTCGGGGGCTTGGCTACCGGCAGGGCGGCCGGCAGAGCTTTCACTTTGGCGGCGTCGATCATTTGCGTAGCCATCGGTCTACTCCTTCCGCTCAGCTTCTCTCCTCCGGATCGCTGGACAGCGATGGACCCATAACAGACCCCAGCACTTAGTACGCCGTCCGACGCGGGTGTGTGTGCCCTATTGCACGACTAATCACGACCTCACATCGAGCGCGCCGAAAACCGACACCCGCACGGAAGACACACTATCACTGACATTGGAGAGAATAAGTGGCGGGGGGGGACCAACTTGCCACCTGTATTATACAACATCAACGCTGGATTGACAAGTGTTAACCTTATCCGGATGCCTTACAGGCCCAAAAAACGCCTAGAATCAGTGAGAGTTTATTTTCTCGGACCAAGTGCCCAGCCGACTACTCGTGTCGCAGGGCCTCGATCGGGTCGAGTCTCGCAGCGGACATAGCCGGATACATGCCGAAGAAGATCCCCACCAGGACCGATAGGCCAAAGCTCACCACGACATACCAGGTACTGACGATCGTCTCCCAATCGGCGAACATGGTCACGAAGTGAGCACCGACCACACCGAGAAGCACACCCACGACACCACCGGTCGTCGAGAGGACGACCGTTTCCACGAGGAATTGCACGGCGATGTGACGTTGTCGAGCGCCAAGGGCACGGCGGATGCCGATCTCACGCGTCCGTTCTGTGACCGTGGCGAGCATAATGTTCATGATTCCTATCCCGCCGACCAGCAGCGAAATCCCCGCTATGAAGCCCAGCGTGTATTTCTTGTTGCGCTCCTTCTTCTCCGCGAGCTGCAGCCTGGCGAGCGGGACCTTCACCTCGTAGTCGAGGTTGCGGTGCCCATGCTTGAACACCTGCTCAATCATCTTTGACACCGGCAGGACGTGCTTCAGCTCATCGACCGTGACGTAGAGGTCCGAATACTGCATCTTAATGAACTCGCGTGAGCCTGCGCTCCTCCGCACGGTGATCTCCCCGAATTGCGTCATAGCGGTGGAAAACGGCACGAGGATTTCGCGGTTCAGGTTGCGTTCCTCGACGCCGCGCGCCGGTGCGCCAGCCGTTTGAACCTCCTCGAGGATACCGACTACAGTGAATGGAACAGCCGCGGGAAACCGCTCGGCGAGGATCAGTTCACCAAGAGGGTCCTTGAAGGGAAAAAGTTCCCGGCTAACCTCTTCACCGATCACGCAGACATTGGTGCGTTCAGTGAGGTCCTGGTCGGTCAGGGGCCGCCCACGGGCAACCGCGATGTTGACGACCTCGAAGAACGCCGGCGTGGTGCCGACGACGTTCAGCGCGGATTGATGCTCACTTTGCCACGCTTTATACGCGACCGTTTTGAGCGGGACAACGTGGTCGATGTGGGGTATGGTTGCCTCGATGATCGCCAGGTCGTCGCGGGTCACGCCGAATTCCACGAGGTTCGTGTTGGCCTGCGAGGTTTGCGCCGTCTGTGGCGGTTTGACCGAGTTGATGATGATGTTTCTGGTGCCCAAAAGCTCGATCATTCTCAACTCGTCAGCAGAGGCGCCTTCGCTGATGGACAACATGCAGATCACCGCCGCAACGCCGAAGATAATCCCCAGTGAGGTCAGCAGCGACCGCAGCTTGTGCAGCCGGAGGTTATCAACCCCGAGTCGCATGGTTTCAAGACTAAGGAGCTTCATCGTTGGTCCTCACGGCATAAGTACCTCATTATTATAAACTCTATCGCTTTCGGTTGATGGAAGCAATCAGAGTGGTGCATGTCCGTTTATGCGGCAAGTTTTTGGCGATTTCGGCCGGTGTCCCGGCCGCGAGTGCGTTGTTCGTGGAACCGCTCCGCCCGATTGTTCTTGCTAAGCGGTCTTACATAAGTTCGTGATGGTGATTCAGAGAAAAGGCGTTATTCCCGGCAATCAAGGCAGATACGGACGTACGTTAGACCGCTTAGGGCGTTTTTCGATTTCACGAAGCGGTTTTGGGCTCTTGGAAGAAACGCTTGCCTCGGAGATTCCGCGCGGGCTTTTAGCCCGCTGCTCGCTACACAAAAAACGGAAACTGCTCTGGGCGATTCGCTCCTGCCGTCGGCATCCAACGCCGTTGAATGAGGCTTTCGCCGACATCGCAAGATGCAGAAGACCGTGTACCGCGTGCGAACCCGAGCCCGGATCAGCCGACGGATTGCCGTGGACATGCAGCGCGACGCACACGCCCAAGGGCGAACACAGACAACGCAATCGCTACACCATGAGAGGAACGTGCAACTGTGAGCCCGGTAATGATGTTACAGACTCTGATTTTGGGCTTTTTCTTCCGCGCCATCCACCATTAAGTATGTGCCATAAAGTGTCCCAGCGCAAATAAAGTTTGGTGCGAATACGTTCTGTGGGGCGTGATGCGTTTGTGGCAGAGCAATCTGAGTGCCGAACAGGATTGGGGACAACTCGATTCATTTCGGGGCTGTCGCCACAGACCGTGATCATGTACGATCGTTTTTCAGGCGTTCCTCCCGCCGTTTTACAACGGCTCTGTTGACGTGGACATCGAGTAGCGAGTGGAAGCCGATGCGCTACCGGTTGATCTCTCTGTACATGCCTGCCGCCATTGTGCTGTGTGCCCAATTCGCGACTGGTGCGAATCCTAACGATCCCGATCTGCCGTTACAGTGGGGCCTCTGCAATACGGGTCAGGCGGTTGACGGTCAGCCGGGCACGGTCGGTGCCGACGTGCGGGCATTGGAGGCATGGAGCATTCATGCCGGTACTTCGTCCATCGTCGTTGCTATTGTGGGTCGCGGGATTGATCCCCATCCCGAGTTTGCCGATCGATTGCTCGAAGGGTGCGCGACGGTCGGTGATCCGTTTGACACGTTGGACGCCTGTCCGCACGACACGCATCTGGCCGGCATCATCGCAGCGGCGACGAGCAACAGTGTGGGGGTGGCCGGTTTGAATGGTCGGGCGTGGCTGTTGCCGGTGCGCGTCTTGGACGGGTGCGTCGGAACGAAGTCGGCCACGGCGGAGGGAATCCGGTGGGCTGTGGATCACGGCGCCGACGTCATCCTCGCAGCTGTACAGTTTTCTCAGGGCACCGACGAGCTTGCAGATGCCGTCGCATATGCAGCGAGTGACGACGTGGTGGTCATCGCGCCCGTTGGCAGCACTGGTAGCAGCGACGTTGCCTTCCCAGCCACGTTCGACGGATGCCTGGCTGTATCAGCCACAACGAATCAGGATAC